>NZ_NOYJ01000014.1:0-59864 GCF_002258365.1 Rhodococcus sp. 06-221-2
CACGCAAAACGCTCGGCTGGAAAACTCCAGCCGAGCGTTTACGTGATCTACTGACAGGCATCTGACCATCAGGTGTTGCGAGGACCCCTAGAATCCGCCAATCGGAGGGCGGGGCTTTTCGCGTGAGTACTAGTCGTTCTGGAAGTAGCTCAGCAGACGCAGGATTTCGACGTACAGCCAGACCAACGTGATGGTCAGGCCGAGCGCGACGCCCCAGGCTGCCTTCTCCGGAGCCTGTGCGCGGATCAGCTGATCGGCCTGGTCGAAGTCCAGCAGGAAGCTGAACGCCGCGATGCCGATGCAGACGAGGCTGAAGATGATGGCGATGGGTCCGCCGTCACGCAGCCCGAATCCACCGTCCATGAAGAAGCTGGCGACGAGGTTGCCGAGCATGAGCACGACGACACCGATGAGGGCACCGACGATCATGCGAGTCAGACGCGGCGTGACGCGAATAGCGCCGGTCTTGTAGACGATCAGCATGCCGAAGAACACGCCGAACGTGCCGAGGATGGCCTGGCCGATCAGTGCCGATCCGCCGACTCCGCCGAACGAGACGTCGGTGAACATCAGCGACAGCGCGCCGAGGAACACACCTTCCGCCGCGGCGTAGGCCAGCACGATTGCCTTGTTGTCCATCTTGCGACCGAACGTCGCGAACATGACCAAGCCGAAGCCGATGAGGCCGCCGCCGATCACGAAGGGGATGGCCAAGCCCGGATTACCCGAGACCAGGAAGTACGAGATGATCGCCGTGACGCTGAGCACACCGAGGGTGATGCCGGTCTTGGTGACCACGTCGTCGATCGTCATGGCCCGCTGAGCGGGCTGCGTGGTGTACGGGTCGGCCTGTGTTCCGGGATGCTGGCCGAACGTTGCGGCCTGCGAGGCTCCAGCCGTCGCAGATCCGAATGTGGCGTATCCGCCGCCCTGCTGCTTGGGCAGGTTGCGGAACACCGGGTTGCTGGAGGTGCGCACCGTGTCTCTTCCCTTCGTAAGTTCTGATCCCCACCGGGGATCTCCCCGTCGGTCATCAGTAGAACGTTCGACATCCGGACAAAAGTTCCCGTGACGAGAACCTCTACGTCGGACAAAACGGACTCTACCGGGTCGCCCCTCGACAGGCAGCCACGACCGCGTGTGTGACACCGAATCGAAACGGGCACTATGAGGAAATGGCAATCGAAGACGGACCCGACCAGACCTTGGACCAAAGCGAAAGCCTCGACTCCGACGAGGTGCGCAACGACGACGGCGACACCGTGGTCGATCCCCCGGACCACTGGAGCGAAGCCAACAGTTTCGGTACCACCGCCCGTGAAGCAGCCGAGGGCGAGAGCCTCGACCTCAAGCTCAGCGAAGAAGAACCCGACATCGCCGTCGAGGAGGATCTCGACCGCCCGATCACCGAGACCCCGGACGACGAACTGACCGAAGAACTGGTCGACCACGTCATCGAGGAGTCCGACGAGGATCCCGACATCGATTACGCGGAAGGCCAGCGTCAGGCCGAGATCGTCGAAGGGACTCTCGTCGAGGATCGTGGGCGCGACAGGGGCCAGATCGACGGCACCCCGGAAGACGGCGGCCCCGTCACCTGACGCTCTCGCATCTGGTCTTCACTGTCACTCGCTCGGGCGCACCGAGCGAGTGACGGTGAACTTGGTGTTGCGTCCCATCGGATCGGTGGGCCCGACGGCGTCGGCGAGAGCCCGACGATAGTTCAGGTGCGTATTGAACACCGTCCACAGCTGTCCGCCCGGCCGCAGCACGCGTCCGGCGGCCTCGAACAACTTGCCTGCCCCGCCTGTGTGTACCGCAGCGCCCTCGTGGAACGGCGGGTTGCAGACGATCAGATCGACCGACCGGGACTCGAACGTCGACATCGCGTCGTCGGCCACCACCGAGATCGTCGTCCCGTTCGCCTCGGCGGTGGCAGCGGCCGACGCGATGGCCGCGGCGGATCGGTCCGTCGCGATCACCTCGAGACCGGGCCTGGTTCGAGCCAATTCGGTCGCGAGGATTCCACTGCCGCACCCCAGATCGACGGCGTTGGTTGCGCGAGGTGCCATCTTCGGCACGAACCCCAGTAGGAATCTCGTCCCGATATCGAGGCCGGCCCCGGCGAAGACCGCGCCGTGAGCCACGACCGTCAGGCCGAGGTCATCGATTCGTTTGTCGACCGGATACGTCATCTCCGACGCCACTGCCCCGGTCGCGGTCAGTACCCGCGCCTTCTGCCGTCCCCGACCCGCCGTGACGGTCTCGAACGACCGCCCGAGGATGTCGTTCATCGCAGGAGTCATGTGTTTGTCTCGGCCGCCGGCCAGGACGACGACGTTCTGGAGAGCATGCGCCGCGATGTGCTCGGCGATCTCGGTGAGCTCGGCCAGACCTCGCGGCAACTGCATCAACACGGTGCCGACGCCGTCGAGCAGTTCCGCACTCAGCCTGTGGTGGGTGTACGTTCCGACCATCGACACACGCGCCGCGTTCAGCTCCAGAGCGCGTACGCCGGTAACAGCGTCCTGGTGCACTCGCACGTCGGTGAACCCCAGGGCCGCCGCACCCAGAGTCAGAGCGCCGTAGCGATCACCGATCACAGCAATCGGTGCCGTGCGGTCGACCCCCAGTTCGTCGACGGTATCGAGCAGCAGACGATCTGCCGCGTCGACCGCATGCAGATTGGGTGCCTCGGCATCGGGCTCACGCCGCAGAGCTTCGAACAACGTTTCATCGGACACCCGGGCAGTATTCCACCGAACGCGACCGGCCGAGCGCGGTCGTTCCGCGCGGCAAGTGGCTATTGCGACCGATGAGGTGCATGCTCGGGGAATGGAACACAAAGACAAGAACGAGGCGCTCTTCAGCCACCCCGACGACGCATCGACCGATGCCTCGGCCGAAGCGACCAAGCCCGCCGTCTACACGGCCCTCTTCAGCGGTGCCAACGACTGACGCTCACGACAGATACCGCAGGTACTCCAGCGCCTTGGTCGCGTGTACGTGACCGCGCTCGCTCTGCACCACCATCCGCACCGTTCGGTGCCGATCGATCACGAACGTCGTCCGCTTCACGGACAACAACTGCCGTAGGTAACTGCGACGAGCCACGTTCGAGTGGCCGCGCTCGAAATCCCGAAGTCGACGCCTACGGGCGAACCACCCGCCGCGCCGCACTCCGAACTGTTCGGCAACCGCACCGTCGGAATCCGAGAGCAACGGGAAGTCGAACGACCTCTGCAGAGCGAAATGTTGGTTCTTCTCTCGGGTATCGGTGCTGATCCCCACTCGCTGCGCACCGAACCTGCCGAACTCCGCTCCCAGATCCCGAAAATGGCACGCCTCGGCCGTGCAGATCGGACTGTTCGCAGCCGGATAGAAGAACAGGACCACCGGCCCCGACGCCGTGAGCTCGGTGAGCGCACGACGTTCACCGGAATGATCGGGCAGCTCGAAATCCGGGGCGGTCTGTCCGATTCGCATGACGCAGAGGGTACCGCTCGGCTCGCAACGAGCAGGGCCGTGGCCGTCAACCGCGCGGTACGAGCCACTTTCGCAGTCGTGCGGTGACGAACGGCATCACCACGTACACCATCAGCGGAGTGCACATCATCACTACGACCGCAGTCCGCAGGGCCACGTTCAGGTGGGTCAGATGTGGAGTGATCACGAGGTTCACCAACAGGCTGACGGCATAGAACGCAACACCGATGGACACGGCCTGCTTCCACCGCGGCGGCGGACCGCCCACGACGCGCACGGCGTCGGTCAGGTTCGACTGTGGCTCGAACCATCCCTCCACGCCGGAAAGCCGATGTGTCACAACGTCGTCCGCTATCGGTCGGCCACGGCCGAGCCAATCGCGCCTCGCCTCCGAACGCAACCACGCCTCGAGATGGTCGTGCGTCTCGAATCGATACACCACGTGATAGTCACTGGATTCGGCCGAGCTGCGCAGCCAGCCTCCGCCGAGAAAGCCCGGGAAGGTTCGCACCAGGTCGATGCCCCGGTCGGTCCATTCGACGAAGTCCGCCTCGTGTCCCTCGCGAACGCGTCGTGCGACCGAGGTCGTGACGTGCTCGAGCGTGTCGGTCATGGCCATGGGGTCCCCTCCTGCGCTGGTTCGTCGTCGGTGCGTTCTACACAGACTGTGTCGAAATGGACCGAGTATCAAATCAGGAACCGGATTGCAGACCGATGGCATACTGAAGCTCGCTGTGTGACTATTCGTCCACGAGCTTCCATCGCGATCGGTCTGGAGTGGACGTATGGCACCGAGCGAGACCGAATACGAACTCGACGACGTCGACCGACGGATCGTCACCGAACTGAGCCGAGACGGGCGCATGTCCATGAGGGCCCTCGCCGAGGCCACCCACATTTCCCGCGCACATGCCTACGTTCGCGTCGACCGCCTTGTCGACGAAGGTGTGATCGAGGGTTTCACCGCCCGTATCGCGTACGAGAAAGCCGGATTCGGCGCATCCGCGTATGTCGCACTGTCGATTCGGCAGGATTCCTGGCGGGCTGTCGCCGACGACCTCAGCACGTTCCCCTTCGTCGAACACGTCAGCCTGATGGGCGGCGACTTCGACGCCTTGGTCCTCGTGCGCGCACCGGACAACTCGGCATTGCGACACCTGGTACTCGACAAGTTGCAAGGGCTGGACGGGATACTCTCGACGCGGACGTGGCTGATCTTCGACGAAGCAGTCGGCCCCGGAGCGCAGTGGTTCACGCCGAAGCCGAACAGGAGACATCCATGAGCGCCACCGAACAGCCCGCCCTCTCGGACGTCGTTGTCATCGGCGGCGGCATCGGCGGTGTCTCACTCGCATACGAACTCGCCGGCGACCGCCGTGTCACGCTGCTCGAGCGTGAGTCCACGTTGGCGTTCCACACCACCGGTCGATCCGCGGCTCTGTTTCTGGAGACGTACGGCAACAGCACGATTCGCGCCTTGACGACCGCCGGCCGAGACTTTCTGGTGAACCCACCCGACTGCTTCCGGTCGGATTTGCTCACTCCGCGTCCGCTGTTGCAATTCGCGGCCACGGGACGCGGCGATGCCCTCGAAGCGATGTACACCGACGTCAGTCGCCTCACTCCCGACGCGCAGCTGGTCTCCCCCACCGACGCATGCACATTCTTCCCACCGCTCCGGCCCGAGCTGATCGATTGCGCTCTGTACGAACCGCATTCGATGGAGGTCGACGTCCATGCTCTGCATCAGGGATTCGTCGGAGGGCTGCGACAGCGGGGCGGTCGGATCCACACCAAGGCCTCGGTGACCGAGCTCGAGCGCGTGAACGGTCTGTGGCACGTACACACCTCGGACGGGACGACTCACCGGGCTCCACTGGTCGTGAACGCTGCAGGGGCCTGGGCGGATGTCGTCGGTGCGATGGCCGGGGCCCGCCACATCGGCTTGGTTCCCAAGCGCAGGTCGGTCTTCATGGTCGCCGCACCCGACGATCTGGACACAAAGAATCTGGCGACACTGAGCGACATCGACGAGAAGTTCTACATCAAACCCGAAGGCGCACAACTGTTGTGTTCGCCGGCCGACGAGACGGCGGTCGAACCGAGCGATGCCCGTCCGGACGAGCTGGAGATCGCGCGGGCGTTCGACGACATCGCCGAGGTGACTACCCTGACTGCGCGACACGTTCGTTCGTCCTGGGCCGGACTGCGCAGCTTCGTTCCCGATCGCACCCCGGTGGTCGGGTTCGACCCCGAGCTCGAGGGCTTCTTCTGGTGCGCCGGGCAGGGCGGCTACGGAATCCAGACGTGCGCGGCGCTGGCCCGGGTGGGCGCGGCTGTCGTTCGCGGAGAACCGGTTCCGGCAGATGTGGCCGAGCGCGGCCTTCTCGAAGCGGATCTGTCACCCCGCCGCCTCGGCTAGAGGCGCTGCGCGCCATGTGCGCGGAAACTCGACCTGGGCTACGAAGTTCCACTCACGACGTGAGACCTCAGCCGGCGACGACGCGTCGCAGATCGCGCACTGTCGTCCGATAGATGTCCAGCAGGTCGGCATCCTGCCCGCCGTCGATCCGTACCGCCCAGTCGTCGAAGGCGATGCGCAGGGCCATACCGGCACCTTCGACCAACAGTCGTGCATACGAACGTGATTCGTGGTCGCCGAGGCGCTCGGTCACCGCATCGGTGACGCGGCACAGTGTCATCGCGTCGGCCGCGAAGGCTGCGGCCCGCAGATGCGCGTCGATACCGATCAGTCGCCGAGTGCGGAGGAGTCGGTCGCGCTCCTCCTCGGGCGCTGTCGACAGTCGCTCGACGGACTGCTCGTACAACGCTTCGATTCCAGGCAGCGTGATGTGCTCGGGCGCGGTAGCGGCGAGCCACTGGTCGAAGTCGACCTCGAAATCAGGGTCGATGCCGAGAACGGACTCCTCCTTCGAGGCGAAGCTGCGAAAGAACGTACTGGGCGACACCCCCGCTCGGCGCGCGATCTCGTCCACCGTGGTCGCGGCGCAGCCCTGCTTCTCGAACAGCTCGAGTGCGGCGCGAGTGATCTCGAGCCGAGTGTCTCGGCGACGTCGCTCTCGCAGGTCCGGCACTCGTTCGCTCATCCTCGTCCATCCGTCGACTGCGGTCGTCATTCGCTGTCAACTTACCAGCAATCGTCAAGTTGACAGTCACTGTCATAATGATTGAAGCTATCTGCATACGATTGCACGCTTCGATCCCATACGCGAAAGTTTGTCGACACATGAGTTCACCCGAGACCGACCGCACCCCCGACGAGCAACTCGCGCCGGGCAGCAAGCTATTGATCGGCATATTGGTCATCGCGGCCTTCGTCATGATCCTCAACGAGACGATCATGAGCGTGGCGCTCCCGACGCTGATGGTCGACCTCGAGATCACGGCAACGACGGCCCAGTGGCTCACCACCGGATTCCTACTGACCATGGCGGTGGTCATTCCCGTCACCGGCTACCTGTTCCAACGCTTCACGCTGCGTCAGGTGTTCGTGACAGCGATGACCCTGTTCACCGTCGGCACCCTGCTTGCGGCCTCGGCACCCGGTTTCGAGCTGCTTCTGCTCGGCCGCATCACGCAGGCCAGCGGGACGGCGATCATGCTGCCGCTGCTCATGACCACAGTGCTCACCGTCGTCCCGGCCCACAAGCGCGGCGCGATGATGGGTGTGATCTCCATCGTCATCGCCGTCGCACCGGCTGTCGGCCCCACCATCTCCGGAGTCATTCTCGACTCGCTGAATTGGCGTTGGATGTTCTGGCTGGTGCTTCCCATCGCGCTCGTCGCGTTCGGCATCGGAACCACACTGGTGAAGAACGTGACCGAGACGGGGCGGCCCTCGTTCGATCCCACGTCGGTCGTGTTGTCCGCCTTGGCGTTCGGCGGCATCGTCTACGGCCTGAGCAGCCTCGGTCATTCTGCCGAGGAGTCCGTCGTACCGGTCTGGTTGCCGTTGGTGGTGGGAGTGATCGCACTCGTCGTCTTCGTGCTGCGGCAGATCGCCCGCCAGGAACGCGGCGGCGCGCTGCTGGACATGCGTCCGTTCCGCACCCCCACCTTCAGCATCGGACTCGGCATGATCGCGATCTCGATGATGGCCCTGTTCGGTGCCCTGATCCTCCTGCCGATGTATCTGCAGAACGTGCGCGGACTCGACACCCTTGCAACCGGCCTGATGCTTCTGCCCGGCGGATTGCTGATGGGTCTGCTCGCACCCTTCGTCGGCCGCATCTTCGACCGAATCGGGCCGCGCCCGTTGGTCATTCCCGGAGCCATGGTGGTGAGCGCCGCGTTGTGGTCGATGACGGTGCTGGACGCACAGTCGGCACTACCGCTGGTCGTCGGTATCCACATGCTGCTCTCGGCGGGGCTCGCGCTCATCATGACTCCGCTGATGACCTCCTCGCTCGGATCCCTTCCCACCCGCCTGTACTCGCACGGCAGCGCAATCTTCAACACCGTGCAGCAGCTGGCCGGAGCCGCAGGAACCGCGTTGTTCGTCACCGTCATGTCGAACACCGCAGCGGCCCGAATCTCCGACGGGGCAACGCAGGTGGGTGGTTCCGAGGCAGGCATCCACACCGCATTCCTATGCGGTGGGGCGGTGTCACTGGTCGCGGTGGCTGCGTCGTTCTTCATTCGAGCACAGGCAAGCAGCGATCGGGACGAGGCCGTGTCGGCGCAACCGGTGCACTGAACCCCGGCGGCATTCACACCGCGCCGCCGCGGTCAGCCGAGCGCGATCAGATCGATCGGGTGAGTCAGCAGACGACCGACGAGGGCGAGGAATTCCGACCCTTGTTGGCCGTCGACCAGTCGATGATCGAACGAGAGCGACAGTGTCGTCACCGACCGTAACGCGATCTCGCCGTTGTGTTCCCATGGCGTGCGACGGATGGACCCGAAGCACAGGATGGCCGCCTCGCCCGGGTTGAGGATCGGCGTGCCTGCGTCGACTCCGAACACCCCCACGTTGGTGATGGTGATGGTGCCGTCGGCCAGATCGGCCGGACTGCTCTTGCCCTCCTTCGCGATACGCGTCAGGTCGGCCAGGGCACGCGCGATGTCCACCAGAGAGAGCTCGTGTGCGTTCTTGATGTTGGGCACCATCAATCCGCGGGGTGTCGCCGCCGCGATGCCGAGGTTGACGTAGTACTTGGTCACGATCTCCTGCGCAACCTCGTCCCAGCTCGAGTTCAGCGACGGATTCGATTTCAGCGCGACGAGAACGGCTTTGGACACCAGAGCCAACGGTGTCAGACGCACGTCCCGGAAGTGTGTGAAGGACCGCAGCGACTCGAGGAGTTCGAGCGTCTCGGTCACGTCGACGGTCACGAATTCGGTGACGTGAGGTGCAGTGAACGCACTTCGCACCATGGCCTCGGCGGTGTGCTTGCGTACACCCTTGATCGGAGTGCGCTCCTCTCGACCGGTCCGCCCGGATCCCGACTGCTGCGCCTCGGTCTCGAGCTGCACGTCGGTGTCAGTCTGCACATCGGTGTCACTCCGCACATCCGACCCGCTCTGCAGGTACGACTCCACGTCCTGACGGGTGACGTCGCCGTGGCGTCCACTCGCGGGCAGCTCGTTCAGATCGATGCCGTTGTCCTTGGCCATCTTTCGTACCGGTGGGGCCGCAAGCGGCTTTCCATTCTGCTCGTTCGGCGCGGACGCCGCGGGTGTGTCGACGCGGCCACCGCGTCGGCTCGAGCCTTCCTTCGCGACGCCGTAACCCACGAGGACCGGGACGCGCTCGTCCTCGTCCTCCCCGGACGACGTGGTCTGAATCGGGGAAACGGACTGCTCTGGATCGGTAGCGACCGGTTCGTCGTCACCGCCGACTCTGATGTCGATGATCGGCACTCCGACCTCCACCGTGTCGCCCTCGGAAACATGCAGGGCAGCAACGATACCGGCGAACGGAGAAGGCAATTCCACCGCAGCCTTGGCCGTCTCGACCTCGGCGATGTTCTGGTTGAGTTCGATGGTGTCACCGACCGCGACGAGCCAGGTCAACAGGTCGGCCTCGGTGAGGCCCTCCCCCAGGTCGGGCAGCGGAAAACTCTTGATGGTGGACATCGTCGAATCCTGTTCGGTCGGTATCGGCGGAGGATGTGATCGGGGCGAAACGGCAGCTCAGTGGGAACGGCAGCGGTCCACTGCGTCGAGGATCCGGTCGACGTCGGGAAGATAGAACTTCTCGAGCTTCGACGCCGGGTACGGCGTTCCGAATCCACCGACCCGCAGCACCGGCGCTTCGAGGTTGTAGAAGCACCGCTCGGAGATGCGAGCGGCTATCTCCGAGCCGAGGCCCATGAAGACCGGTGCCTCGTGTGTGACGACGAGCCGTCCGGTCTTACGCACCGACGCTTCGACGGTCTCGAAGTCGATCGGCGACAGCGACCGCAGATCGATGACCTCGATCGAGATACCCTCGTGTGCAGCAACTTCGGCTGCCTTACGGGCAGTGGACACCAACGGTCCGTAGGCCACCAGTGTGATGTCGGTGCCCTCGGTGACCACCCGCGCCCGATGCAGCGGGAAGGCGGTGTCGAGATCGTCGACACCGAGGTCGATCGGACTCTTCTCCCAGTATCGACGTTTGGGTTCGAAGAACAGCACGGGATCGTCGCTGGCAATGGCCTGCTGGATCATCGAGTAGCCGTCGGCGGCGTTGCTGCAGGTCACCACGCGCAGTCCGGCGGTCTGGGCGAAGTAGCCCTCCGGCGATTCCGAATGATGTTCCACTGCACCGATTCCGCCGCCGTAGGGCACCCGGATGGTCATCGGGATCTTGACATTTCCGCTCGTGCGATAGTGCAGCTTGGCCACCTGCGACACGATCTGATCGAACGCCGGGTAGATGAAGCCGTCGAACTGGATCTCGCACACGGGACGGAATCCGCGCATCGCCAGGCCCACAGCGGTACCGATGATGCCCGATTCGGCCAGCGGCATGTCCAGTACTCGGCCGGGCCCGAAGTCCTTCTGCAGGCCGTCGGTGATGCGGAAGACGCCACCGAGCTTGCCGATGTCCTCGCCCATCAGCAACACCTTGGGGTCGTTTTCCATAGCGCGACGCAGGCCGGCATTGATGGCTTTGCCGAGCGGCAGGCTGGTGGGCCGTTCCAGGGTGGTCATGACGTGACTCCTTCGAATCCAGCTTGGTAGGAGGCGAATTGGGCCCGCTCGTCGTCGAGCAGAGAGTGTGGGTCGGCGTAGACGTTGTCGAACACCGTCATCGCCGCGGGTTCGACGGTCTCGACGCATCCACGTCGCAGATCGGCGGCGACGTCGTCCGCCGTCCGCTGGACCGATGCCACGAACTCGTCGTCGAACACGCCGATTCGTCTGAGCAGCTTCTCGATTCGGTCGATCGGATCCTTGGCACGCCACTCGTCGTCCATGGCCCCGGATCGATACCTCGTCGGGTCGTCGGACGTGGTGTGCGGCCCCATGCGGTAGGTGACGGCTTCGATGAGCGTCGGGCCGCTGCCCTCACGGGCGCGGGCCAGCGCTGCTCTGGTCACGGCCAGCACCGCGAGGACGTCGTTTCCGTCGACCCGTACCGATGGGATGCCGAATCCCTCACCGCGTGCCGCGATCGTGGACTTGGTCTGCACGGTGACCGGTTCGGAGATCGCCCACTGGTTGTTCTGGCAGAAGAACACCACCGGTGCATGGAAACTGGCCGCGAACCCGAGAGCCTCCGAGATATCGCCCTGGCTGGTCGCTCCGTCTCCGAAGTAGGTGATGGCCGCGCCGTCGGCACCCTCGAGCTGCATGCCGATCGCGTATCCGGTCGCGTGCAGACCCTGCGAACCGACGATGATCGCCGGCGTCGTCATTCGATATTCGTACGGGTCCCATCCCGATAGGGTCGATCCCCGCCAGAAACGGAGCATCCGAGTGGGATCGACTCCGCGGCAGTAAGCCACCCCGTGCTCGCGGTAGCTGGCGAACACGAAGTCCTCGGAGTCGAGTGCGCGGGCCGAGCCGACCTGCGCCGCTTCCTGTCCGAGCAACGGAGCCCACAGCCCCAACTCGCCTTGCCGCTGCAGCGCGGTGGCCTCGGCGTCGATGCGCCGGACGACCACGAGATCGCGATAGATCTCCTTCATCGCAGCCGTGTCGATGTCCGCGACCAGAGGTGAATACGTCTCGTTGCGGACCACCGTTCCGGATTCCTTGATCAGCTGTATCAGCGAGGTGGTGTTCATGTCCGTGGCACTCTCCGTCGTGATGTGATGTCCTTCACAAGGACACCACCGACGCCCAGCGTGCACAAGTGATGACTTCAGAATTACGCAGTGTGCACAATATCGGGTAACGACCGAGCTACAGGAAGTGCGCAATGACCGATCTCGACAAGACCGACGCCCGACTCCTCCTCGCCCTCTGCGCCAAGCCTCGAGCCACCGGCGTCGAACTCGCCACCACGTTGGGCCTGTCCCGCAACACCGTCCAGGCACGCCTCGGGCGGTGGGACGACAAGGGGTCTCTCACCCCCATCGATCACCGCATTCCGCCGAAGTCGCTAGGACGTCCGTTGCAAGCCTTCGTGACCGCTCAGGTCAATCAGCACACGTTGGCAGCGGTCACCGAACACCTCCGCACGATCCCCGAGGTACTCGAGGTGTTCGGCCTGTCCGGCGCCGCGGACATGCACATCCGCATTGCGGCGGTCGACGCCGACGACCTGTACCGCATAGCAGGCCTGATCCTCGACATTCCTGGCGTCGAGCGGACCAACATGTCGATTGCCATGTCCGAGCTGATTCAGTACCGAACCAAGCCGTTGCTCGAACAGCTCGCCGACGACGGCCGCCGCTGAGCACCCCGACCATCCCCGTCGGGCCGATACCGACCGCATCACGCAATCTGCACGGTCCGAGCGATGCCGGTTGACCGGTCTGCGTCGTGCACGACACCCTGTGACGGACAAGACATCCGGGTAGCCGCTGCATCTGCTCCCATCCCCTGACCGAAAGAGACCGACTGTGTCCGTCGTTGCCGACCACTCTGCCGTCACACCCACTCGACATCGCTCTTCTGTTGCCCAGACCGCGAATTCGGCTTCGGCACCGGCCGCACCCGGTGTCTTCGACCGGCCCGACATGCCATCCGACTCCGCGCACGAGCGCGTGGTGTTCTGCCACGATCGAGACACCGGTCTGCGCGCGATCATCGCGATTCACTCGACCGTGCTGGGACCGGCACTCGGCGGAACTCGCTTCTACCCCTACGCAAGCGAGCAGGACGCCGTGACCGATGTATTGAGACTCTCCCGCGGGATGACCTACAAGGCGGCTGTCGCAGGGGTGAATCTGGGCGGCGGGAAGGCAGTCATCATCGGCGACCCGACCGTCATCAAGACCCCGACATTGCTCGAGGCCTACGGCCGGTTCGTCGAATCGCTCGGCGGCACGTACGTCACGGCAGGCGACGTCGGCACCAACAGCGACGACCTCGATATCGTCGCCGAAGAAACGGCCTACGTCGTCGGTAAGAACACCACCGCGGGCGGCACCGGCGACAGCGGTCCACAGACGGCCCTGGGGGTCTATCTCTCCCTGCTGGCAGCAGCCGAATCGACCTGGGGCTCCGACGATCTGACCGGCAGACGAGTAGGTGTCGAAGGCGCAGGCAAGGTGGGTTACAACCTGGTGGCACTCCTGCGCGGAGCGGGTGCCGACGTGCTCGTGAGCGACTCCTACGAACCCGCCCTCGAACGGATCGCCCAGGACTTCCCCGGCGTCACGATCGGAACCGACATCATCGGAGCCGACATCGATGTGTACGCCCCGTGCGCCATGGGAGCAACGCTCGACGCGTCCTCGGTGAACCGACTGTCGGCGTCCATCGTGTGCGGTGCCGCGAACAATCAACTACTCACGCCCGACGTCGAATCGCTGCTGGCCGCCCGAGGCATCGTCTGGGTACCGGACTACGTGGCCAACGCCGGCGGCTTGATTCAGGTGGAAGGTGAACTGCGCGGACGAAATTCGGCCGAGGTGATGGCAACGATCGGACAGATCCGTACTACCGTCGCCGGCATATTCGCCATGGCACGCAGCGAAGGGATCCTGCTCGGAGCAGCCGCGGACCGACTGGCCGAGAAGCGAATTGCGGCCGCCCGAGAATAGGGACCGCACGCCCGGTGCGCTCCACCCGGCAGCGCATGCACCGCGCTAGGCTCAGGAGTGGAGCGCACCGCTGCGATCTACTGCACCGCCGATCTACTGCACCGTCGATCTACTGCAGCGCGATGTACTTGGTCTCGAGGTATTCCTCGATCCCTTCCGAGCCGCCCTCTCGTCCGAAGCCCGACTCCTTCACACCGCCGAAGGGGGCCGCGGCGTCGGAGATGGCACCCCGGTTGACCCCCACCATGCCGGTGTCGAGAGCAGCCGAGACCCGCAGAGCCCGATCGAGGCTCTCGGTGTAGAAATAGGCCACCAATCCGTACCGGGTGTCGTTGGCCGCGGCGACGGCCTCGTCCTCGGTCTCGAATCCGACGATGGCGGCAACCGGCCCGAAGATCTCGTCGCGCAACAGGTTTGCGTCGGCCGGGATGCGGTCGAGCACAGTGGGTGTGAAGAAGAACCCGGGACCGTCGGGCACCGATCCGCCGGTGCGGATGCGGGCGCCCTTGGCAACGGCATCGTCGACGAGTGCCGACACCGTCCGTCGCTGCTTGTCGTTGATGAGTGGTCCGATGTCGGTACCGTCGCGATCACCGGGGCCGACCGTCAGTGCTGCGATTCTCGCGGTCAGCTTCTCGGTGAATTCCTCGCGAACGGGCTCGGCCACGTACAGACGGTTTGCTGCAGTGCACGCCTCGCCGCCGTTGCGCATCTTGGCCAGCATCGCTCCGTCGACGGCGGCATCGATGTTCGCGTCTTCGAAGACGATGAACGGCGCATTGCCGCCGAGCTCCATCGATGTCCGGAGCAGTCGGTCGGCTGCATTGCGCACCAACAGCTTTCCCACTCCGGTCGATCCGGTGAAGGTGACCTTCCTCAGTCTGGGGTCGTCCATCAGCGGACCGGTGACGGATGCAGCGTCCGAGGCCGGGAGCACCGACAGCACACCGCTGGGCAATCCGGCGTCGGCGAACACCTGACCGAGCAGGAGCATCGTCAGTGGGGTGTCCTCGGCCGGCTTGACGATGACGGTGCAACCCGCTGCGAGCGCGGGACCGATCTTGCGAGTTCCCATGGCCAGCGGGAAGTTCCACGGAGTGATCGCGAGTACCGGGCCGACCGGCATCTTGGTGACCAGGATTCGGCCGTTACCGGCGGGCGCAGGGGTGTACCGGCCGCCGATCCGGACCGCTTCCTCGCTGAACCAGCGCAGGAATTCACCGCCGTAGTTGACTTCACCGCGACTTTCCGCCAACGACTTTCCCATTTCCAGGGTCATCAGCAGAGCGAAATCGGCTGCACGTTCCTGCAACAGGACGAAGGCGCGCCGCAGAATTTCGGCTCGCTCCCGTGCAGGCGTTGCCGCCCACTCCGGTTGCGCCGCGGCAGCGAGATCGAGGGCCGCGATGCCGTCGGCCGCGCCTGCGTCGGCGACGGTGGTCAGTTCCTCACCGGTGGCGGGATTCAGGACGGCGAATCGCGCGCCCGACTGCGCGGGGGTCTGCTTTCCACCGAGCCACAGGTCGGTGGGCAGCGAGGACAACAGCTGCTCGATGGCCATGTCAGAGTCCCTTCGAAGCGTCGCGCAGTGCGTTCTCGAGCACCGTGAGTGCGTCGTCGAGCAACTCGTCGGAGATCACCAGCGGCGGAAGCAGGCGGATGACGTTGCCGTAGGTTCCGCACGTCAACACGATCACGCCTGCCGCGAGTGCCGCAGCGGCAACGGCTTTGGTGGCCTCGGGGTTCGGCTCACGTCCACCCGGCACGACGAGCTCGACGGCAAGCATGGCCCCACGGCCTCGAACCTCACCCATGATCCCCACCTCCGGCATCAACGCCGTGAGCCGATCGACGACGATGCGTTCGATGTCGCGAGCGCGGGCGTTGAGGTCGAGGGTCTCCATCTGTTCGATCGATGCCAGCGCAGCGGCGCATGCGACGGGATTGCCTCCGTAGGTGCCGCCGAGCCCACCGGGATGCACGGCGTCGATCAGATCTGCCCGGCCCGTCACCGCGGCCAGTGGCATACCGCCCGCGATGCCCTTGGCCATGGTGATCAGGTCCGGCACGATGCCCTCGTGCTCGCTGGCGAACCAGGCACCGGTGCGAGTGAATCCGGACTGCACCTCGTCGGCGATGAACACGACATCGTGCTTGCGCGCCCACTCGGTCAGCGCAGGCAGGAAGCCGTCCGCCGGCACGACGAAGCCGCCCTCACCCTGGATCGGCTCGATCAGGATGGCCGCGAGATTGTCTGCGCCGACCTGCTTTTCGATCATGGAGATCGCACGGGCGGCGGCCTGTGCACCGGTGACGGCCGATCCGTCGGCACCGAGTCCTTCACGGAACGGGTACGACATCGGAACTCGATAGACCTCGGGAGCGAACGGGCCGAATCCACTCTTGTACGGCATCGACTTCGAGGTCAGAGCCATCGTCAGGTTCGTGCGGCCGTGATACGCGTGGTCGAACACGACCACGGCCGAGCGGCCGGTGGCGTGCCGGGCGATCTTGACTGCGTTCTCGACGGCCTCGGCACCACTGTTGAACAGGACGGTGCGCTTGTCGTGATCTCCCGGCGTGAGTTCGGCCAACTTCTCGGCGACCGCGATGTATCCCTCGTAGGGCGCGATCATGAAGCAGGTGTGCGTGAAGTGAGCGACCTGATCCTGCACGGCGGCAACGACAGCCGGATTCGACGCACCGACGGTCGTCACGGCGATACCGGCACCGAGGTCGATCAACGAATTGCCGTCGACGTCGACCACGACGCCGCCGTCCGCGTCGGCCACGTACACCGGCAGCGTCGATGCGACGCCTGCACCGACGACGGCCTTGCGGCGCTCGGCCAGAGCCGACGATTTCGGGCCGGGGAACGCGGTGACGATCCTGCGCTCCTGCGGAAGTCGGTATTCGATCGAAGCCATGGTCGCACCTTTCGGGTTGGTCTCTGTGCAGCAAGTATGCGACCGCGAGGGTCGACCGGAGACTGCCGATACGTACATTCAGGTGCAGAAGCACACGCCATTTCGTCAGGCACGATTACAGTGCGACAGGTGAGTGTGCAGATTTCCTGGTTGTTGAGACAACGCGACCTCCGGCTGAGTCATCGCGGCGGGCCCGAACGCAGCGGTGCCGCCATCACCTTCGCGCAGGCGACCGAGCTCACCGATCCGAGTCCGTGGTTGTCCGGCGGCGAGCTGATCCTCACGACAGGTCTCGGCTTCGACTCCGGCGGTCCCGCACTCGCGCAGTACGTCCGCACCCTTCGAACGGCAGGGGTTGCCTGCCTCGGATTCGGAACCGGTCTCTCGCACAGCGTGATTCCACGAGAACTTCTCGACGCGGCAGACGAGGTCGGGCTACCCGTCGTCGAGGTTCCCTACGACACTCCTTTCGCCGCGGTCATTCGGGCGGTCACCACACGCATCGCCGAGCAGGAGTACGAGGAAGTCCTGCGGGCGGCGTCGGTGCAGAGCCGCATCACCCGCGCCGCACTGCACGGCGGCGTCGACGCGATCGTGCGCGAATTGGCGGTCGCCACGTCCACCTCCGTCGCGCTCATCGGACATCGCACCGAGTCATTTCATCCGGTCGACGCGGCGGATCTGATCGCGCAGGCCCGCGAGATCGCCGCCAGTATCCGTCCGTCGTCGTCACCCGCGACGGTATCGGTGAGCGAGCCGGGCCGCACCGTGAGCCTGCACTCGGTACCGATCACCGCCAGTGCGCCGAGCTTCCTCGCGATTCGCACGAAGGGGCCCGTGACGGGAGTCGAGCAGATATTGCTCGGGCATGCGGTGTCGCTGATAACCCTCGAACTGGAAAAGCCTGCGCGGCTGCGCGCGGAGCAGACGGCCCTCAACTCGCGTGCGCTCGGACTTCTCCTCGACGGGCATCTCCTGTCCCCCGGTGACACGCAGGCACCGAGCTATCTCGCCGATGCGGCCGACGACGACTCACGCATCACCGTGGTGGTTCTCCGCGGCGCGACGGGGCGGACGGGTTCCATCGCCGATGCCGTCGATGCTCAGTTCCGCGCCCACGCACGGCCGACGTTCGTCAGGTCCACCGACGACGGCGCCGAGATGCTGCTACCCGGCGGCGACGCGAATTTCGTTGCGCGGCTGATGAATTCTCTTCCCCGTTCGGTGTGTGCGGGGGTCGGCACCGACATGCACATCACCGAGGCCCCCACCGCGCTGAGACAAGCGCGGCTCGCGTGCGCGGCGGCCGGTCCCGGTGATCGGGTCGTCCATTTCACCGGGTCGATGCTGCTGGCGTCGGAACCGGTTCGGGAGTCGTTGCGTGCCATGGCTGCCGTCACCATCGCCGTCCTGGCCGAGTACGACCGCACTCACACCGCGGATCTGGTGGGTTCGCTTCGGGCGTTCCTGGAGGCCAACGGGCACTGGGAAACCGCCGCTGCCCACCTGTCGGTGCATCGTCACACCTTGCGCAACCGCATCACACGATGCGAGGAATTGCTGGGGGTGGATCTGACGTCGGCGCGGGTGCGTGCGGAATTGTTGCTCTCCCTACTCGCGGCATGAGAGCGCCCCTCTGTGTCAGGATTTCGCGATGACCACCCCTCGTCCTGAACCCCAGATCTCCGTCGCCACCGCGAAGTCGGTTCGGCTCGGAGTGCTGCTGGCGGCAGTGGGCGGATTTCTGGATGCGTACACCTACGTCACTCGCGGCGGTGTGTTCGCCGGTGCCCAGACCGGCAACGTGGTGCTGCTCGGCGTGGACGTGGCGGGCGGGCGTTGGGTGGAGGCGCTGGTGTTCCTGCCGCCGTTGACGGCGTTCGTTCTGGGTGTCATGACGGCCGAGTTCATCGCGTTGCCTGCGATCGAGAGGATCGTGCGCAGGCCGGTGCGGGCCGTGCTCTGCTACGAGATCCTGGTTCTGGTGATCGTCGGGTTTCTGCCGGCAACGGTTCCCGATGCGGTGGTGTCGGTCATCCTCGCGCATGTCGCGGGCGTGCAGGTGACGACCTTTCGGGTGTTGGTGGATTCGCCGTTCAACACGACGATGACGACCGGCAACCTCCGCACCATGGCCATGGCGGCGTTTCATCGTGTGGTCGAGCATGATCGGGAGGCGGGGATCAGGGCTCGGCGGTTCGGCACGGTCATCGCCGGGTTTCTCGGCGGCGCTGTACTCGGCGCAGTGTCGGTGGAGCTGTTCGCTCTGCGCGCGATCTGGGTGGTGGCCGTCATGCTGATCGTCGCGCTGGCACTGTTCGTGTTCGACGAACGCCCACCTCGATCGGCTGCAGCGAAGCGTTAGTCGCCCAGTCGAAGCGGCGCGATGGTGTCGAAGACGTCCCCCGGGCCCGGGTTGTCCGGTGCCGAGATGCCACCCAGGTGATGTACGACGCCCCACACCGCGTTCAGTGCTGTGTGAATCGCGCCCTCCGCCCAACCGGCGGTCCACGAGATGTCGTCGCCGGCAAGGAAGATGCCACGGTGTCGGGGTTCGAGTTCGTCCTGCACGAAGTGGGTGAACAGTCTTTCCTGATAGCGGTAGTGCCCCGGCAGGTTGGCCTTGAACGCACCCATGAAGTCGCGCTCGGTCTCCCAGGACAGCGTCACCGGAGTCGAGATGATGTGGCTGCGAAAGTCGACACCCGGGTAGATCTCTTCGAGGGATCGCAACATGATGTTCATGCGTTCGGTGGGATCGAGAGCCAGCAGTTTGAGCGAGTCGTCGGACCAGGTGTAGGACAGGCAGATCAGCCCCGGCTTTCCTTCGCCCTGATCGAGAAGGTATGTGCCGCGGCTCATCCGGTCGGTCAGCGTCATGCTGACCAGATCACGCCCGGTCACCGGGTCCTTGTCTTTCCAGAACGGCCGATCGACGAGTGCGAAGACCTTCGTCGACCCCATGTAGTGGGTACGTTCGATGGCGGTCCAGTGGTCGATCGGGAACAGATCGTCGTCGCACCTGATGTTGCTGAGCAACATCCAACTCTGCGCGGTCACGACCGCAGCCGCGTACGTACGGATGTTTCCTCGGTCGTCGTGGATCGTGGTGCCGCCCCCGGTGCGCCTGATCTCGGTGACGCGCGGCATCGTGGTGCCGCCGTTCACCGAGGACACCGACGTACCCGCCGGCCAGTGCGCCAGGTCCGCGGGTGTGTCGGTCCACAACCGCATCGGCAGCTGCTGTGACCCGCCGACTATGCCGCGGTGGTGATCGTCGGCTGCGGTGATGACGACACGAAGGATCTCGAGAATGGAGTTGGGATAGTCGGTGTCCCAACCTCCTGTTCCGAAACCGACCTGGCCGAACAACTCTCGCATGCGAAACGACGAGAAATGCTCGGACGCAGCGAGGAATCCGTAGAAGGTCTGATCGTCGAATTTCACGATCAGTTCGTTCCAGATGCGCTTGATCTCGGCCGCGTCCCGCCTGCGGATGGCACGCTGCAGCGGAATCAGTTCGGCGTGCTCCTCGAGCGTTCTGTTCCATGCGTCGGCGACCTCGGCGAAGATCGGCGGGAGATCCTCGAGCCTGCGGGCGTAGTGGCTGGTGCCCTTGAGATCGATCACCGTACTGGGGGTCGCCTCGGCCAACGGGTTCGGGAACGGTGTCGTCTCGAGCCCGACGGAGTCGAGGTAGTGGAACAACGCGGTCGAGGACGGCGGAAACCGCATCGCGCCCATTTCGGCGACCACACCCGGATGCCCCTCGAACGGCACCGATCGCATGCGGCCGCCGATTCGATCCGATTCGTAGACAACCGGTTCCAGGCCGAGCCGAAGCAACTCGCGGGCCACGACCATTCCTGCGAGTCCGCCGCCGACCACCGCGACTCGGGTACCGAGTGCGGCGTCGGGAACGCTACCCAGGCCGGCCGGGTGGGCGAGGTAATCGTCGTAGGCGAACGGAAAGTCCGGCCCGAACATGGTGAGCGGTTGTTCGTCCTCGGGCTCGATCGCGCTGTCCGGGGTGACGGGTGTGGTCATCTGTCGTTCTCCTGCTCGGCTCGTACCGGGCCTGCGGTCCCTGCGGGACGAGGTGCCGTCCGATACAGATCCGGACGTCGGTCGGAAAGGTGGGTGTTGATCGCTCGGGACCTGTCGAGGTCGGCGGGGTCCAAGTGCACCGTCAACAGTTGCTCGTGCACACCGGCTCTGGCGATGTCGGTGCCATCGGGAGCAACGGCGCACGTCAGGCCGCAATAGGTCAGGCTCGACTCGGTGCCACAGCGGTTGACGTAGGTGACGAACACCTGGCTCTCGTAGGCCCGCGTGGGAACCACGTGGGTTGCGATGATCTCGAACGGCGACATCAGACCGGTCGGGACGATCAACCATTGCGTACCCGCGTCGGCGTGCGCGCGGACGGTCTCCGGAAATTCGACGTCGTAACAGGTGAGCAGACCGCAGCGCAGATCTTCGAAGTCGAACTGCACCACCAACTCCTGGCCTGGGGTGAAGTGGGCACGATCGAGCTCACCGAACAGGTGCGTCTTGCGGTAACGCGCCAGTGACGTACCGGTCGCGTCGACGACCTGAACGGCGTTGTACACCGACTCGCCGCTGCGTTCGGGATATCCGTACACGATCGCGACGCCGTGAGCACGGGCGATCTGTGCGACCCTCCCGAAGATCGGCCCGTCGAACGGTTCGGCACGGTCGACGACGAGTTCACCGATGTCGTAACCGCTGACCGACATCTCCGGAGTGACCAGGATCGATGCACCTGCCGCCGCGGCAGCCGCAGCCGCAGCATCGAGTGCCGTCAGGTTCGACTCGACATCGCCGGAATCCTCCGGCCCCTGATAGAGCGAGACGGTGTTCGTCACCGATGCAACCCCGGCTTTCCGATCGGCAATTCTTCGGGCAGGGCTGGTGCCAGCACCCACAACACTCGCGCTCCACCGCTGCTGTCGCTGCGGAAACTGTGCCGACGGCGCGGCGAGAACGTGAAGGCGTCCCCCGCCCCGAGAGAGATGTCGTCCCCGCCCAAGTCCGCGCCAGGATCGGCGTCGAAGATCACCCGGAGCTCGCCGTCGATCACGTACACGAAGCTCACGTCGAGCGGCAGCGTGTACGCCTCGGACCCACTCCCGCCGCCGTGTTCGATATGCCCCAACAACACCTGGACGCGACGCTCCCCTACCGGCGTCAGCAGATACTCGGTCATCTGTACTCCACCGAACATGATGCGCGGCAACGACTGTGCGCGTACCACTTCGCCGACGGGTGCGTCGTCGAACAGCGAGCCGACCGGTACGTCGAGCGCGGCGCACACTCGAACCAGGGACGCAACCGATGCGTTCACCTGATCGCGCTCGAGCTTGGACAGATACCCCTTGGTGACCCCGCAGGTGTAGGCGAGCGCGTCGAGCGTGAGCCGCTTCTTCAGGCGCGCCTCCTTCAGGCGCGCACCGATCCGTGGCGCGTCGACGTCGACCTGCGCGGCTGAAGACACCCTTTTCGCCTTTCAGGAAACTTGTGTTGACAAGACCGAGCATCAGAGTAACGCTTGCCGAGCGACATGGTCGACCTTTCGACGGCCGGGCGCTCGACTGCGGAGGGACATCTCGATGAATGCGAACAACCCGGAACACACCCCGGTCGGCCCGCTCGACGCCACCAAGGTCCCCCGTTACGCCGAACCGACGACATTCGCGCGACTCCCCCGGCTCGACGAGGTGTCGCGGGCAGACGTGACGATTCTCGGCGTGCCGTTCGATTCGGGGGTGAGCTACCGGCCGGGTGCGCGCTTCGGACCCGGCCACATCCGTGCGGCGTCGAAACTGTTGCGGCCGTACAACCCTGCCCTGCAGGTCTCGCCGTTCGCACGCCAACAGGTAGCCGACTTCGGCGACATCGGGGTCAATCCGTTCGACATCACCGAAGCGCTGCAGACCGTGCACGATGCCGTGACGAACCTGCGTGCCGACGGCTCTTCGGTGCTGACTCTCGGCGGAGACCACACCATCGCGCTCCCGATCCTGCGTTCGCTCGCGCGTGATCACGGGCCGATTGCGGTGTTGCACTTCGACGCCCACCTCGATACCTGGGATACGTATTTCGGTGCGCCGTACACACACGGGACGCCGTTCCGACGAGCCAGCGAGGAAGGGCTCATCGACCTCGAACGCTCCCAGCACATCGGTATCCGCGGCCCTCTCTACAGTGAGCAGGACCTCGAGGACGACCGGGTTCTCGGCTTCCAGGTGATTCGCTCCGACGACTACGAGGTCGACGGCGTGGCCAGCATCGTCGAGCGTATGCGTCGTCGCCTCGACGGTGGCCCGGTCTACGTCTCGGTCGACATCGACGTTCTCGATCCCGCGCATGCTCCGGGCACCGGCACACCCGAGGCCGGCGGGATGACCTCACGCGAGTTGCTCAACACGCTGCGCGGTCTCGTGGGGCTCAACGTGGTCGGTGCCGACATCGTGGAAGTCGCACCCGCATACGACCACGCCGATATCACCGGCATCGCGGCGGCCCATGTCGCGTACGAGTTGCTGTCGGTGCTGGCGCTGAACGGGTAGCGGGCACTCACCGGCGCGGCAACACCAGAATCGGTACGGGCGAGTGCCGAATGATCTTCGTTGCCCGTGAACCGAGGAACACCCGAGCGATCGGACCCAACGGCCCGGACGATCCGATGGTCAGCACTTCGCCGTCCTGCCAGTGCAGTTCGTCGAGTGCTTCTCGCCAACTGCCCGCGGTGGCCAACTCGGTGTCGACGCGGTCGGCCGGTAACCCCACCGCGACAGCGTCGTCCACCGCCGCGGTCAGCGCCTCGCTCAGTCCTCGGGCGAGCTCGGCCGCTACGTCGTCCTCGGCTCGCAGCCCGATCTCGGGCGGATACATCGTTGCCCCGCGAACGACGAACGAGGCCAAGCGAAGTGGCACACCGGTGTCGCGGGCCAACTCCGCTGTGGGCCCGACGACGCGGGTGGCCTCACTGTCGCCCGAGAACGCGCACGTGATCCGCGTCAGGACGGCCCGATCTCGAATGCGGTAGCCGCGCGGGGCCAACGCGACGGTGACCGGCGAGGAATGGAGCAACTTGTCCGCGGTGGAACCGACGACGACTTGCCCGAGAGCACCGTCCCCCGAGGAACCCAGAACCAGGATCGACGCCCCGGTGGTCTCCGCGGCCTCGGTCAATGCAGTGGACACCGAGCGGTGCGACATCCGGTGGAACGACGCGGCGACATCGGGTGCGCGTTCCTCCAAGTAGTGGCGGGCTTTCGCCTCCGACTCGGTGGCCGTCGACGCCGCCCAGTCCGCGAACTCGGCGTCGACCCGGGCCATCGACGGCGTCGACCACGGCTTGGGAACCACGGTTGCCACGTCGATGTTCGTGGTCAGGGATCGCGCCAGTTGCGCACCGAGATCGAGGGCACCGACACTTCCCTTGCCGGGCGCGAACGCGATCAGCACGCTCATTCTGCGTCCTTTCCGACCGATCGAAGCGCCGAATGATGCCGACCCCACAGGAAGTAGAACGCGAGAACCACGGCGAGCCAGAGCCCGAACCAGAACCATGTGGTCCACCGCAAGCCGGACAGGATGTAGATGCACGCGGCGATGGACAGGATCGGTGTCACCGGGTAGCCCGGCACCTTGAACGGACGCTCGAGGTCGGGCATCGTCCGGCGCAGGACGATCACGCCGATCGCCACGACGATGAACGCGACGAGCGTTCCGATCGACACCAGATCGGCCAACTTGTCCAGCGGAACGAACGCGGCGAGGATCGAGATGATCACCGCGACGACGATCGTGTTGTTGACGGGGGTGTGAGTCCGGGGACTGACCTTCGCGAACGCCTTGGGCAGCATCCCGTCTCGGCCCATGGCGAACAGAATGCGCGTCTGCCCGTACATCGTCACCAGAGTCACCGAGAAGATCGAGATCACCGCGCCCGCCGCCAGAATCGTGGCCGGCCATGCCCGTCCGGTCACATTTCGGAGAATCTCGGCCAACCCGGCTTCTTCCTGCCCGGCGAATGCTGTCCACGGCTGTGTGCCCAACGCCGCGACCGCAACGACGAGGTAGAAGACGATCACCACGACGAGTGCGGCAATGATGGCTCGCGGCATGGTTTTCTGTGGATTCTTCACCTCGTCCCCGGCTGTCGAGACGGCGTCGAGACCGATGAACGAGAAGAAGATGGTGCCGGCCGCCGCGGTGACACCTGCCGCTCCGAGCGGCATGAAGTCCGAGAAGTTGCCGGAATCGAAGGCGGTGAATCCGACGACGGCGAACAGCGCGAGCACGCCCAGCTTGATGACGACCATGACTGCGTTCACCGCTGCGGACTCGCTCGCACCGCGAATGAGCAAGACGGCGCACAGAACGATCAGCACGACGGCGGGCAAGTTCAGGATTCCCGGATCGGCGTCACCCGGTGCCGCGGACAACGCGTGCGGGATGGTGAAGCCGAAGAGGTTACCGAGAAGTTCGTTGAGGTATCCGCTCCAGCCGACCGCGACCGCGGCACTCGACACCCCGTACTCCAGCAGCAGGCAGGCCGCAACACCCATCGCGACCACCTCCCCCATCGTCACGTATGCGTATGAGTACGTCGATCCCGAGACCGGCACCGCCGAGGCCATTTCGGCGTAACAGATAGCGGCGAGCCCGGCGGCAATTCCTGCGGCCAGGAACGACAGGACCACGGCTGGACCGGCTTCGGGAACGGCGAGCGAGAGCACGAAGAAGATGCCGGTGCCGATGGTCGCTCCCACTCCGAACATCGTCAGTTGGAACGTCCCGATGGTGCGTTCCAGACCACCGGGCTGCTGGTCCGGCTCTGCGATCGGTTTCTTGCGGAACAACTGCGAGCGCAGACCCGATGCGGGTCCGTTCGACGATGTCATGGTCGAGACTCCCAACGTGAAGACGAACGGTGCGGACCGAACCGTGCCGCGGGCGGTACAGCAGCCGACGCGAGGCGATTTCGGTGATTCTGCTCCCCGAGCCACCCGGTCGCACACCGAACACGCCGCGCGGTCCACGAGCTCGTCGTCGAGCCGGTGTCGGTGTGAGCGCCGCCTACCATTGACCTCGACTCGGATGGGAGACCCTCGAACACATGGCCACACAGCCGGACGCGACACCGCTCGACGCGGTGGCCGCGCAAGCGGCCTCGGACGCAGGCGGCCTGGACGTCGCGTTCCTGGGGAACTTTCTCGACGTCGTGACCGATGCGGTGGACGCAGGTGTTCCGCTCACCCGCAAGCAACTTCGGGAGTGCCGCGTACACGGCGACGAAGCAGCCCGAGCGGGTGTGGCTCTGCGCGCGTTGCTCGACCTCTACCTGTCGGCGGCGTGGCGATTGTGGCGCGAGTTGCCCGCCGTGCAGGCCGCCGCAGCAGACCCGGCCGGGGTCGTCACCGCGGGCGAGGTCATGCTTCGAGCCGTCGACGACGCCGCGGCCGAACTCGCCGAAGGCTTTCAGCTCGCCCGGCGGACCCTGGTTCGCGTGGAGGTATTGGCACGCCGCGAGTTCGTGGACGATCTGCTCTCCGGAACGGCCGATGTCGCCGGTGTCCTGGGACGTGCGCAGACGTTCGGGCTGGATCTGTCGAGTCCGCACGCAGTCGCCGTGGTCACGTCCACGACTCCGTTCACCGACGCGACGTCGGCCATCGGGCTGGTCGAACGCAGCGTGCAGGGCAGCAAAGGGGACGCCGATCTCCTCGTCGCCACCAAGCAGGGTCGGCTGATCGTGGTGTTTCCGGCACCCGATCGCGAGGCCGTCGACCACGTGCTCACCCGTGTGGGACGAGTCCTCGGTGCGTCTGCAGCCGGCCCGAGCGATACGGTCGACCTGCGCCGTCGCGGCGAATACGGACGGATACAGCTCGGAGTCGGTCGCCCACGCAGCGGCGCAGTCGGCGTGGCGGCGTCGTACCGAGACGCTCTGGACGCGCTCGACCTCGCGTCGTCGCTGGGGCTCGACACACCCGTCGTCGACGCCCGTGATCTGCTCGTCTATCGCGTTCTGATCAGTGATCGCGCCGCGATCGCCGATCTGGTCGAGACGTTGCTGACCCCGTTGACGAGCGCTCGGGGCGGAGCAGGCCCACTGCTGGAAACATTGCAGGTGTACTTCGAGACCGGCGCGAACTCGGCGTCCACCGCACGCCGGATGCATCTGTCAGTGCGCGCGGTCACGTACAGATTGTCGCGAATAAGAGATTTGACCGGGCAAGATGTGGGCAATCCCGTCGAGGCATTTGCGCTGCACACGGCAGTACTCGGCGCGATGTTGCTCGACTGGCCGCGATCCGGCCTGCACTCCTGAATCGCACCTGAGGCCGAGATTGCCGGAAGTCGGCAAGAAAGTCTGCTGAAACATGTCCGCAAAACAACCCTGCCTGCAGTAAAGCAAACAGTCAGACTGGAGTAGTTGCGGTCGAACCGCCCCACATACCGATCGAACGAGAACGTAAGGAGCAGGACAGATGTCGTCGTTGACACAGAAGTTGACCGCGTTCGCTCGCAGCCCTCAGGGCAAACAGATGATCGACCGAGCGCGCCGATATGCAACCAAGCCCGAGAATCAGGCGAAGTTGAAGCAATTGGGCACGAAGTTCACCGGTAAGGGTGGACGTTCATGAACGTCGTCCCATGGTGGGCGTGGGCCGCATTCGGTGCCGTCGTCCTGATCCTGCTGGCCATCGACCTGCTTGCGCACCGCGGCGCGCACATCATCGGCTTCAAGGAGGCCGCGTGGTGGAGCGCACTGTGGGTAGGCGTCGCCATCATCTTCGGCATCGTGGTGTTCTTCACGCTGGGAACAACGGCCGGAGTTGAGTACACGACGGCATGGTTGCTGGAGAAGAGTCTGTCGGTCGACAACCTCTTCGTCTTCGCGCTGATCTTCGGCTACTTCAAGGTCCCCCGTGAGTACCAGCACCGCGTGTTGTTCTTCGGTGTCATCGGCGCCCTGGTCTTCCGTGCCATCTTCCTGGCCGCCGGTGTGGCCATCGTCAGCAAGTTCGCCGCGGTTCTGTTCGTCTTCGCCGCCATCCTGCTCTACAGCGCGTACAAGCTGATGAAGGACGAGGACGACTCGTACGACCCCGGCACCTCCATTGCAGTGCGCTTGCTCAAGAAGATCGTCCCCGTTCAGGACGAGTACTCCGGTACCAAGTTCTTCGTCAAGGAAGCAGGCAAGCGGGTGGCCACGCCACTGCTCGCCGTCGTGGTGGCGATCGAGGCCGCCGACCTGGTCTTCGCGGTCGACAGTGTTCCTGCCGTTCTGGCAGTGACCGACGACCCGTTCATCGTGTATTCCTCGAACGCGTTCGCGATCCTGGGCCTTCGTGCCCTGTACTTCCTGCTCGCAGGGTTGCTCGAGAAGTTCCACTACCTGTCCAAGGGACTGGCGATCATCCTCGCCTTCATCGGCCTCAAGCTGATCCTGCAGGCCGGGCACAAGGTGATCAGCACGTCGATCCCCGAGATCCCGTCCTTCGTCAGCCTGGTGGTCATCGTCGTGGTCCTGGCAGGCTCGATCATCCTGAGCCTGAAGAATCCCCCGGAGGAAGACAGCGCCGACGCGGTCGACAGGGCCGCAGCCGACAGTCCGATCGTCGATCCGACGGACGGAACCTCCACCGCCGGCACCTCGTCGACGGGTACGTCGGGTACCGATTCGCCTCGACTCGACAAGTAGTTCCGCACGACACATGCCCCGCCGGAATCGATCCGGCGGGGCATGTTTGTACTTCGCCGTGATGGGGCAAACCGTCGTCATGGCTGACAAGAACTCGTACACCGTTCCCGGACTCTCGTCGGACGTGGGCGCGCGCGTCGCAGCGATCCTGCAGGATCGCCTGAACGCCTACAACGACCTCCATCTCACGCTCAAGCACATTCACTGGAATGTGGTCGGACCGAACTTCATCTCTGTCCACGAAATGCTCGATCCTCAGGTCGAGGCCGTGCGCGGCTTCGCCGACGAGGTCGCCGAGCGCATCGCGACCCTCGGCTCCTCTGCGAAGGGAACGCCGGGCACCATCGTCAAGGAACGTTCCTGGGACGATTACTCGATCGGCCGGGCGACGGCGATCGAGCACCTCGGCGCTCTCGATCTGGTGTACACCGGGGTCATCGAGACCACCCGTAAGAACATCGAAGAGGTCGGCGAGATCGATCCGATCACCGAGGACATGCTCATCGGCCAGAGCGCCCAGCTCGAACTGTTCCACTGGTTCGTCCGCGCGCACCTGGAGAACTCCGGTGGTCAGCTCTCCACCGCAAGCGCGACCAGCGAAGTCGACGCTGCGAAGCAAGCCGGCTGACAAACATTTCTACCCGAAGCACCGGTCTCGCCGATCACGGCGAGGCCGGTGCTTTTCGTTGTGACAGAGCCAGATCACTCCGTCGGACGCGCCTCGTGGCCGCTGCGACCGTGCGTTCGTCGCTGTTCTTTCATCTCGGCCTCGAAGACGTGCCGACGTCCGTCGAGCAGCTCGTTCCGGACCGCCCGCTCGTGATCACGAAGTACCGTCCAATACCCGTCGTCGAACTCTTCGACGAGCTGGAACGTCCACCGCCCCTGAGCGATGTTGCGGCCGATCATGTCGGTCTCGAGTCGCTGTGCCAACGCGTCGTGCCCGGCGTCCGACAACGCGTCGGAGGCCTCCCCGAGCAGCAGATCCGCGTGTCCCATCAGCTGATGGAACGAGTACAGGTGGCCGCGAGCGCGCTCGACGTATTCGAGTGCCTCGGACAGTTTGCCCGTGGCTGCCACGGTATCGTCGTCCACTCCGTCGGGGCGGCGGTGCTCCGGTGCCGGCGTCTCATGCGAATGTGGGTCGTTCGTCTGTGCAGTCATGAACGGCACGTACCCGCATCCCGTGCCGGCAACACGGCCGGGAGTCCGATGATTACCGACCGCGATCTCGGGTATAGCTCCCATGCACGAGCAGCACAATCTATTTCGAGGAGTTCACATGGCTGATTTCATCGACAAGGCAAAGCACAAGGCAGAAGAGCTCGTGGGCGAAGCCAAGGAAAAGATCGGCCACAAGACCGACAACGACGACCTTGCTGCCGAAGGCGCAAAGGACCAGGCGTCGGGCAAGACCAAGCAGGTCGGCGACGACGTCTCGGACGCAGCCGGCAACATCAAGGACAAGTTCACGCACTGATCCATCGGTGCAGCAGAACCCCGCACCCAGCCTTCACGGCTCGGGTGCGGGGTTCTTCTCTGTCACAGGCCTTCTGTCGGATTCGGCAGCGGCAGTGGCCGCCCGAACATCCATCCCTGCCCCAAGCTGGCTCCGAGTGCTCTCGCGCGCCGCAGATGTCGACGCGTCTCGATGCCTTCCGCCAGCACGATCGCATTGCTCGACCGAACGTAGGCGCGAACCTGTCGCATCGCCGGTCGGGACCGCAGCGGAGCTCGCACGATCGACGCGTCGAGCTTGACGATGTCCGGTGCCACCAGCGCCAGTAGATCCAGGGTTGCCGGTGTCGCTCCGACGTCGTCCATGGCCACCCCCATCCCGCGTGCGCGCGCGCCGCGGACGAGGGCCATCAGCAACGGAACGTTCCGATCCAGATCACGCTCGGTGATCTCGAGGACCACGTCGAGATCGTCGCCGATGGCGTCGAGGTGCATGTCGACGTCCTGCTCGTCACGGAAGCAACCCGGTTCGATGTTGAGGAAGAACCGCACCCTGCGGGAGTAGGCACGTTCCCTCGCCGCGCGCAGAGCTGCCGCGCGGCAGGCCACATCCACTCGGCCGACGAGTCCCCGTTCACGGGCCAGAGCAAAGACGTCCTCGGGAAGTGCGCTGCTCGGCGACGGCCACCGAGCGAGGGCCTCGTAGCCGACGACATGTCCGGTCGACAGTTCGACGACCGGCTGAAACAGCGCCGCCACCGAATCCACCGACTCGAGCGCCGCGGACGCTGCCAGCACCGCGCCGTCCGAGACAGTCACAGTGATCGCTCGTCCACCGGGGTTCGGCGTGCCTCGAGGCGATCGGCGATCAGTGCTGCGTGCAGTCGCCGCAACCCCGACGGTTTCATCGGATCGAGACCGGTGAGTTGATCCACCCGCTTGAGGCGGTAGTCGACGGTGTTGGGATGCACCGTCAGCCACGTGGCTGTCTTCTTCCTGTTGGAATCGGAGTCCACGAAGGCTTGCAGAGTCGGAAGAAGGTCGACCGAGTCACGTAGCGGATCGATCAGAGTCACGAGGTGCTTTCGACCGAGTCCGGGCCTGCTCACCTGGTACTCGAACACCAGATCCGAGATGCGGTAGGTGCCCGGCGTGTAGTGCAGCCTGCGGACCAGGCTCAAGAGCTCGTACAGGTGCGGCGCCGTCACCGAGATGTCGTCGATCGCTGCCGACCCGGTCGTCGCCGTCACTGCGACCTGGCCGGCGTCGGCAAGCCGCTCGACCAGTTCGTCGACGTCGGCACCCGGAACGTCGGGCAGCAGTACCGTTCCGCCCGTCGCACTGATGGATGCGATGGGGGCGATGTCTCCGTTGTGCGCTGCCAGGGCCGCGTGAATTCTCCGCAGCTTCCGTGCGGCCATCGTCGCCGCATCGCCGCGCCTGCCCCCTTCGTCGGCATGCGCCGGAAAGTGCAGGGCCACGACGTGATACTCCTCGGCGAGCAGCGCACCCATCCGATCGGCGATCCTGCGGGCAGTGCCGTCGCCGGTCAACAGAGCGTCGAGCAATTCGACGTCGTGCCGTGGACCGTTCTGCGCCAACGTGCGAAACTCGGTGAGATAAGCGTCGGACACCGCCTCGGTGACCACGTTCAGAAGCTCCATGATCAGGATCGTCCGGTCATCACCCGCCGCGCCTGCCTCCCGGTTCACCGCTGACTCGGCAGCCCGTAGACCCAGCGCGCAGCCCTCGTTGATCGCGTGCTGAATTCGGCCGAGTGGCACTCCGTCGCGGGCCCACCGCGTTGCGGCGTCCCGGAAGGTGTCCATGGCCCCCGCGACCGGTAGTCGACCGGAATCGAGGACCCCTGCAGCCAGTTCGCTGCAGGTGGTCGCCATGTCGTCGAGTTCGCCCCGTGCACAGTCGCGCGGCGGCGGTACGTCCTCCGGATCGACGAAATACCGGTTCAGCATTCGCGCGGCAGTCTCCCGGGGCGTCCGCAAGCGGTCCGATGCACGTCGACCACCTGCGTACTCCTCCTGCGCCGTGTCCACACTGTCTGTTGCAGTCACCGAACCCCACCCCTCGTACTCGAAACCCGCGTCAGGTCATGTCCTTCAGGCGGCCGATGTCTGCCCACAACGCCCCTGCCTCGGTATCGAACCGTCCTTCCCCGGCCGAACCGTCGGCCGGGGTGAAGACACTCGAACCATAGTGCACAAATAAAACCTGGGGATTGTTTTGGACCGTGAACCCAGCAACAAATCCGCATTAGCGTCCGGTTCGTTGTCATTTGTGACGCCCCATCACGAATGAACGGTCACGTGCGGGCGGTTTCCAAACGTGATGCGGCGCACGTTCCGGGCCGAAATCCGGGCCTACAGTTCCGACTTGTCCACTTGACCCTCGTCGAAAGTCAGGCTCCATGACCACTTCTCGGTCCACCTTCCGTGCAACGAGGAAGGCCACGACAGTCCGCGCTGCGATGATTGCTGCAATGGCATGCTCCGTTGCCCTCGGTTCCGGTTTCGCAGCACATGCTCAGCCGGCACCCGTCCCGGTACCGGCACCGCCCGCAACCGTGCAGGGCAACACCGTTGTTCCGCCGGGGCCGACCGGCGCATACCCGAAGGCCTCGGATCAGGGCATCACGGCACCGAGCATCGATTCGGCTGCCCCCGCCACCGCGACGTACGACCCACGGACCGAGACCACCGGATACGGGCCCGATCAGAAGAACTTCCTGGCCGGATTCCTCTACAGCATCGTCAACCCCAACGTCGCACCCCAAGGTGCCAACGATTGGAACTGCAAGCCCACCGCCGCGCACCCCCGCCCGGTCGTCCTCCTGCACGGCACCTGGGAGAACGCGTACAACAACTTCGCGCGCATGTCGCCTGCCCTGAAGAAGGAGGGCTACTGCATCTTCGCGCTCAACTACGGAGACGGGGACTCCAGTGTCGTCGGCAATCTCCCGTCGCTTCGCGGTACCGCATCGGTCGCGTCCAACGCGAAGGAGATCGCCACCTACGTCGACGCTGTGCGGACGGCCACGGGCTCTGCGCAGGTCGACATCGTCGGCCACTCCCAGGGTGGGCTCGTCACCCGTCAGTACCTCCGTTTCGAGGGCGGTGCCAATCCGACCGACCCGACCAAGAACAAAGTGAACACGGTCGTCAGCGTCGCCGGATCGAATCACGGCACCACCCTCGTCGGCATCGGAACTCTGGGGCGCACCATCAACAACCTGGGACTCAACGTCCTGGGAGTCGTCGGTGCCATCGCCGGGCCGGCAGCTTCGGACCAGGTGATCGACTCGCCACTCGTCAAGGGACTGGCCGTCGGCGGTGACACCGACCCCGGCATCAAGTACACCGTGATCGGCACCAAGTACGACGAGGTCGTCACCCCGTACAAGACGACGTTCCTCACCGCAGGCCCCGGTGCCACCGTCAACAATGTCACCCTGCAGGACGGCTGCGGCATCGACCTGTCGGACCACCTGTCGATCTCCGTCTCACCGCGCGCGATCGGCATCGTCAAGAACGCACTGGATCCGAAGGGCTTCCCCGCGAAGTCGATCCCGTGTGCCTACAACTCGCCCATCACGGGCCAGTAGGACACCGGTACCTCTGTTCCACCAGGGCGATCGGCCGATCGGGCCGATCGCCCTCGGCGGAAGTCCGGGTCAGTTCTGTGCTGGGGTCCACCCCAGCGCCGGGCCGAGCTTCTGCGCCGTGTCGGTCAGGATCTGCACGTAGTCCTCGTGGTCGAAGCTGAACGGCAGCGCGAACGCCACCTCGTCGACCTCGCGAAAAGATCGATTGGCGTACAACTGCTCCGCGATCTCGTCCGAGGTACCCACGAGGTCCGGTGCGAACATCATCCGAGCCGGCCCCTGCGGTGCTCCGGTCCGTGCAGTACGCGCGTGAACGTAGTCCTCGTACTTGCGCTTCTGCGCGGCGGAAGCACTGTCGGTGGGGATGACCACCAGCCCCTGGGAGACCCGCGCGTCGGCCCCGGCCGGGTGAGCCTCGCGGAACCGCGCGATGTGCGCGCGCTGGATCGCATCGAAATCCGTCGAGTCCTCGGCGCGCACCACACTGCTCACCAGAAGATTCATCGCGTTCTCCCCTGCCCACTGGGCAGACCGGAGACTGGCCCCGCCGTACCACATTCGGTCCCGTAGACCACGCGAATACGGTTGTACTCGTTCGGAATACGCTTCGATTCCCTCGGTCCCCGACCACGTGGACGCAGGTTCACCGGCTACGAACCGAAGCAGCCGCGAGACTCGGTCGTAGCCGAAGTCCTCGTCCTCGGCGGTGTCGGGATACAACGAGTGTGCGACGCGATCGAAGTGCATCGGTTGTCCCACACTGATTCCCGCGTTGACGCGCCCACCGGACAGCACATCCACCGTGGCCAGGTCCTCGGCGAGACGCAACGGGTTCTCCCAACCCAACGGCGTCACCGCAGTGCCGAGCATGATGCGGTCGGTACGTTGCGACGCGGCGGCCATGACCGCGATGGGAGACGAGATACCGAACTGCAGGTGACGATGACGAAGCCACGCACTGTCGAATCCCAGCCGCTCCCCGAGTTCGATGATGCGCAGCGTCGATTCGTGGCCGGCCTCGGGTGCGTTCTCGTCGAAGAGCCCGATGGTCAGAAATCCGAGCGAACGCAGGGGCCTGGATGGTTCGGGCACGTCTGGACCTCGTTTCGTGAAAGTCCGGCCAGCCTAATTCACACCGTCGTCGGTGTCGTGAACAGCGGCGGTGAAACGGCGAATCTCGGTGCCGCCGTACTCGAGCAATCCGAGCGACGCGAACGCTTCGAGCCATCCGACCATCGGCCACCGGCCCCACCGGCGGAAGAAGATCCGAGCGTTGACGACGATGTCGTCGAGATGTTCCACCGGAGGATCGGACACGGGATGGAACTGGTGGTACGCGTGAGCGCCGCCCACCCACCGCAACCCGATGCCCGACGCGCGGGCCGTGGCCGCGAAATCCGTGTCCTCGCCCCCGTACCCGGTGTAGTCCTCGCAGAAGCCGCCGATCTCGGTCCACGTGTCGGCGTGCACGGCGAAGGACAACGACCAGAACAGGTCGAAATCGTGTCCGGGTTCCACTGCGCCCGCGGGCGGATTCGGTCGAGCCGGATGCGGCGCGGTGAGCGGGATCAGAGCGTCACCTTCGAGTCCGACGCTGTCGGGTTTCAGGTAGGTCACCGGTCCGCACAACAGAGTTCGCCGACTGTCGGGGCGCAGTGCGGCGCGGCGATACCTGTCGAGCATCTCCGGGGCGGGTATGCAATCCACGTCGAGGAACACCACCAGCTCGGCACCCCGACCGAGGGCAGCGGCTGCCCCGAGGTTACGCGCTCGCGCCACCGGCAGCGGGGTCTGTGCATCCATGTCGAGAACCTTTGCTGCAGAGCCGGATCGGGCGACCACGTCTGCAATGTCGTCATCGCCCATGGCGACCACGATGTGCTCGACGGGCCGGTCGGTGGACTCGGCCAACCCGCGAATCTGCGCGGCGAGATGATCGTGACGACCCGAGACCACGGTCACGACAACCACTTTCATCGCCGAGCCGTCCCGGACGCAGCCTGCTCGATCGCGCGAGCCGCCCGATCGGGTGCGCCGTCGGTACCGAGCAGCGACCATGTCCGTCCGCCGATGCCCAGGGCGCAGTCGGCAGCGCGTCGCCACCGATCGACCGAGGGCCACTCGTCGAGCACCGCGGCGATGGATCCGGCCGCCAGTGCGTGCGCGGTGGCAGCCTGCTCGTCGAACGGCCGGGCTTGCGGAACCACGATGGCCGGTGTGCCCGACGCGGCGACGTCGGCCACGGCGTTCTGCCCGGCGTTGGTCACCACGAGGGCCGCTGAGCACAGCACCGGCCACACGTCGTCCACCCAGTCGCCGCCCGCCACTCCGAGTGTGCGGAAGTCGAACCGGTCGTCCGCGGCGGACCACGAGTCCACCAGTTCACGGGTCAACGAGGTGCCACCCGCCGCGCCCAGTACGACAACCGGGCCTTCGGTGGCCGCAGTGTTCGAGCCCTCCGTTCGGGCTCGTCCGGCGAACCGGCTGATCGAGCCCGAGTACGTCGTCTTTGCGGCGTACGGATGCAACCATGCCGGGTCGTACACACTGCGTGACCACGGTGCGAGAATGTGCGTCGCCGCGCGGTAGGCCATCGCGTGGACGGGATCGGCCCGGTGTCCCGGAATCGCCATGACGATCACCCGGACACCCATCAGCCGCAGAAACATCGCCACTTCCACGGACACGTCGACGACCACTGCCCGCGGTCGCTCACGCGCAACCCAGTCGGCAATGATCGCCATCCGTGCGGTCAGTCCGTCGACGTCGTGGGGTGCCCAGTGCACCACTCCCCCCGCCGAGATGTCGTCGGCGGCTGCCTCGCCCACGGTGTCGTTCACATCCAGCGGGAGTGCGATCCATTCCGCTGCAGCATGTTCCGGAGGCCGCGCCCGCGAGGACAGCACCGTGATCGGCTCACCCAGGCGGCGCGCAATCGCGTCGGACCGAGTGACGTGGCCTACCCCGTGGTGGTGTGCGTAGTAGCCGATCATGCAATCGCGAGACCGTGGGCGGACTCCGGTGCCGATGCGGACTCGAGGGTCGATCGGTACAGCTCCTCGTACTCGTCGACCATCCGGTCCACCGAACACACCTGCTCGGCGCGCGCCCGCGCGTCGTGCCTGTTCAACGCTGCCGCGGCGGGAATGGCGGCGGCGAGCCCGGCCACGTCGTCGGCGGGTACCAACACTCCGGACGAGGCGTCGATGATCTCGGGTATCCCTCCGCGGGCGAATGCTGCCACCGGGGTACCGCAGGCCAGGGCTTCGGCGACCACCAGACCGTACGGCTCGGACCACACCGGCGACACCAGCGCGACCTCGGCACCGGCCACCAGCGCGGCGAGGGCCGGCTGATCGAGGTGCCCGACGTATCGGACTCGATCGTCGAGCAGGGGTTCGACGACACCGTGGAAGTATTCGAGGTTGCTGATGGGTCCGGCGATGCGTAGCGACCGGCCGGCGAGCTTCGCGGCGGCGATGGCCAGGTGCAATCCCTTCTCGGGAACCAACCGTCCGGACCACACCACATAGTCGCCGCCCGCACCGAACGGCCAGTCCTGCAGCGAGATCCCGTTCCGGATGACGATCGTCCCGGTCGCGACGTCGGCCCATTGTTCGGCTGCGAACGCACTGACAGCAGCAAAAGTGTTGGCACCGAACGGAGCCAGGGCAACAGCCGACTCCAGCCACGCGAACGGCGGCGTGTGCAGAGTGGTCACCATCGGCACCGGCAGTGTGGCGGACATCGCCAACGGCAGGTAGTGCAGGCTGTGGTTGTGCACGATGTCGAACGAGTTCGACAGCGCACCGGCCAGTTCCATCATCACGGCGAGGTATGCGTGGTGCTCGCGAACCGCAGTGGGGGTGACCGCGAGATCGGCGAGGGCAATCGGTGTCAGATCCAGCGTTCGGACCGGCAACATCGTGGCATCCAGATCGACGCTCGATCCGTCTGCGGCGAACAGACTGACGTGGTGCCCACGCTCGGTCAGCGCCCGCACCAGATTGTAGACGTGTGCCTCCAGACCGCCCGCGAAAGGCTGTGCCACCGGAAAACTCGATGACGCCAGCACCGCGATGCGAAGTGGCTTCTCGTTCAACGCATCTCCTTTGTCACTGCTGCGTAGATCCCAGCGTGGGTCGCTGCGATTCGTTGTCTCTGCTCGGCCCGGGTTGCGGCGTCGAGCGCTGTGGTCCGATCGGCGTGGGCCGCCTGCACGGCTGCCACCAACGTGGCGGGATCGAACGAGTCGGTGTTCATGACGAAACTGTGAATCGGCGCTTGGTCGGCATAGAAGCCGCAATCGGACGCGACGACGGCCGTTCCCAAATCCCGACATGCCTCGAGCCAACCCGAATGTGTTCCGAACCGATACGGCAACACCGAGACGTCGATCGAAGACAGGTAGTCCCACAGTTGCTCGTCGTCGAATCGGGCGTGCACCCGCACATCGACGTCGGGGAAACTGTTGTAGTCCAGCAACTTCGCGCCGACGGTCGGGTCGTACCAGTGGCCGGCCGTGTCGAACACGTCCTCGTCGATGTCCAACCGCACCGTCGCAGCCGGTAGCGATCGAGCCGCCTCGACGACGGCGTCCATCACCGCAAGCGGGTCGATGTTCGCTCGCAGGTTCTTGGCGTGGACTCCGATGACGAACGAGTCCGACACCGGGCGTGGGACGTTCATTCTCTCGAGAGGCACCACGTGTGGGTGCTCGATCACCGTCGCATGCACGTTCCACCGATCGGCTATCCACGCAGCTGCTCCCTCGGTGAGGGTGATCACGGCATCGGCACCACGTATCAACACGTCCAGCTGCTCCAGATGACCGGTGTTGTCCGCGAAGTGGGGATTGTGCGCGTCGTGGACCGTGAGCACCAGGGGCTTGCGATGGGCCCTCAAGTACTCGACCGTGCGGGTCAAGTCTTCCGGTGAGAAGGACTCGAAGCCGAAGTGCACGTGCAGAACGTCGAAGCTCGAATCGGGTTGCTCGGCCAACCACCCGGCGTCGAGGAGACGAGGCGGCCACCACTGGCCCGGCACATCGACGCGAACCGGCGTCGGATCGGGCAACAGCACCACCGAGTTACCGGAGCCGTCGGGCACCGGCTGCACGTGCTGTACGTACACGTGAGAGGAGGGTACGGACGCAATACGAATCATGAATTCCTTCGGGTACAGGTCAGACGAATCGTGCCTGTTCCCGACACGCGCATGGGGTCTGTACCCACTTCGTACCGAGTTCAATCGCGGTTGGCGTCGCAGGTTCGGCGGGGCTACGTTGACCAGAAGAATGGTCGAACACACGCACTCACACGACGTCGGGGCAGACATGGACGGGCGTACTCGCCACTACGGCGATTTCTACGGAATATCGGGGCTCGAGGCCGCGCCACGTACACCCGTCGACGATCGCCCCCTGTTGCTCATCTGGGGTAACTGCCAGGCCGAGGCGATGCGCATTCTGCTGAGCTCGGATGCGGCGATGCCGTTTCGGACGGTACGAATCCCGCCGGTACACGAACTCGAATCCGCCGATCTGCCGCACGTCGATCGATTGGTCCGGCAGACCTCGGTACTGCTGACTCAACCTGTGCGGGAGGGCTATCGGCATTTGCCGCTCGGGGTCCCCGATCTGACACGATCACTCCCGCCGCACGCCGTGGTACTTCGTTGGCCCGTGCTGAGATACGCTGCGCTGCATCCTTTTCAGATCATCGTTCGACATCCGAGCGACCCAGCGGCCGTTCCGGATCTCGTTCCGTACCACGATCTGCGGACGATTGTGGCCTTCGAGCGTGGCGTGCGGTCCGGCGAGAACTGGGACCTCCCGGTATCCGACGCCGGCTTTCGTGATGCCGCGCAGGCGAGCCTGGACGAGCTACGACGACGCGAGAGCCGCGACACCGATATCGCTGCGTCCGACCTGTTCCAGAGTGCGGGAAGCCGTGCCACTCATACGATCAACCATCCGACCAACGTGGTGTTGACTGCACTCGCGCAGCGGATCCTGGACCACCTCGACACCGCCTGCACTGTGGGTGATCCAGGGAGAGAACTGCTCGGCGGTGTGCGAGCGCCCGTCGAACGTCGGGTACTGCGCGCCCTCGGCCTCCCCGGTGATGCTCGCCCAGACTGGACGGTCGACGGTTCCGACGTGTCCAGCGACGTCGTGCACCGCGCTCACCTCGATTGGTATGCGGCACATCCCCAGTTCGTCGACGCCGCACTGGCCCGCCACTCCGAGCTCCTGCGAATCCTGCAGACGACGCCGTGATCGCACCCGTGCATCATCTCGTGGTCGGCCCACCGGACCACGGAGTCGTCCGGTGTGCCCGCGACATGGCTACGGCCACAGCGAGTCCCGTGGTGACCGCTCCCGACCGACTACCGCCCGACACTCCCGTCCACATTCACTTCACCGACCGGCTGTTCGGACGTACCGCGCACGAGGCAGCCGATGCCATTGTCGCACTGGCACAGCAGCATCGAGCCCGCATCACCGTTACGCTGCACGACGTACCCCAGATCTCGGACGGCTCCGCGTTTGCGGCACGCACCGACTGCTACCGCCGAGTGATCGACTGCGCTGCAACGGTCGTGGTGTCGAGTGTGCACGAGCGACTGCTTCTCGAGGACATACTCGACAGCCGACCCGACATCCGGGTCATTCCCCTACCGATAGACCGCCCGGCACTACGATCCGACGACGTCGTCCCCCAGCGAGTCGTCGGGATTCTCGGGTTCGTCTATCCGGGGAAGGGACACAGCGAAGTACTCGGTGCCATGTCTGCACTGGACACCGACGTCGGGTTCGAGATCGTCGGGGCCGCGTCGGCCGGACACGAGGACGTGCTCGACGAACTACGCGCCACTGCCCGGCATCTGGGCAGGCCGTTTTCGACGACCGGCTTCGTGCCCGACGCCGAACTGGGCGGCCGGTTGCGGCCCATTGCTGTCCCGGTCGCTTTCCACCGGCATGTATCGGCATCCGGTTCGATCAACACCTGGATCGCGGCGGGCCGTCGCCCTCTGGTCCCTCGTGGTCGATACGTCGACGAGATGGCCGTCAATTCGCCCGATGCGCTGTGGATTCACGAGGACACAGTGGAGGGCCTGGCCGAGGCCATGGCAGAAGCGTTACGCCGACCCGAGAAGACATGGCAGGCCACCGACTCGGCACCTTATCCATCGCCGGCGCAGGCGGCCGACCTGTACAGCTCCCTGTTCCGAGAAAGCATGGCTCTACCGTCCATCGCGCTGCCCGATGGCCGCTCGGTGGTTCCGCACAATCGGTGGGATCTGGCACCGACCGCATCCGACACGCCCCGAGTGTCGGTCGTGATTCCCTACTTCCGGCAGCAGCACCAGCTCGACCTGGTTCTGACAGCGTTGACCGCGCAGACCTGGCCCGCGTCCCGCATCCAGGTGATCGTCGCCGACGACGGATCTCCCGAGGAACCGAACGTGGAGGAATTCGGCTCGGCTCTCGACATCACCGTCGTGCGCCAACCGGATCTCGGATTCCGGGCCGCCGCCGCACGTAACCTCGGTGCGTCCGCAGCGCGCGGAGACATCCTCTGCTTCCTCGACGCCGACACCGTGCCCGAACCCGATTACATCGAGGAATCGGTACGCCTGATCGTGGCCCTTCCCGATGCGGTGACGGTGGGTAGGCGTCGACATGCCGATCTCGGCGGGTGGACGCGCGCGGACATCGGCACCTGGTTCGACGGCCGATCTGCGGGCCCCACGGAATTCACCGAGCCCCGATGGCTTCGTGACGGCTACGCCGGCTCGCGAGATCTTCTGGACGCGGACCGTCGTTCGTACCGATACGTCATCAGTGCCGTGATGTCCTGCAGCCGAACGTTGTTCGAGGAACTCGGCGGGTTCGACCCGACGTTCGTCGGGTACGGCGGAGAAGACTGGGAATTCGCGCATCGGGCCTACGCCGCAGGTGCCGTCCTGGCCCATCGGCCGCGAGCAGTCGCCTGGCACGACGGGCCCGACTGGGCCGAACGCACGGGCGGAGACCGAGAGCGGAAGAACGCCGAAGCGCTGATGCTGGCCTCCCGCATCACCGACCCTGCGGCGCGTACCCAGGGTCTGACCTACGCGCTGCCGGAGATCGTCGCGGTTGTCGATACCACCGGGCACAGCGCTGCGTCCCTCATCGAGACCGTCGGCTCGATCCTGAGGCATCCTGATTGTCGAGTGTGGATTCGCGGACCCGGTGCCGACGAATTACGGCGGCAGTGGGGCGACGCCGACTGCCGCATCCAGGTGGGTCTTCCGGGAGACACTGCGCGTTCTCACGCGGTGCTCGAGGTGCGCGGCCTCGTCCTGTTCGGTGCCGACGCACTTCGTCGTCTCGTGGAGACAGGAGCGGATCGGCTGACGGTCGACGTGGGCAACTCGGGCACGGTCGAACTGCGCACGTCTCGGTCGAGCTGTCGCGCTCGACGGTGGTCGTCGACGATGGGAACGGCTTCCGAGGACCTCGTGGAGGCCCTGTTCGGGCACATGCATCGGACAGGCGCGGAGTTCGGGCTCTTCGCGGGCGAGGTTCAACCGAAACTCGCGTGGTGAATGTGGGGTGGTTCCGGTGTCGACTCGACCGAATCGGGTACGGCCAGTGGGAGAATGTAAATCGGCGGCAGACAAAAGCAACGGCGAGATCGGGCGAATGATGAACAGAACGCTGTATTCGATGATGTGGATGATGGCGATTATCTTTTTCGTCGCTTTGCTTTGGGGCACAGTCGGTTACGTGTACGCAGACACCCATCCTCTGCAGCGAGCGGCATTCGTCGGAGGCGGAGTGTTGATCGCGGGATGGCTGATTCTGTTCGCGGCCGTCGGGATCAAAATATCGCGGCTCAAAGCCCGCAGGAGACAGAGCAACTCCGACGAGCAGTAACTGTTGGAGCCGCTCGGGTGTGGGTTTCGAATAGGCGGGTATACACCGACGAATCTTTCGTAGAGTCGGTCTTTCGATTTGCCGAGCAAGGATCGTCGATGGTCAACCAGCGCAGCACACCGAGCCGGCGCACTTCGTCCGAACTTCCGGCGACCCGCCAGGAATATCTGTCGACATGGTCGGGTCTGCACAGCAACATCGATCCATCGTCGTCGGTGCTCGTGTCGACGTGGCTTCGTCTGGTGTACTTCCTGAGCGCCCCGCTCGTGCGCGCATCCGTCTCGGCCCACGTCGTCACCGTCGCCGCGGTGGTTGCGGCTGCAGGATCGGTGGCGTTGTCCCGGCCGGGCACCTCGCTGCCCCTCCTGGCGGCGGTGCTCATCGTGTTCTCCGGGCTGCTCGACGGTATCGACGGCGGCGTGGCCATGATCGGCCGTTCCCAATCGCAGTGGGGCTATCTGCTGGACACGGTGTCGGATCGGTGCAGCGATCTGCTGTTCCTCGCGGGCAGCCTCGCGCTGGGCGCTCCGATGCCCATCGTCGTTGCCGTCGGTGTGACGACATTGCTGCACGAGACGGCCCGCGCGCGTGCCGTCGGAGCCGGGATTTCCGACGTCGGCTTTCTGACAGTGTGGGAGCGGCCGTCTCGGGTCGTTGCCGCAGTCGTCACCGCGACCGTTGCGGGCGCGGGCCCCGGTAGCGCTCAGACGTCCGCGACGATCGGAATATCGGTGACGTGTGGTCTGGCTGTTCTCGGGTTCACCCAGCTGATGTTCGGGCTGTACCGACGGGCCGATCGAACTCGGCGGTGATCAGCCAGCCGGCGAGCGCCAGCACGTGAAAGACGAACATCCACAGCATGATTGCCACACCGCCGCCGATGTCGGTGAGACCGCCGAACGGTGCACCGAGGTCGACCGGAATGGCCAGGAACAAGATGAAGCCGTGCATGAACCCGGTGACGATCGACGACGTGACCAAGGAGCCGGCCACGAGTGCCCGCCACCCCACCGCCCGCGGCGCGATGACCCGGTAGGTCCAGGCAAGCGGAACGGCCAGGATCAGCCATAGGCAGTTGAACCCCAGAAATATTCGTAGAGCCAGCGCACCGGCACCCCCGCCGCCCGTGGTCGCCTGCAGGACGCGTGCGACGGTCAGCACCCCGAGGAGCAACACCGGGGCGGCAACGAAAAAGGGCACCATCGCAGCTCTGCCTCGCCACCCGGTGAACGTTTCACGGGTCGGGGCGAAGCGCACGATCGCCCTCCGCAGACCCTCTCCGTAGAACGTCGCGGGAAAGATCGAGATCACGACCCCCAGCGGTCCCAGGTGTATTCCGGCATCGGCCAGGCCGTCGAGCGCCGCGCGGGCACCCAACCCATCGGGCAGTAACGCAGACATGGCGTCGAATCCGCCCTGTACCCACTGCGCCGACACCAACAACACAGTCGCCCGGATCGTCAGAAGCAACAGAGGGACGACGGCGATCACCGCGTAGAACGTCAGTCCGCCCGCGATCAGCGTGGTGTCCTCACGCGCGAAGCCGGCTTTGATCGCCTGCACTCCGCGAACCGCCCGAACGCGAACGGATGTCATCGCGCGCGTTCGGAGCGGGTCCGCCGAACGATCGAGCGGTTATCCAAGGGTGACGTCCACGGCGTCGATCACTTTGAGGAACGGGCAGATCGACGTGGCCTGCGCGAGTACGGCCTCCGGGTTGTCGGTGCCCGGTAGCGACACCGACAGAGCGAATTTTGCGTCGTAACCGGATGCGTCGGAATCGGTCAGCACGACGGTGCCCTTGACCGCGAGTTCGTCGACACTGCCGCCGACGGTCCCCAGTGCGATTCGCAGTGACTCCACCAAGCAACTCGACAGCGCTGCGGCCATCAACTGCTCGGGGTTGGTGGCTTCGCCCGGGCCACCGAGTTCGGCCGGTTCTCGCACACTCAACGACAGCACTCCGTCGTCGGAGGTCACGCCGGTCGCAGTTGCAGAGACGGTTGCTGTGTACAGCTCGGTAGTCATCGGTGTCGGATGTCCATTCCGCTGCCGATCGAAACCGTCGAATCCCGCCGACACGAGTAGCGGTTCGGACGTGTCGCTGTTCACACCTGCGGTACAGCCGTTTGGCAGAACTTACCGGCGGGTAACACCCGAACAGGGCCGAGCATCACGCTGTGACCCACAGCCATCGGCCGGATCCATGTACCCACCCACCGAAAGGGGAGCACCATGAGCACATCGACTTTGATCGCTCAGTTGCGGATTGCACTGCAGCTGACACACACCGAAATTCAGGTCGCGGAAACCCGCGTCGTGCAGGCGCGCACCGAAGCGGTTCGTCGGGAACTGACGCAGAACGCCGCCAACGGACGTGACCGCGCCGCCGCTATCGAGGAAGCACTGCGCAACCTCGGTGGCCTGCCCGAGGTAGTGGCACCGTTCATCGGACGCACCTTCGCAGCGGTGAAGGCAGTCGCCGAGCAGGCGCAGCCGTTCGACGAGGCACTGCTGGGCGATCTCGCCCTCGAGCAGCAACTGTTGGGTCGAGCCAAGTACATCAAGGCTCTGGCGACAGCAGCCGAGGAACCGTCCGTCGTGGCACTGGCCGGCCGCTTGGCCACCGCGCACGCCGCCACGGTCGACTGGCTCGAGACCGTCCTCGCCGAAGACGCCCTGGGTGGACCCGCCGCACTGCGCCGGACGCCTTTCCAGGCAGCTGCCGGCACCGCAGTCAAGATCGTCAACGCACCGGCCAACTGGTCGGCCCGCGGTCTCGACCGCGCACTGGACGCCGCTCGCGCCACCCCGGATCGACTGAGCGCTCTGCTGGGCCGCGGTGCACACGCAGGCGACGTCGCCGTCAGAACGTTGACCGCCAGCCGCGATGCAGCACTCGAAGCCGCCGAGGATGTCACCCGTAGCGAAGGTGTCGATTCTGTCGCCGACGCCATTCACACCGCTCGGTCCGCCGGTGGAACTCTCGGTGCCGACGAGCTTCCCGTAGCCGACTACGACGACCTCAACGTCTCGGACGCGGTGGCCGCCATCAAGGAACTGACCACACCCGCCGACGTACGCACTGTCGTGGCGTACGAAGAGGCACACAAGAACCGCCACGGAGTCGTGTCCGCAGGACAGACTCGCCTGGCAGCAATCGCCAAGGACGTTATCTCCGTCGACTGACGACGATCGATCGGTCCTTCTGCGAATACCGATGCGGCCCGTGAAGTTCCGGGCCGCATCGCTGTATTCGAAAGGTTCAGGGCTTCAACAGAACCTTGATCGCACCGTCCTGCTTCTTCTGGAAGATGTCGTACGCATGCGGCGCTTCTTCGAGCGAAAGCTCGTGAGTGGCGAACGAATCGACGCCCAACGGATCGTCGTCGCCGAGAAGCGGCATGATGTCGTCGACCCATCGCTTGACGTTCGCCTGGCCCATCCGCAGCTGAATTTGCTTGTCGAACAAGGTCATCAACGGTAGCGGATCGGCCATACCTCCGTACACACCGATGATCGAGATGGTTCCGCCGCGTCGAACGATGTCGATTGCCGAGTACAGCGCACCCAGCCGGTCCACGCCGGCCTTCTGCATCATCGGTGCGGCCACGGCGTCGGGCAGCATTCCGACGATCTGCTGGGCCAGCTTGCCGACCGGTGAGCCGTGCGCCTCCATTCCGACGGCATCGATCACCGCGTCCGTTCCTCGGCCGTCGGTCATGTCACGAATGACGTCGCCGACGCCCCCGCTGTGTTCGGCCAGATTCACCGTTTCGATTCCCCGTGCCGCAGCTCGCGCCAGGCGCTCGGGTACGAGGTCGACAGCAATGACCCGAGCACCCTTGTGCTGGGCGATGCGGGCGGCCATGTCTCCGATGGGACCGAGTCCGAGCACCGTCACCGACCCGCCTGCAGGTATCGACGCGTACTCCACCGACTGCCACGCGGTAGGCAATACGTCGGAGAGGTAGACGAATCGCGAATCGGGTCCGGCCTCGGGGACCTTGATGTGCGTGAACTGCGCCTGCGGAACACGGAGGTACTCCGCTTGCCCACCGGGCACTTGGCCGTACAGCTTGGAGAAGCCGAACAACGCGGCACCCATGCCCTGCTCACGAACCTGGGTGGTCTCGCACTGGGTGTACAGACTCGAATTGCACATGTAGCAATGTCCACACGAAATCTGGAACGGGATGACCACACGGTCTCCGACGGCGAGATCGCCTGTCTCCGAACCGACTTCCTCCACGATGCCCATGGGCTCGTGACCCAGAATATCGCCCTGGTCCATGAAGGCACCGAGCGTCTCGTACAGGTGTAGGTCCGATCCGCAGATATTGGTGGTCGTGATCTTCACAATTGCGTCCGTCGGCGCTTCGATGCGGGGATCGGGCACCGAATCGACGCTGACGTTCCTCTTGCCCTGCCATGTCACTGCGCGCATGGAGGCTCCTCTCTGTTACTCGACCCCGAAACTCGGAATCGCACGAAGCGGATTACCTGCTTCGTATGCGTGCAAACGCATCGGACCCACACGATTGACCGTGACCGGCAGCGGGTAGGCGTGAACAATGAGTGTTGTGACCCCTTCCATCGCCCCCACCCTCGTGTCGCCTCGGTTGCCGGTGCCGTGTGGTCCACTCTCGGACGCCGTGATCCGGTATCTCTCCACCGGCGGCGGTGCCGCACTGCCCAGCGCGTCGGATGCCGATCCGACGTCGCGTGACATGCAACTGGCGTTGCTCGTCAGCTACGAACTGCACTACCGCGGGTTCGAGGGCGTGGACGACGAACTGGAGTGGGATCCAGCACTGCTGCAGTTCAGAGCAGCACTCGAATCCGCGTTTCTGAACTACGTGCGCTCGAATGTCGAACCCGGCGACGACGTCGTCGCCGAAATGAAGCGACTGTCGGTCGAGGCGTCGTCCGGTACCGGCCCGTCGTGGTTCCTGCGGGACGAAGGATCGTGGGAGCAGATGCGCGAGTACTTCGTACATCGGTCCATCTACCACCTCAAGGAAGCGGATCCCCATGCGTGGGCGATCCCGAGGCTGGTCGGCCAGGTCAAGGCCTCGTATGTCGCCGTCGAATTCGACGAGTACGGCGGTGGCAGGGGTGAGCGTGTCCACCAGCATCTGTGGGCCGAATCCATGACGGCAGCAGACCTCGATGCGTCCTACCTCGGGTACGTGGATCGCGTCCCCGCCCAGACACTCGCGTGGGTCAACCTCATGTCGTTGTTCGGATTGCACCGTAGCCGCCGAGGTGCCACCGTGGGCCATTTCGCCGCCACGGAGATCACGTCCTCGCCGGGTTCACAGCGGTTCGTGCAGGGCCTTCGCAGGCTGTCAGCGCCGGCTGCATGCATCGCGTTCTACGCGGAGCACGTCGAGGCCGACGCCGTCCACGAGCAGGTCCTGCGCCACGACGTGGTGGAGAACCTGATCGGACAGGAACCGCACATCGAAGCCGACATCGTCTTCGGCATGCGCGCACTGGATTTCGTCGAGAACGCGCTCGCGGACCACGTGATGCAGCGGTGGTCCGCCGGTCAGTCGTCGCTGGACTGACTCGCTCGTCGCTTCGCGCGATGGCTCGTGTCGCACAGTGGGTACGTCTTGCTGCGCTTGCACGTGCACAGCGCGACGACGAAACGATCCGAGGTGACAACGGAGCCGTCGTCGAGTTCGATCTCGACCGGCCCGTCGATCAGCATCGGTCCGCCCCGGACCAGTCTCACCCGAGTGCGCGCAGGTGCAGCGTCACCACCCGTCGACTCATCGCTTGTCGCCACGCAACACCACCAATTCTTCCGTTCTGCGGCCCGATTCGAGCACGCCCTTGGCCTCGAGCCACTCGGCACGAGCCGTCATGACGGGCCCGAAGTCGATTGTGCGGCACGCCGCCTCCGATGCACCGAAACCGTGAGTATTCAGCATCTCCCGTGTTCGCTGCGGACCCGAGAATTCCGAGTGGACCACCAGCAGCACACCACCGGGTGCCAGCAGTTCCGCGCCTCGCGTGCACAGAGGGTCGAGCACCACTCGCCCGTCCTCACCCGCATCCCAGGCGCGGTGCAAACCCATGCCGGTGGGCGCGGTCTCCGACGGAACGTACGGAGGGTTGCACAGCAGAATGTCGAACGGCTCCAGCTCGGCTGCCTCCGAGAACGACCCCAGCCGCACATCCACATCGACTCCGACCGACCGGGCATTGCGCTGCGCACAGGCAACCGCACGCGGAGAGATGTCGAAGGCCACCACCTCGCGGGCACCGAGCAGTGCTGCGGTGATGGCTACTGCGCCGCTACCGGTACACATGTCGAGTACACGGGCTCCGGGCACGAGCCCCGAATCTGCGGCGACGTCGCACAGCAGAAGTGAATCCTCCTGTGGCTCGTACACTCCGGGATCGGCGTGCACTCGTGCCAGCGAACGGACGGAATCGAATTCGGCTGTCGTCATGGACATTCCTCCCAGCGTGGATTGTCGGATTCGTATTCCCGTGTCCGAGCCCCGCAAACCGGTTGTTCGGAACAGGCTTACCGACACGCACTTCGGGGTAGTGCTGGATCGTGTGTGGTTGAGGAGCAGCCCGCAGTCTCGGCAATCGACTGCCGCACTCCCCCTACACGGGTTCAGGAGTTCGGCTCCAGAGGAGTTGTCCATGATCGTCGTTCCGTCCATTCGAACTCCGCTCGCCGGTGTGGTTCCATCGCTCTCCACCACCGGCGACCGTGCCTCGAGTACCCGCTCCTCGCTCCCGGAGGCCGAGATGACGGTGTCGGTCGACGAGAGCGCGGGCGACGACATCGAGGTGCGCATTGCCGGCACCATCACCGACGTCGACGTTCCGGTGCTGGCCGAGACGTTGGGGGAAGCCGCCGAGCGCGGCCGGGCTCTTATTCTCGATCTGTCTCGCGTCACGTTCGTCGCGGCGGGAGTTCGCTCCGTGCTCGACGCCACCGCTATTCGCCAGGGTCGCTGGCAGCAGAAACTCTCCGTCGTGCTTCCCGACGGCGCAGACCCGAGCGGCGTCTCGGACCGCGTGTTCGTCTACCGCACGCTCGCCGAAGCCCGCACCGAAACCGGTGCCCGCACCGACGTCACAGCGCAGGCGGCCGATTCACGGTGAGCCGCACCATGTACGACGTGCTGATCATCGGTGGAGGCAATGCCGGGATCAGCGCGGCCGCACGACTGCTGAAGAAGGGCGTGTCCGACGTCGCCGTGATCGAGCCCAAGCAGGTGCACACGTACAAGCCCCTGTTGTCGTACGTCGGTGCCGGTCAGGCACCGCTGACCGAGGCCGAACGGACCCAACGCTCGGTGATCCCCGAGGGCTGTGTGTGGCTCGAAGACTCGGTCGTGTCGGTGGATCCGGCAGAACGATCGGTTCGCTGCGCGTCGGGAATCGAGTACGGCTACCGCGATCTCGTGCTGGGGCAAGGCCTGATCGCCGACGAGGCCGCTCTGCCGGGTGTGCACGCGGCACTTCGTTTTCCCGATGTCGCCAGCAATTACCTCGACCGGGCCGAGCGCACATGGCGGCTGGTCCATGACCTGCCTGCACACAGCCACGCCGTGTTCACCGTGCCGCGTCCGCCCGTCGGGTGTACCGGGACAACCGTCAAGCCGCTGTTTCTCGCGGCGGCCCATTGGAAACGCACAGGACGACTACCGACCGTCGACATCACGTTGGTCGTCGATCGTGAGAGTCTGCTCGGTGTCCCTGACCTGGACCCCCGGCTCGCCGGCCACCTCCGAGACCTGGGTGTGCGCGTCCTGATGGATACATCGGTCACGGCGCTCGAGCCCGAGAGCAAGCGCATCACCGTCACCGATCACGCCGGGGTCGACGAGCGAATCGACTACGACATGCTGCACCTGGTCCCGCCGTATCGCGGACCACTGTGGGTACAGGAGTCCGGTCTGGCCGGAGAGCAGCAGCACGGTGTCGTCGACATCGACTCCCGCACGATGCGGCACCGACGCCACCCCGAGGTGTGGGCTGCGGGCGACGGTGCAGCGATCGATACCGACTCGTCGGGTGGCGCTCTACGCAAACAGATTTCGGTTCTCGTCGACAATCTCGTCGCATCCAGGAGCGGCGGAGCGATGTCGAATTACGACGGGTACACCGTCGCACCCATCGCTGTCGAAGCACACACTCTGATCGCTGCCGAGTTCGACCGCACCGGTGCACTGGCGTCGTCGCTACCCTCGTTTCTCGATCCCCTGAAACCCAGACGGTCCGCGTGGGCGTTCGACCGATACGGCCTACCGCAGTCCTACTGGCACATGATTCTCGCCGGGAGACTGTGACACCGACCGTCTTATTCGAGGGGTGTCAGCTGTCGCGGGAGACGTTCATCAGCCCGTCGGGATCCTCGACGACGACGCGGTAGCCGTCGTCTTCCAGTCCGCTCACAGCCTCTCGAAGGAGGCGCTGTGCAGCGCCGTCGACGGCGCGCACTTCGGTGAAATCGACGACTATCTCCTCGCAGTCCGGGACGCCGGCCGCAAGACGGGCGACGACGGATTCCGCACCGGCGAACCTCAGCTCGCCCTGCAGTTCGACGGTCGTGACGCCGTCGGATTCGCTCAGCGTGCGAATGGCGGATTCGCCGCTGGGAGGGACGTGCATCATGTGCAGACCGAGGTCGCGTGACAGCCTCTCGAACACCGCAACCCCGCGGACGCTGTTTCCATGCTCGTTCAACCGGGGCGAGATCACGGCAACACCCACCTGACCGGGGAGCACGCCCATGATGGCTCCCGCGACTCCACTCTTGGCCGGAATGCCCACTGTCGCAATCCAACTGCCGCTGCCGTCGTACATCCCACAGGTTGCCATGACAGCGAGAACGTGACGGTTGACCGCGGGGTCGACGACCTGTCGGCCGGTGGCCGGATCGGTTCCGCCGTTCGCCATCACCGAGGCGATCACGGCCAGATCGTTGCACGTCACCGTCACCGCGCACTGGCGCGCATACCCGTCGACGACGACCGCGGGTTCCGCACCGAGGTGGCCGACCGACTTCAGCAGGTGCGCGATCGCGGTATTTCGATCGTCGGATTCCAGTTCGGCCTCGTACACCGCCCGATCGATGTGGAGTTCACGGCCGGCCATGGCTCCGAGCAGCTCGATGAGCCGCCCCGCTCGTTCTTCGCCGTCACTGCCCGCGATCATCGAATGTACCGCCAGCGCACCGGCATTGATCAGAGGGTTGCGAGGTCGACCGGTCCGCGCTTCCAACGAGATCTCGTTGAACGAATCACCCGACGGTTCGACGTCGACGGCCTCGAGCACCGCTGCGAGCCCGTTGTCCTCGATGGCCAGCGCATAGGCCACCGCTTTGGCGATCGACTGGATGGAGAATTCGGTGTCGGTATCGCCCGCCCCGTAGTGCGACCCAGCGACGGTGGCGAGCGCAACCGCGAACGTGTCGGGATCGGCCGCCGCCAATTCCGGGTTGCCGCTCGACATTTCCCCATCGTCGAGGTGTCGGCACTCCGTCAGGACGGACTGAAGATACTCGGGCACCGGTGATCTCATCACCCCACGCTAACCGTCGGGTCTTGACACGCCGACCGTGGCACCGTTTACACTCCGGGTTCCTCAACCGTTGTGGAGCATCGCTCCGCACAGATCGGACGCGCCCGTGCGATTGCGACGCTTGACCTCCACCGATTCCGCCGACCGCCTCGCCGTCCACGTGCCCGACACGACCACGTGGATCGATCTCGAGGCTGCGGTCTCGACTCTGGGTGCCCCCGAGATCCTGCACCCGCTCACCGGGTCCATGGTTCGGTTCCTCGATGCAGGTGAACCTGCACGTGAAGCCGCAACGACGGTGGTGCGGCGGGCGGCCGACGAGGGCATCGCGACGATGGACCGACCGGCACCGACCCTTCCGGTCGTTCCGGCGTCCCTGCGCTGCTTCCTGGGTTGGGACGAGCACTGGGACCTGGCCGCACACAACCTCGTTCGGCGAAATCTACCGCGTGCCGTCCCGTTCATCCGTGGATTCGAGATGCTGACGCGTCGGACTTTCCCGGCCCTGCGTCCCGGTCCGGGGTTCGACGACCATCCGATCTACTACACCGGTAACCACCTGACCGTCGTAGCCGACGGGGCCGATGTCGACTGGCCGTCGTACAGCCGAGTTCTCGATTTCGAGCTCGAATTCGGTGCCCTCGTCACCCGACCGATCCGAGATGCGTCCGAGCGGGAGGCCGAGGCTTCGATAGGCGGTTACGTCGTCTTCGACGACATCAGCGCGCGGGACACCCAGTGGGAGGAGCAGCGCCGGACGCCGTTCGGTCCGGTCGTCAAGACCAAGACGTTCGCCAGTTCGATGGGCGCCGACATCGTCACCCCCGATGAGGTTGCGGCGCATGTAGATTCGCTGGCCGCGACCGTCCGGGTCAACGGCGAGCTCTGGTCGACCACCAGCACTGCCGGGATGCGCTATTCCATGGGTGAATCTCTGGCATATGCGAGTCGCGGTGAGAGCATCCACCCCGGCGAGCTCCTGACGTCGGGCACGCTGCCTCGCGGTTGCGGGCTCGAACTCGACCGGTGGATCGCTCCGGGCGACCGCGTCGAACTCGATATCGAACGAATCGGCTCCGTCACCAACACCATCGGTGCTCGCTGAGTCCTATCGGATTCCGCGCTCGGTGTCCGACTTGTCGGTCGACGCGTCCTGGAACATCTCGAGGAACGACCCGAAACCGGATGCACCCTGACGTGTTTCGTCTCTGTTGTTGTCCGCAGAGCCTGCGGATACGTCCTGTTGTGTCATGCAACCAGCATGACAATCGGACATTGCGACAAATCCAGGTGCAAAGTCACGAATCGGCATCGAAAGATAACAGCCCGGTAACGACGAACTCGAAGCTGTGGATGGATCCACCTCGTTTTCCATCCACAACTTCGAGTTCGGGTGGCGCATCAGCGCCGGTGAGTACTAGGCGAGCTCGAAGCGATCGAGCATCATGACCTTGTCCCAGGCTGCGACGAAGTCCCGGACGAACTTCTCCTTGGCGTCATCGCAAGCGTAAACCTCTGCGAGAGCGCGCAATTCGGAGTTCGAGCCGAAGACCAGATCGTTACGTGTTCCGGTCCACTTCTTCTCGCCGGTAGCGGCGTCCTTGGCCTCGTAGATGCCGTCCTCCGCGGTGGGAACCCATTCGGTGCCCATGTCGAGGAGGTTGACGAAGAAGTCGTTGGTGAGCGTGCCGACCTTGTCGGTGAGGACGCCGTGCGTCGACCCCTTGTAGTTCGCGCCGAGTACACGCAGACCGCCGACCAGCACGGTCATCTCCGGTGCACTGAGCGAGAGCAGGTTGGCCCGATCGACCAGGTTGAACTCGGCGGGCAGCTTCTGGCCCTTGCCCAGGAAGTTGCGGAAGCCGTCCACCTTGGGCTCGAGATCGGAGAACGAGTCGACGTCCGTCTTCTCCTGCGTCGCATCCATGCGGCCCGGAGTGAACGGAACCGTGATGTCGACGCCTGCATTCTTGGCGGCCTGCTCGACGGCTGCGACACCGCCGAGGACGACGAGGTCCGCGAACGACACCGTTCCGGAGAACGACTGCTGAATGCCTTCGAGAACGCGGATGACCTGTGCGATCTCGTCGGGCTCGTTGACCTCCCAGCCGGCCTGCGGCTGCAGGCGCAGACGGCCACCGTTGGCACCGCCGCGCTTGTCGCTGACGCGGAACGACGATGCCGCCGCCCACGCAGCCGAGATCAGCTGATCCTGGCTCAGTTCGGAACCGAGGATGGTCTGCTTGAGCTCGGCGATCTGCGCGTCACCGATCAGCTCGTGATCGACGGCCGGAATCGGGTCCTGCCAGAGCAGGGGCTCCGCCGGAACCTCGGGGCCGAGGTAACGCGAGACCGGTCCCATGTCGCGGTGGGTGAGCTTGAACCACGCCTTCTGGAACTCTTCTGCGAGCTCCTCGGGATGATCGAGCCAACGACGGGTGATCTGCTCGTAGATCGGATCGACGCGCATCGCGATGTCGGAGGTCAGCATCGACGGGTGGCGACGCTTGGACGGATCCGCCGGGTCGGGAACGAGATCCGCGCCTTCTCCGTTCTTCGGACGCCACTGGTGTGCGCCGCCCGGGCTCTTGTAGAGCTCCCACTCGAAGCCGTAGAGGGTCTCGAGGAACGAGTTGTCCCACTGGGTCGGCGTCGGAGTCCAGATGACCTCGAGTCCGCTGGTGATCGCGTCGGCGCCCGAGCCGGTGCCGAAGCTGTTCTTCCAGCCCAGGCCCATCTGCTCGATGGGCGCGCCCTCGGGCTCCGGTCCGATGTGGGCATCGGGGTCGGCTGCGCCGTGGGTCTTGCCGAAAGTGTGTCCACCGACCGCGAGTGCCGCAGTCTCGATGTCGTTCATGGCCATGCGGCCGAAGGTCTCGCGGATGTCCAGTGCGGACTGCACGGGATCCGGATTGCCGTTGGGGCCTTCGGGATTGACGTAGATCAAGCCCATCTGCACTGCGGCCAGCGGGTTCTCGAGGCTCGTGCGGTCACCGTGGTAGCGCTCGTCGCCCAACCAGGTCTGCTCGGGGCCCCAGTAGACGTCCTCGTCCGGCTCCCAGGCGTCGACGCGTCCGCCGGCGTAGCCGTAGGTCGGCAGGCCCATGGACTCGATAGCGACGTTGCCGGTGAGCACGATGAGGTCGGCCCAGGACAGTTTGCGGCCGTACTTCTGCTTGACCGGCCAGATGAGACGGCGGGCCTTGTCCAGGCTCGCGTTGTCGGGCCAGCTGTTGAGGGGAGCGAATCGCTGCATGCCGGCTCCAGCACCGCCGCGACCGTCCTGCTTGCGGTAGGTTCCGGCCGCGTGCCACGCCATGCGGATGAAGAACGGACCGTAGTGCCCGAAGTCCGCGGGCCACCACGGCTGCGAGTTCGTCATCACGGCTTCGATGTCACGCTTGACCTCGGCGAGATCGAGAGAATTGAACTCGGCGGCGTAGTCGTAATCCGCACCCATCGGATCGCCCACGGCCGGGTTCTTCTTGAGGATCTTGAGATTGAGCGCCTTGGGCCACCACTCGCGGTTGCCGCCGCCTTCGACAGGCGTGGGCATCGCGTCGTGCATGACCGGACACTTGCCACCGCTCTCCTGCGGCTGATCCTCGTTCATCTCTTTTTCGCGTGTTACGTGATCTTCAGACACGTGCTTCCTTCCAAGGTGTGACGATCGGGCTGTGATCGGTGGTCACGAACTCTGCTGTGTTCGAGACCGGGGAGGGAACTGAACGGGAACTGCCGGCTGCTCGCGAGCAGCCGAACACTGTGCGCAGAAGCCCCAGTAGATGACCTCTGCCTCGTCGATCGTGAAACCGACGGAGTCCGATGCGGTGAGACACGGCGTCTCGCCCACCGCGCAATCCACGTCTGCGATCACGCCGCAGTTGCGGCACACAGCGTGGTGATGGTTGTCCCCGACCCGAGATTCGTATCGAGCGGGAGATCCCGCGGGCTCGATGCGACGCACCAGGCGCGCAGCGGTCAGGGCATTGAGAACGTCGTACACCGTCTGGCGTGATACCTCGGGGAGCACCGATCGAACGAGTCCGAGAATCGTGTCGGTGTCCGCATGCGGATTGGTTTCGACGACCTCGAGCACGGTGACCCGCGGACGGGTCACGCGCAAATCGGCGGTGCGTAATTGCTCCGCATAGGGTGAGATCGGCATCACAGCGTCAGTATCCTCCGGTTTTCTGGACCAAGTCAAGTATGCAGTCGAATCCGCTGCTTGTCGACTGCAACTCGGTATCGACGGCAACCCGACACATGCCGTTCGTCCGGAGTTCGGCCGGCGGCTCAGGCCAGAGCCAGAAACAGCTTTTCGAGCTCGGCCTCGGTCATCGGTTCCCTACCGTCAGCAGCATCCCCCGTCATGCACTCCCGTAGGCCGGTTGCCACGATCTTGAACCCGGCACGGTCGAGCGCCCGCGACACGGCGGCGAGCTGGGTGACGACATCCTTGCAATCACGACCGTTCTCGATCATCCCGATGACACCCGCAAGTTGGCCGTGCGCACGCTTGAGCCGGTTGAGTACCAGTGCAATGCTGTCTTCGTCGCCGATCATGTCGATTCCTTCGATGGTGGTAGCAGTGAACTCGAGGGTACCCCCGGGGGCATCATTGCGGCGCGGTACCGGTACCGCCGAGGGCCGCGATTGCCGCCTGCAGTTTCGCCGTGGCCTCGGCGGCGACCGCACCCAACCGCGGCTCACCGGTGACCTCGACCATGATGGCCGGGTTCATGGCCTCGACGACGACGGACCGCGCCGCCGCCGGGTTCTCACGCACGACCACATTGCACGGCAACAGCAGTCCGATCTGCTTCATCACCCCCACTGCGCGGTGAGCCAGTCCCGGGTTGCACGCGCCCAGGATCACGTAGCGCTCCATGTCCTCGTCGAGCTTGGCCTTCAACGTGGCCTGCATGTCGATTTCGGTGAGAACTCCGAATCCCTGCTCCGACAACGCCTTTCTCGTGCTCTCGATCGCGTCGGCGAAATCGGTGTCGGTCAGTGTGGTGGACAGTGCGATGTTCATGATGTCTCCTCGAAAATTGTTGTGTCAGTGAGAGCAGTCGATTCAGTGTGAAAAGCGGATGGAGGGCAGGACGGCACGTAGCCATGCCGGCGACCACCACGCGCCGTGTCCGGTCAGCCGTAGCAGGACCGGAAGCAGGACGAGTCGAACGAGGAACGCGTCGAGCAGTACCGCAACACCCAGGATGATGCCCATCTCTTTCGGGGGCAACGGATCCGACAGTGCGAATGCGAAGAACACTGCCACCATCACCGCTGCTGCGGCAAAGATGACTCGTCCCGAGTGGGCCAACCCGTCCACCTGGGCAACCTTGGAATCACCGGAGCGCTCGTAATGCTCCTTGGCGGTAGCCAGGAGGAACACCGTGTAGTCCATGGCGATCGCGAAGATCATCGCGAAGAAGAACACCGGACCCCAACCGTCGAGAAATCCCTGCGGCGTGAAGCCCAGCAGCGAGGATCCGTGTCCGTCCTGGAAGATCAGCTTGGCGACGCCGAACGCCGCCGCGGTGGACAACAGGCTCACCGCGGTACCGAGCAACGCGATGAGCGGAGCCTGAAGCGCCACCAGCAGCAGCACGAATCCGAGAACCAGGATGATCCCGACGACTATCGGCAGGTAGTCGTTCAAAGCCTGCTGCAGGTCCAGGTTCTCTGCCGGCGCTCCGCCGACGAGTGCCGAATCGGGCAATGTCGATCGCAGCTCGGCGAGAATGGAGCCCATCGCTTCGTCGGACGGATCCACCGACGGAATTGCCTGCAGCAGTGCATATCCCGAATCGTCAGCCGCACTCTGCTGCGGCGTCACCATCGAGATCCCGTCGACCCGCGCAGCGACGGTTGCGGTCTCGGCAGCATCCACTTCGGGAACCACGATCTGCAGCGAACCCGGTGCGCCCGGTCCGAACCGGTCCTGAACGAGCTCGTAACCCTGCCGCACGGGGGCATCCTCGGGCACCACTGCTATCGACGGCATTGCCACCTTCAGCCCGAGCACCGGCAGGGCGAGCGCAATCAGAATCCCCACCGACACGACCGCGAACGGCCACGGGTGCTTGTGCAGCAACTCCCCCCATGCCGCGAACCTTGGGGATCGATGCACTTGACGCTTGGCGTACGGCAACGAAGCGGCGTTGACATTGGGTCCGAGTGCACCCAATGCCGCAGGCAGCAGAGTCATCGTTGCCAGCAACACGAAGGCGACAGCCAGCATGATCCCGACGGCCATCGTGCGCACCGCCGGCGCGGGGACCAGCAGCACTGCGGACAGACTCACCAGCACCGTCAGCCCGGACAACACGACGGCCTTACCTGCGGTGTCCATGGTGGCGGCGACGGCAGCCCGAGGGTCGGTGTTCCGCAGCGCGTCGCGGAATCGAGCGACGATGAACAGGGCGTAGTCGATTCCCAGCGCGAGGGCGAACATCATTGCAAAGTTCATGGCCCACACCGAGATCGGCGTGACACCGTTGAGCAGAACGAGACCACCAGCGGAGGCAACGAGCCCCGCGACGGTGAGCAGCAGCGGCAAACCGGCCGCGACGAGGGAACCGAAGGCAAGCACCATGATCGCCAAGGTGACCGGCCACGAGAACAGTTCGGCTTGGATCATGGCGTCGTGGTTCGCCTTGTTGAAGTCCGACCACAGGGCCGACGAACCGGTGGGATACACCTCGATTCCGTCGGTCGAGAGCGCAGTCAACCGCTCCTTCACATCGTCGACGGCCTTCACCATCTCGTCGGTCGTGCCGTTCGCCCCGGCGATGACGATGCCGGTGCGGCCGTCCGGGCTGATCGTCATATTCGGTTGCGGCGCAACGACGTCTCCGAATCGGGAGTCACCGGAGAACACCTCGGTCACGTCGTCGATCACTGCCCGAACAGCGGGGTCCGTGATGGATGCTGCGTCGGAGTGAACGACCACCTGCACCGCTGCGGACGAATTGCCACCGAAATGCTGCTGGGCCAGTTCTCGAACCTGTACGGATTCGGATCCGTTCGCCTGCCACCCGGCTCCCGCCAGAGAGGTGAAGACCGAGGGCGCGAACGAACCGAGGCCGATCAGCGCGATGAGCCATACGCCGAACACCCAACGACGGTGGGTCACCATCGACGCACCCGCACGGCCGAGTAGTCCCGGCCCTCTCGCGGGCAGGTCGTCAGGTGGGCGAAGAATTTCGGCATCGCGCAGCGACATGGTTCTCCTATACGGGTGGGGGTATCGATCGAGGCGGACGAAACCCCGAGCAATCGAATGTGCCCACCATTGCACATACCCAAGGGGGTATGCAAGTACCCCTGGGGGTATCACCCCAGGGGTACTTGCATCACCGTCGGCGGATCACAACCAGGACGTGTCGGTCAGCGCCGCCTGTTCCACTGCTTCTCGATGCCGCGCAGCACTTCGAGTGTTTGTTCGGAATCTGCATCGACCGCCATCCGCGACCGAGCCCGTTCGAGCGCACGTTCGGCACGTGTCACCGCGCGATACCCCGAGTCGGTGGCGTCGACCAAGTACTGCTGTCGATTTCGCGGATTGACACTGCGCACCAACAGGCCCGCGGCGACGAGACTGGCAGTTGTCGCAGTGATGCTGGTTCGGTGTCGCACCAATTCACGTGAGAGCGCGCTGTACGACAACGGCCCTCTCCGACAAACCAATTCGAGTACCTCGTACCGTGCCCAACTCAGTCCCTGGGCATCGAGCGCCTCCGCCAACCGCACCCGGGCGGCCGAGGCCATCCGCAATACCGTGGACACGATCTCGAACTCGGTGGAATGCGCCGGAGAGGTGTCGCCGTCGAACGATTCAGCGAGGGCAGTCATCGAAAGGTACTCCCCTACTTGATTTCTGCGAGGACGGTGCCTTGGGTGATGGCGTCGCCTGCGGTGACGCTCAGGCCGGTGATGGTGCCTGCTTTGTGGGCGGTGACGGGGTTTT
>NZ_NOYJ01000031.1:0-49133 GCF_002258365.1 Rhodococcus sp. 06-221-2
AACAGGAAGCGGTGGCACACACGACGGTGCGTGCCACCGCTTCACCATGCCGTCGTTGACAGGCCGACCTCCATATGAGAGCGGCTGCGCCGCACGTGCGTGGAAACTCGGGCTCTGCTACGCATTTCCACTCACATGCGGCGAAGCCGCTCACTCGTGCGGAACGACGACCACCGGCACCGGGGCAGCACGCAGAATCTTGGCGGCACTCGAGCCCAGGAACACCCGCTTGGGGGTCGCCAGCCGACTCGAGCCGAGCAACAACACATCGCCCGGCTTCCACTCGAGGTTGCCCACGGCCTCGTCCAGTGTCGACCCGTCGGCCACCACGGATTCCAGGCCCTCGATGCCGGGGAGAGTGCGGGCCGCGAGTTCCAGATTCTCCTGTGCGGCAGCGACTTGCCGTCGACGCGTGTCCAGTGAAGTCTCGTCGCTCGGGGTTCCGGTCGATTCCAGAGAGACCAGCGAGACCAATCGAAGAGGCACGTGCGCAGCGCTGGCGAGAGTGAAAGCGAACGGCAACGGGTTCGGGGCGGATGACCGGGTGGGGACGGCGACGGTGAGATCGGTGATCGGTGCGCTGGAGAGCCGGTAGCCCCGAGGGGCAAGTGCCAACGGAACTTCCGAGGCGTGCAGAAGCTGACCGGCGACCGAGCCGATCGAATGTCGGTTCAGCAGGCCGTCACTGGCACCGCCGACAACGATCATGTCGGCATCGGAGTTCACGGCGAAGTCGATCAGGGCGCGGGCGAACGACTCGTGGCCGATCACGTGCGTGGTCACCTCGATACCCGACGGGACCTGGGCGGCCGCGTCGTCCACCCAGCCCTTTGCCTTGGCCTCGAGGATCTTTCGATACGGTCCACTGCCTTCCATGACAGGTTCGTCGACGGCCATGACCAGCACGATGTCGATGGACGCGTCGAGGGCGCGGGCGAGGGCGGTGGCCAGGGCTACGCCGTCGTCGCCGCTGGGGGTGGCGAGGTAGCCGACGGTGATCTTCATGAGTTTCGGTCCTTCTCTTCTAGTAAGTGTCCGGAACCTTGACTTCGGTGGACGCGGTGAGTGTCTTGCCCTGGAAGAAATCCTTGTTACCCACGAAGCAGAGCAGCATCAGTGGGATTCCGAGTACCAGCATTCCGACACCGAGGACGAACACTCCGCCGATCGGACCGTAGACGGTGTAACCGTAGTCGGGCTTGATCATGTCGACTGCGCTCTGCACGAACGCCCACGTCATGGACAGCCCGCCGAGAAGTGGAAAGATGCCGCGCATGAACAGGTTTCGGGCGGACGAGAACAGTGTCCGACGGAAGTACCACGTGCACGCGTATGCGGTGATGCCGTAGTAGAACGCGACCGCGAGCCCGAGCGATGCCACAGAATCCTGCAGCGCGTTGGCGCTGACGAAGGTGAGCACAAGGTAGAACATCAGGGCTGCGGCACCCATCACGAGCGTGCCGAAGCCGGGCGTCATGTACTTGGGGTGCACGCTGGCGAACCGCTTGGGGATTGCCTCGTACACGGCCATCGACAGTGTTCCGCGGGCCGTGGGCAGGATGGTCGTCTGTGTAGAGGACAGCGCCGAGATGGACACCGTCAACAGCAGCAGCGACGCGACGATCGAGCCGGCGACCGGATCGCCGAGAATGGTGAGCACATCGTCGACGTTGTCCGGGTTGTTCAGACCGATACCCGTCTCTCCGAACCCCGCGAACGACTGCACGGCGTATCCGACGAGCACGTAGGTCGCGACGAGAATCAGCGTCGTGATCACTGCGGCCCGTCCCGGCGTCTTCTCCGAGTCCTTCGTTTCCTCGCCGACGGCAAGGCAGGCATCCCATCCCCAGTAGATGAAGATGCACAGGATGATGGCCTGGGCCGCGTCGGACATCGTCACCCCGGTGGGCACCAACCAGCTCCATTGCGGCGTGATGGCCTGCGGACCGGCCGTACCTGTCCCCACCTTGACCAGTGCCGTCACCGACACTCCGATGAGTACGCCGAACTGGACGACCAGCAACACGTTCTGCATGCGTTCGCTGATGAGGATGCCGCGAAAACTGACGTAGGTCATCGCGACGATGAAGAACGAACCGAGGGCGACCTTGGCCGCGGTGGACTCCGCCAAGTCCGACAGGCCGAGGAACTCGAACAGGTAGATGGCTGCGATCTCGGCGACGTTGGCCAGCACGATGATCGCCGAGACGGCCAGCCCCCACCCGGCCATCCAACCGACCCAGGGCCCGAAGGCCTTGGTGCCCCAGGTGAACGACGTCCCGCAATCAGGTGTGTCGCGCCCGAGCTCGCGGTAGGCGAAGGCGGTGAGCAGCATCGGAACGAAGGCGATGAGAAACATCGACGGTGCTTTGTCGCCGACGGCCAGAACGACGTAGCCGAGGGTGGCGGCGAGACTGTAGGCCGGGGCCACCGCCGACAGTCCGATGACGATGTTGCCGACCAACCCGAGCGCGCCGGTGTTGAGTCCCTTGCCCGGAATGGTGTTGGGCGGTTCCGCAATCGACATAGGTCTCTCCGAGGTTCGAGTCGACCGAGGCGTCGGAAGGGGACCCGACAGAATCGGTCGCGTGTGATGGATGAACACTACGATTTCCGTCGCCGATTCGCTGTGTATCGACGGAATAGTTTTCATCGGAGTAACAATGCAACGAAATAGGTCGCGGAAGCGGCGGACGTCGGGGGAATCCGCGGACTCGCCGAGTGGCGATGACAGGCGCGCGTCTCCGCACGACGCGCGCTACCGTCGACACATGAGCACCGCGGAGAACACTCAGTCCTCGATCGGTGGCAGTGCGCCACTCGATCTCGCGTCCATCAGGTCGGCTCCGAAGGCGTTGCTCCACGATCATCTCGACGGCGGACTCCGACCGCAGACCGTGCTCGAACTGGCCGACGAATGCGGATACGACGGGTTACCCGCGACCGACGGTGCCGCTCTGGGGGAGTGGTTCCGCGACGCAGCGGACAGCGGATCGCTCGAGCGCTACCTCGAGACCTTCGCGCACACCGTGGCCGTCATGCAAACCCCCGAGGGGTTGTTCAGGGTGGCGCGCGAGTGCGCCGAGGATCTGGCCGACGACGGCGTCGTGTACGCCGAGGTGCGCTTCGCGCCGGAACAGCACCTCGAACGCGGGCTGACCCTCGATGAGGTCGTCACCCACACCCTCGCCGGTTTCGAGGCGGGCATTTCCGCAGCCAAGGTTCGGGGCAAGAACATCACCATAGGCACCCTGCTGACGGCCATGCGGCACGCCGCACGTTCACGAGAGATAGCGGAACTGACGGTGCGTTTCCGTGACCGCGGGGTGGTGGGCTTCGACATCGCCGGGGCCGAGGCGGGCTTTCCTCCCAGCCGCCATCTCGACGCCTTCGAATACATGCGAGCCAGCAACGCGCACTTCACTATTCACGCGGGCGAGGCCTTCGGTCTGCCGTCCATCCAGGAAGCAGTGGCGTTCTGCGGGACCGACCGGCTCGGACACGGAGTGCGGATCACCGACGACATCACCACGAACTCCGACGGCACGCCGTCACTCGGTCTGTTGGCCGCGTACGTCCGCGACACCAGGATGCCTCTGGAGTTGTGCCCCAGTTCCAACGTGCAGACCGGTGCCGTCGAATCGTTGGCGACGCACCCCTTCGATCTGCTCGCACGACTGCGGTTTCGCGTCACCGTGAACACCGACAACCGATTGATGAGCGACACCTCGATGAGCCAAGAAATGGTCAAACTGGTGGATACGTTCGGCTACGGGTGGAGTGACCTCGAGCGATTCACCATCAATGCGATGAAGTCCGCATTCCTGCCGTTCGACGAGCGATTGGCGTTGATCGACGACGTCATCAAGCCCGGCTACGCGGTGCTGATCGGCTGACGAGCGAGCGCGCGGCCGGACGGGAACGCCCTACTTCTTGCGGAGACGGCTCTCGAACTCCCGCTCGAGGGCGCGCCAGGCCTCGGCCTCGACGTCGAACGGTGCGCTCGGGGCCAGCCGATCGGGACTGGGCTCGAGGGTGTACGAGACGTACCAGCCCAACGGTGTGGACGTGGCGAGGGCCTCGTCCACCGAGCTGTCGCCGGCGAAATCGGCTGCATCGGTGAACAATTCGACGGCAAGATCGAGCTGGTCGACGTCCACCGCGGTGGGCCCGTCGGCAAGGTCGTCGGCGAGTCCGGGCAGTACGTAGACGTTGTCGTCGGTGATCGTGATGTCCAGGGAGCCGTCGATCGCGGCGGTCTGAACATCGGAGTAGGTGCTGACCTGCGCCAGATCGTGATCGTGATCGTCGGCGAGATAGCGAGCCAGCGACCGCTCGGACCCGAACACGCTGATGGCGCCACCGCGGCCGAGGAAGACGGGCTTGTCGCCGAGGTAGCACCGCAGGGTGTACAGCGTGTCGTCGGACGTGATGATGCGAATGGGATCGATACCGACGGTGGTCCAGAACGTCTCCTCCGCCGCGGCAGCGGCGATGGGATCTCGGTCGACGTCGTCCTCGTCGCTCTCTGCGTCGTCGCCGGACTCTTCGTCCTCGGTGTCGTCGTCGATGTCGTCCGTTGCGTCGTCTGCATCGACGGCGTTCTCCGCAGCCGCGGTGATCTCCGCGTCGGCGACGGCAACGGCGGCGCTGTCGACGTCGGGGGAGGTCACGATGGAATCGACTGCGTCGAGGACTTCGTCCCAATGCTTCGCCACTGCTGCGCCGATGCGGTCCCACAGCTCGGCACCTTCACGGCCGAGAAAGTTCTCGACGCCACCGGCCACCGCTCCAACGAACGGATTGGTTCCGAAAAAGCTTGTGACGGGCCGTAGTTCGCAGACATCACCGATGGACGAGACAATGTCGAAGGTGGCCTGCAGTTCGGCGAGAACGTCGGCTTCGGGGTCTGCAGCCACCAACTCGGGGACTGCGACGAGGTCGAACCGATGCAGCTCGTCGGGCTCGAGTTCGTAGGCCGCGAGAGCGGACACCACCGGCCACGACGGGTGGTCGACGAGGTCGTTGTCGTCGTCGGATCGGACGAATGCGGCGAGCTCGGCAACCGTGGCGAATCCGTAGAGATCTTCCTCGTGTCCGAGGAATGCCTCCCATTCGTCGTCGCCTTCTCGCCACTCCGGTGCCCACAGAGTCGAGAAGTCACCGGCGGTCAGACCGAGTTCGATCGGGATGATGTCTCCAGCCATGGCGCGAAGCCTATCTCAGGAGTCTGTGAACGAAGCCTGCAGACTTTGCAGGATGGTCTCGCGCAGGTCCAACGCTGCGGACGCCGCCTCGGCAGCTGTGAGAACGATGGTCGACGCGAGTTCGCGGGCAGTCACCGATCCGAGATCCTCCGCGAGATCGAGACCGACCATGGCCCCGGTACCGTCCGCGACGACGGTCACGAGCCCGTTGGGTGAGGCCACTCGAATCCTGATGTGGTCGACGCGCTCCTGTGTCTCACGCAATCCGTCGAGCCGGTGTCGGGCTTTGTCGATCACGTTGTCGATCACGGTGTCGAGATCGGTGGGGTGAGAGTGGGTCATACCGGTCGCAACCAACTCGTGGGTGCCGGTTCTTCGGCCAGATCGTCGTTCGCGTCGGCGGCCACTCGGGCGTCGGTCGGCAGACCCAGGCGGTCCAGGATGTCGGCGGGAACCCCGTCCTCGGCCAACCGGATTCGGCGCTGTGCCCGAGCGGCTGTGGTCGCCCGCGTGCATCGATCCAGGATCGTCGACGCCAATGCTGTTCCCCCGAAACGTAGTTCACCTTCGTCGATAGCGATTGCGATCGGCACTCCATGCTCGGTGGCGCGAACGGATACCGAGCCGGATCGAGTTGCCGATACCGCGCTGACGACGGTGGTGTTCGCGTCCGTCATCGACTTCCTCTCATTCGGTCTGCCTCTCGTTCGGTCCGACCGTTATTGGGTCGGACGGTAGAAGCCCTTGAATGCCATGTCGCTGTTGGTCGTTCTGATCGGTCCTACCTGCACCGGGTCTCCCGCCTCGACGAGCTGGCCGTTGCCGATGACCATCGCTACGTGGCCGTCCCACACCGCGAGATCGCCGGGCTGTACGTCACCGGCCGCGACCGACGAGCCGATGTCCTGTTCCTGCGCCAGCCGGGGGATGTCGACGCCCTGCTGTGCGTACGCCCATTGGGTCAACCCACTGCAGTCCAGTCCGGTGCCCGGCGTCGTACCGCCCCAGGCGTAGGGGACGCCCTGCTGCGTCAGCGCGCTGCGAACGGCACCTGCGGCTTCGGCGTTGGGGGCGGTGACGGTGCTCCCGTCGGGCAATCGCACCTCTACTCCTCGGTCGGCGTCCCCGGCGCCGGGCGAATCCATCGCCGAATTGCCCAAGAAGTGCTGTGCTCCACCGGCTCCGGGGGAGTCCGGCGTGCCGCCGGTTTGTGAGAGCGACTGCGCGAACGTCTTCGCCAGCTTCTCCCCGGTCTCGATCACCTGAGCCGTTGCAGGTGAGGTCATCAGGTTCGAGGGCGAGCCCGGCACCGCTGCCGGGCCGGAGTCGATGGGTGCGGGGACCGCGGGTGGGGAGGCCAGCTCGCCGGCTGTCGCAGCGTGCACGGCCAGTTCGGCGCGCACACGCGCGACCACCGCCAGGGCACGCTCGAGGTGCTCGATCGCGGCCGAGATCAGCATCGTCTGCCCGATCGGGGTGGCAATGATCGGTCCTGCGGAGAGGGCGATGCCCACGAACGACTGCACTATTGCCTGTAGTTCGACGAAACCCTGCTCGGTATCCCGACATGCCCGATCGACGACGGCGGCGATATCGTCCGCGTGATCGGCAAGGGCCAGAGCACTCGCATGAGCGTTCTCGGCGTACCGAAGTGCGGCGTCCGCGGCCTCGCCGTTCCAGGTCGAACCAAGTTCGGTGATCGCGATGCGGCCGATTCCTTGGGCGGCCTCGATCGCAGCCGACGACAGTCGCAACACATCCGCGGGGCCTCCGGAGGGAACGGTACCGCCGCCGAAGGCACCGAGCAGCTCGACGATGGGGCGAGAGAGTAGATCGATCATCGCCGCTTACCGAGCGTCCGGTGCGCGACCGGCAGAACGGGCCGTGACGGCCGCCCCGGTTGCGTCGTCGGTGCGGGCGTACGACACCGCAGCATCGGTGGCCGCAGAACCGAGGCTCGCCACAGCTCCCGCCAGGCGAACGACCGCATCGGTATGCGCCAGATGGGTTCCGGTCACGGTGGCCAGAAATTCCTGCCCGATCAGGCCGAACACCGGTGCCAACACGGCGGGCCCGCAGGCAGCGGCGGCAGCGCCGGCCGCCGCGATCTGCTCGGCCATGGTCGACGCCGCTGCGCCGTAGGCGAGCACCCCCTCGGTCTCGACGACGAGTTCGTCCATGAGTCCCCCTGAAATCGCGTGCGTTCGCGCAGTCGCCGAATGCGACGCCCAACTGGTTCGACGCGAGTGCGGGCACATCGGTTCCCACGACTTGCCGTTCGCCGTGCGTCTCGGCGATCTCCTCCGGTGGGGCTCATCGTGTGGGCCTCATGGTGCTGGGCCTTATCCTGTGAGACATGGATACACACGTGGTCGACCACCCACTGGCCGCCGCCCTGCTCACCACCATGCGGGACGAGCGGAGCGACAACGCCACGTTCCGAACTGCGCTCCGCCAGCTCACCCACATGCTGGTGTACGAGGCCACCAGGGACGCCGACATCGACACGTTCGAGGTACGTACTCCCGTCGCAGTCACCCAGGGCACCCGGTTGGCTCATCCGCCGCTGCTCGTGCCCGTACTGCGTGCCGGTCTCGGCATGGTGGAGAAGGCGAGCGGTCTGATTCCACAGTCTCGCGTCGGGTTCGTCGGGATGGCCAGGGACGAGCAGACGCATCAGCCGGTGCCCTACATGGAGTCCTTGCCCGACGACCTGTCCCAGACTCCGGTCTATGTGCTCGACCCCATGCTGGCGACCGGTGGATCGATGGTGCACACGATCGAGCTGCTCGTCGGACGCGGCGCAACCGATGTCACTGCCATCTGCGTCGTGGCCGCCCCCGAAGGTGTCGCAGCGCTCGAAGCATCGGGACTCCCGGTGCGACTCGTTGCCGCGAGCATCGACGACGGACTCAACGAGAATGCCTTCATCGTCCCGGGCCTCGGCGACGCGGGCGACCGTCAGTTCGGACCCCGCTGATTCGCTCCGGTGCAACCCTGCTCGCGCTCGGGGTGTCCTGGCCCTCCGCCGGGCCCGACACCCCGCGGTTGCGCCTGCTCGACATCGACACCGAGCAGGTCGAGTTCCAGGAGCTGGTGGGTAACACACTGAGCTACCGCGCTCTCGGCGGTGCGGCAGACCGATACTGCACGGGCCGAACGGCATTCACTGCGGACGGGCCGCCGCGGTACGTTCCGTGCCCGGGCCGGGAGCCGGCCGTCGGATCGAGCCAGTGTGCACGGTGCGCGGACAAGGACGTGTTTCGTTTCGTTCATACCGTGCACCGCAGCGGATTCGTCTCCCGCGATCTGGAAAAGCATGTCATGGCACCGCATTGGCTCTACCTGGCGGCATTTGCCAACGGCACATTCAAGATCGGGACAGCCGCGCAGACTCGCAAATGGGGTCGGCTGGCCGAGCAGGGGGCTATCTGTGCGCAGTACGTCGCGTACGCGGACGACGGCAAGGCCGTGCGTGTCGCCGAGGACCTGGTGACCGAAAGGCTCGGACTACGGCAGGCCGTACGGTCGGCGACGAAGGCAGCATCGCTCTGCGTGCCACTCGATCTCGACCGGTTGGAGGCAGGCACTGCCGCGCGTGCGGAGCAGGTCCGTCAGCTGTTGAGCGACGCCGCGATCGGTGGATGTCGGCCGATCGCGGAGCGGTGGACTCCGCCTGCAGGGCGGGAAACATTGAGCGAGAACGATACTCGGGTTGCCTACCCCGCCGATGTCGCAACCGGCTCTCATGGACTGCAGATCAGGACATGCGTCGGGCAGGCAGTGATCGCCTCGGTCGACGAGCAGACCTACGTCGCGGATCTAGCGGCATTGAAGGGTCGGCGCATCGAACTCGGTGCCTTCTCGTCCGATCTGCCTGCGGTGCAGTCGGCACTGTTCTGAGTTACAGCTCTTTTGCGAACGCGGAGAGCTGGGCCAGGAGTTCGTCCGCCGTCGCTCTCGCCCTCGCCAGATCCTGCCGGTCCGAGACGGGCTCGACGACCTCGAGGTACGCCTTGAGCTTGGGTTCGGTCCCGGACGGTCGCACGATGACCCGGAGTCCGGATCCCGCGATTTCGACTGCGTCGGTGCGCAACTCGTCGTCCCGGTCGGCGTAGTCCATGACAGTCACCGTGCGTCCGGCCAGCTCGGTCGGCGGCGTGCTGCGCAGTCGGCGCATCATGTCCCCGATGTCGGTGAGATCCTGCACTCGGCGCGAGACCTGCGCACCGCTGTGGACTCCGAATTCGACGGCGAGGTCGTCGAGTACGTCGAGTAGCGTGCGTCCGTCCTGCTTCAGCGCTGCCGCGAGGTCCGCCAGTACGACGGCGGCAGAAATCCCGTCCTTGTCTCGCACCACATTCGGATCTACGCAGTGACCGATCGCTTCTTCGTAGGCGTACACGAGGCCGTCTCCGGCGCGCACGAGCCATTTGAAACCCGTCAGTGTGCGGGCATAGCGCGCGCCGCGGGCCGTTGCCAGTGCCGAGAGCAGCTGCGAGGACACGATGGTGTTGGCCACCAGTGAGCCGGGCGGTGCGTCACGCAACAGGTAGTCGGCCAGCAGAGCGCCGGTTTCGTCCCCGGTCAGCATCCGCCAACCGTGAGCGTCTCGGACTCCGACTGCGCAGCGATCGGCATCGGGGTCGAGTGCCACGGCGAGGTCGGCGTCGGTCTCGGCCGCCAGCGCGAGAACCGCGTCCGCAGCACCCGGCTCTTCCGGGTTGGGGAAGGTCACCGTCGGGAAGGACGGGTCGGGCTCGAACTGCTCCTCGACCACCCGGATGTCGCGGAACCCAGCGCCGCGCAGTGCCGCCACGGCGAGTTCTCCGCCGACGCCGTGCAGTGCGGTCAGGGCGATACGAACATCGCGTGATCTCGAACGGGGCAGTCTCACAACCGAATCGAGGTAGCGCGACGCGATGTCCGAGCCGCTGGGCTCGACGGCTGTGCGAGGCACGTCGACTGCATCGGCGCTGGCCTCGATGAGCGCCTCGATCTGGGCATCGCTCGGCGGAACCAACTGCGACCCGCCCCGCAGGTACACCTTGTACCCGTTGTCGGCGGCGGGGTTGTGCGATGCGGTGATCTGCACCCCCAGCTCGGCATCGAGCGCCCGTACGGCGAAGGCGACAACGGGCGTGGGGAGTGGTCGAGGCAGAAGGACCACCGAAAATCCCTGCGCGGCCAACGTTTCCGCCGCTGCGAAGGCGAACTGTTCCGAACCGGTGCGCGCGTCACGGCCCACCACGACGGTGGATCCGCCGAGGCCCTGCCCGAGCAGCCACGCTGCGATGCCGGCGGTTGCTCGCACGACCACGGCGACGTTCATGCCGTTCGGGCCGGCGCGCACCGGCCCTCGGAGGCCGGCGGTGCCGAAGGTCAACGGACCGCTGAATCGGTCCGCGAGTTCGGAATCGGAGAGGCCGTCGAGTTCGTCGCGGCTCGCCGGATCGGGATCTCCCGCGATCCAGCGTTGCACACGCTCGGTGAGATCCTCGATCACAGTCGGGTGACCAACTCGTGCAGCAGAGCGCCCATCCGAGCTGCCGAATCCTTGCCCGCAGCGAGCACTTCGGAGTGATCGAGGTGTTCTCCGGTCATACCGGCAGCGAGGTTGGTGACCAACGAAATTCCCAGCACGCGAGCACCCTTTGCACGGGCGGCGATCGTCTCGTGCACCGTCGACATGCCCACCAGATCTGCACCGAACGTGCGCAGCATCTTGATTTCGGCAGGCGTCTCGTAGTGAGGGCCCGGCAGTCCCGCGTAGACGCCGTCCTCGAGAGACGGATCGATCTCGGCCGCGAGAGCGCGGAGTTCGGGTGAGTAGGCACCTACGAGATCGACGAATTCGGCGCCGACGAGCGGCGAACGGGCGGTCAGGTTGAGGTGATCGGAAATCAGAACCGGTTGGCCGACGCTCATGCCTTCACGGATGCCGCCGGCGGCGTTGGTGAGGACGACGGTCGTCGCGCCTGCCGCGATCGCGGTGCGGACCGGGTGCACGACGCGTCGGAGGTCGTGGCCCTCGTAGGCGTGCGTACGGCCCTGAAGTAACAGAGTGTGGGTTCCGCCCACGTCCACCGAGGTGATCGTGCCGGAGTGGCCCGACGCGGACGGCGGTGCGAAGCCGGGGAGATCGGCCATGCGCACGGTCGCGGTGGGGGAGCCGAAGACATCTGCGGCCGCCTGCCAGCCGGAGCCGAGGACGATGGCGACGGTATGGGTGTCGATGCCGGTCGCTGCAGCGAGAGCATCGGCGGCGGTGCGCGCCGCCGCATCGGGATCGGTCACGGGATCGGTTGCTCGTGCGTCGGAAGTTGCCACGATGAACAACAGTATGAGATCGCTGCGATGGATGTGGAACCGAGACGGTGCGACCGGGAAGTTACCGCCGAGTAGTATCCGCTGCATGCCTTATCTCGAACGCGACGGTGATGTCCACATCTTGTTCCTCGGTGCCCAGGAGGGCGCGGGCAATCCAGAGAACAGGTTCCACCCCGACTGGATAGATGCTGTCCATGCACTGCTCGACGAGGTCGAGGCATCGACCGGTCCGGCCGCGCTGGTCACCACCTCGGCAGGCAAGTTCTACAGCAACGGACTCGATACCGATTGGCTGTTCGCGAACCTGGACCGGATCACCTGGTACCTCGACCGCGTGCACACGCTCTACACGCGGCTGCTGGCGTTCCCGATGCCCACGGTCGCAGCGGTGCAGGGCCATGCGTTCGGTGCCGGCGCGATGTTCGCAACATCGCAGGATTTCCGCATCCAGCGCGCAGACCGAGGCTTCTACTGCCTGCCGGAGGTCAACCTCAACATGCCGTTCACCGTCGGCATGTCTGCCCTGATCAACTCCAGGCTGCCCAAGCAGACCGCCGTCGAGGCGATGCTGACCGGCCGTCGTTACGGCGGGGCCGATGCGGTGGCCGCAGGAATCGTCGAGGCCACCGCGTCCGAGGAATCGGTGGTCTCCGACGCCGTTGCCAAGGCGGCGGCGCTGACCAGCACCCGGGGAGCGAACCTGGCCGGCATCAAGAGTCGGATGCACGTGGACCTGCTCGCTGCGCTGACGACGCCGACGGACGACAGCAACTTCAGCTTCGGCAACTAGCCCGTCCGGCACTGTTCGGGCTCGGAGTCGGCACAGCCGTTCCGACACGCCGCCGCGCTAGTGACACACTGTCTCTCGTGATCGACGAACCGAACAGTGCCGCCGTGGGCGAGGAGATCGGCCGCGCGCTCGCTCACGCAACCGACGAACTGGTTGCGCTGTCGCACTCGATTCACGCAGAACCGGAACTGGCGTTCGAGGAATATCGCAGCGTTGCGAAGGTCCTCGACACGCTTCGCGCCCACCATTTCGAGATCGAATCCGGGGTCGCCGGCATCGACACCGCATTCACCGCGTCGGTGGGTAGCGGCGAGCTCGTGATCGGAATCTGCGCGGAGTACGACGCGTTGCCCGAGATCGGTCATGCCTGCGGCCACAACATCATCGCCGCGTCTGCGGTGGGTGCCGCCCTGGCGCTCGCGCCGGTGGCCGATGCTCTCGGGATCACGGTCCGAGTGCTCGGCACCCCTGCCGAGGAAACCGGCGGCGGCAAGGTGCTGATGCTCGAGCGCGGCGTCTTCGACGACATCGGCGCCGCACTGATGGTGCATCCGGGCCCGTTCGACATCGTGGGCGCGACGTCGCTGGCATTGGCCGACGTTGCCGTCAAATTCACCGGCCGCGCTGCCCATGCGTCGGCCGCCCCCGAGTGGGGAATCAACGCGGGCGATGCCGTCACCGTCGCACAGGTGGCGCTCGGGCTCATTCGGCAGCACCTCTCGCCCGGCCAGCAACTGCACGGCATCGTCAGCGACGGCGGCGTCGCGCCGAACATCGTGCCCGGACATGCCGAGCTGCTCTACTATCTTCGCGCGAACAGCACCGAGTCACTCGAGGCGCTGACGAAGAAGACGTTCGCCTGTTTCGAGGCGGGTGCCATTGCCACCGGATGCACACACGAAATCCGCACGGTGTCGCCGACGTACGCGGCCCTGACCCCGGATTCGTGGCTGGTGGCGGCATTTCGTCAGGAAATCGAATCATTGGGACGGTCGCCCTTGGCACCGGATTTGGAAGGATTTCGCCCGTTGGGCAGCACTGACATGGGAAACGTGACGAATGTTCTACCCGGAATCCACCCCGTCGTCGGCCTCGATGCCGGAGGGGCGGTGACGCATCAACCGGAGTTCGCCGCAGCGTGTGTCACCGAGTCCGCCGATCGTGCACTGCTCGACGGTGCTCTCGCCCTCGCCGGAACGGCCGCTCGCGCCGCAGCCGATCCACAGACCCGGGCGCGTCTGCTCGACGGTGTGAACGCTCGATCGGCGGTGCAGCGATGAGCGCAGGCGAAGAGGCAGAAGTTCGGATGAGCGCAGGCGAAGAGGCAGAAGTTCGGATGAGTTCACGTGAAGCCGCGATCGATCGGTGGATTCAGGCTCACACAGAAGATCTGTCCCTGTGGCGTCGGCACATTCACGCCCATCCGGAACTGGCCCGTCGTGAATTCGCTACGACGGCGTTCGTCATGGAGCAGCTCTCGGCGGCAGGCCTGTCACCCAAACCTCTGCCCGGCGGGACGGGCTTGATCTGCGATATCGGTCCCGACGGCCCGCGCGTCGCGCTGCGCGCGGACATGGACGCGTTGCCGCTGCAGGAGATCACCGGTGCGCCGTACACGTCGACGGTTCCCGGCGTGTCCCACGCGTGCGGGCACGATGCGCACACCACGGTGCTGCTGGCGACCGGACTCGCGCTGGCGTCGCTGCCGGACCTGCAGTACGGGGTTCGGCTGATTTTCCAGCCTGCCGAGGAGGTCATGCCGGGCGGTGCACTCGACGCCGTTGCCGCGGGTGCGCTCGACGGGGTGTCGAAGATTTTCGCGTTGCACTGCGATCCGCGGCTCGAGGTGGGGCAGGTGGGAGTGCGTGTCGGGGCCATCACCTCCGCCGCCGACACCGTCGAATTGCGTCTGGACTCGCCGGGCGGGCACACGTCGAGGCCGCATCTGACGACCGATCTGGTCTACGCGTTGGGGACCGTCATCACCGGGCTGCCGGGCATGTTGAGCAGACGAATCGATCCGCGAACCAGCACGGTCATGGTCTGGGGCGCGGTCGTGGCGGGGCAGGCCCCCAACGCCATTCCGCAGACCGGCATGCTCACCGGAACAGTACGGACCGGCGACCACGAAACGTGGGCACTGCTCGAGCCGCTCGTTTCCGAGATCGTCACCGGTCTGCTGGCACCGACCGGGGTGCGCTTCGAGCTGCACTACCGTCGCGGCGTACCGCCTGTGGTGAACGACCCGGCGTCCACGGCCACCTTCGAGAAGGCCATCGGCCGAGTCGGTCCGACAGCATTGGCCGACACGGCGCAGTCCGGTGGCGGCGAGGACTTCTCGTGGTACCTGGAGAACGTGCCGGGAGCGATGGCCCGACTGGGCGTGTGGTCGGGGACCGGTCCGCAACTCGACATCCATCAGCCGACATTCGACCTCGACGAGCGAGCCTTGGCCGTGGGTGTGAAGGTGATGACCGGAATCGCATTGGACCCGAACTAGCGGAGGGGTAACCGTGGATTTCGCGGTCTCACCGATCGGGGTCGTTCGCTCCGATCGCGCAGAGGTGGTGGACGACAACTGGGGTGCAGTCGTGTCCGTGATCGAACTGGACGAGACCGTGCTGGACGCCGATGCGACTCTCGGGCTCGAGGAGTTCTCTCACCTCGAGGTCGTCTATCGGTTCCACCTGTGCGATCCGGACTCGACGACACTCGGCTCGCGCCACCCCCGCGGTGATACGACGCTCCGTCGGGTTGGCGTCTTGGCGCAACGCGTCAAGGACCGGCCGAATCACCTCGGAGTGTCGCGGTGCGAGATCGTCGAGGTCCAAGGTCTGCGCATCCGGGTCCGCGGTCTCGACGCGATCGACGGGTCACCGATATTCGACGTCAAGCCGTTCCTTCAGTCCATGGTTCCGACACGTGAAGACGTGACCGAGCCGGCCTGGGTGGCGTCGGTGATGAAGAACTACTTCTGATCTGTCCTTCTGGCTACGAGGTTGTACCGGGCCCTACGTTGCGGCTGTTCCTGGTGCGCAGGTCGCGCACGTATTCGGCTGGGGCACCGGCAATTTCGGCGGCCTCGGCCATGACTCCGAGGTAGCGTGCCGACGGTAGGCCACCCTCGTAGGCGTCGAGAACGTAGAGCCACGCCAGGACCGGCTCGCCTCCGGTCTCGATGCGCAGCCGGATCTTGCGGTGGATGCCGAGCTCCGAGCCCTCCCACCGATCCAGGCTCTCCTCGTCCTCGTCGGAGACGTCGTAGAGCACCACGAAGACCTGTGAGTCCGGCTCCTCGACGATCGTGGCGAGCGCGCCCTCCCAGCCGATGTCGCCACCGCCGAAGGTCAAGCGCCACCCGTGCAGCCACCCGGTTCCCGACAGCGGTGAGTGGGGGCAACGCTGCAACATCTGCTCCGGATGCATGTTCGATCCGTAGGCGGCATAAATTGGCACGTCGGCCAGCCTAAACCGTATCGCCGCCCGTTGACGCCCCGTGGTGGTGTTTCGGTGCGTCGTCGCAGGTACGCCGAGCGACGGGTGGAGTGAAGCTAGCCTTACCGACGCGCGGAACCGGACACTGCAATACCGTTGACGTGACACAGTACAAAGATTTCAGCACGCGAGAAGAGGATCAATGACCCGGATTGTGATCATCGGTGGTGGTCCGGCAGGGTACGAAGCAGCATTGGTGGCGGCGCAGCACGGCGGACAGGTGACGCTCGTCGATTCCGACGGCATCGGTGGCGCCTGCGTTCTGTGGGACTGCGTGCCGTCGAAGACGTTCATCGCCTCGACCGGCATTCGCACCGAGATGCGTCGCGCGAGCGACCTCGGAATCTCACTCGACCCATCACAGGCAGCGGTCGCGCTGCCCCAGATTCATTCGCGAGTGAAGAGCCTCGCGCAGGCGCAGTCCACCGACATCGCGCACCGGGTCACCTCGGTGGGCGTCGAAATACTGGCCGGTCGCGCCGAGATGATCGACACGCACGTCGGATTGGCCTCGCACCAGATCAAGGCGGTGTTGGCCGACGGCGAGGAGCGAATTCTCGACGCCGATGTCGTCCTCGTCGCCACCGGAGCGCGCCCCCGCGTCGTCAAGGGTGCCGAGCCGGACGGCGAACGCATTCTCAACTGGCGGCAGTTGTACGACCTCGAAGCACTGCCAGAACACCTTGTCGTCGTGGGATCCGGTGTGACCGGTGCCGAGTTCGTCTCGGCCTACACCGAGATGGGCGTCAAGGTCACCGCGGTATCGAGCCGCGATCGCGTCCTCCCGCACGAGGACGAGGACGCTGCCCTTGTGCTCGAAGACGCGTTCAACGAACGTGGCGTCACCCTCGTCAAGCATGCCCGCGCAGACTCGGTCGTCCGCACCGACGACGGTATCGTCGTCACGCTGTCCGACGGGCGCACCGTCGAGGGCAGCCACGCGCTGATGACCGTCGGTTCCGTTCCAAACACCTCCGGTCTCGGACTCGAAAAGGTGGGCATCGAACTCGACAAGGGTGGATACCTGCGTGTCGACCGCGTGTCTCGTACTGCGGTCGCGGGCATCTACGCGGCGGGTGACTGCACGGGTCTGCTGCCGTTGGCGTCGGTGGCCGCGATGCAGGGACGCATCGCGATGTACCACGCCCTGGGCCAGGCCGTCAGTCCCATCAAGCTCAAGACCGTGGCGTCGGCGGTGTTCACGCGGCCCGAGATCGCATCGGTCGGCGTCGCACAGTCCGCGATCGATGCAGGCGACGTACCGGCACGCACGGTGATGTTGCCGTTGACGACCAACCCGCGAGCGAAGATGAGTGGTCTCAAGCGTGGTTTCGTCAAGATTTTCTGTCGCCCCGCCACCGGTGTGGTCATCGGTGGCGTGGTGGTTGCTCCGAGCGCATCGGAGTTGATTCTTCCGATCGCGATGGCCGTGCAGAACAATCTGTCGGTGAACGACCTGGCCAACACGTTCTCGGTCTATCCGTCGCTGTCGGGTTCGGTCATCGAGGCCGCGCGTCAGTTGATGGCGCACGACGACCTGGACTGATTTCACAATGTGAGAAGTGCGTTTCATATTCCGGACGCACATGACATAGTCGAGAGAGCGGACACACCCGTCCGCTATCTCTTCGACTCTGCGGATCCGCGGGCCGTTCTTCCCGTCCCTGCTGCCCTGGAGTCTCTTTCGTGTCTTCGATTCATCCGCCTGCCGGCTTGGCCCGACGCACCGCAACACTCGACAGCTCGGCCATCCGCGACCTTCTGGCCCTGACCGCTCGCGACGAGATCATCAGCCTGGCCGGCGGTTTACCGGCCGCAGATCTCATACCGGTCGACCGCATCGCTGCCGCAGCGGACGCAGTGCTGCGACACTCCGACGCAGTGCAGTACTGCGAGACCTCCGGCCACCGAGCCCTGCGCCGCGTCATTGCAGCCAGGGAAACCCTCGCACGCGAAGGGGGTACCGTTCCGGTGGAATCCGTCGTCGTGACGCACGGATCGCAGCAGGCCCTGACACTGCTCGCGCAGGCGCTGATCGACCCGGGTGCCGTCGTGGTGGTCGACGAACCGGCGTATACCGGAGCGCTGCAGGTGTTTTCGATTGCCGAGGCACAGATCGAATCCATCCCCATCACCGATGGCGGGATGGATGTCGACGAGCTCGAAGCGCGGCTGCTCGCCGGCCTGCGGCCCGCGGTGGTCCATACGGTCGCCAACTTCCACAACCCCCGCGGCGTGACGATGACCGAGGCTCGCCGTCGCCGACTCGCGGCCCTGGCCGACCGGTACGGATTCTGGATCATCGAGGACGATCCGTACGGCGAGATCTGGTTCGACACAATCGAATCCGGACCGCCCCCGTTGCCGATCGCGTGTCACAGCGATCGGGTCGTCACGTTGTCGAGCGCGTCGAAGATCCTGGCACCGACTCTGCGCGTGGGATGGTTCGTTGCCCCGCCCCGAGTGTGCGCGGCGGTGGAACTGCTCAAACAGGGTGCCGATCTGTGCGGTTCCTCGCTGACACAGCTGATGGCAGCGGACATGCTGGGCGACACCGGGTGGCTGGCGGACCACCTGACCGATCTTCGGCGTGAGTACGGTTGTCGCGCAGACGCATTGACGAGCGTTCTGTCCGGGGAATTCGGTTCGGCGCTGGACGTCTCGCGACCCACAGGTGGAATGTTCGCATGGGCGACCTTTCGCGACGGGACCGATACCACCGAGCTGCTCGCTGCGGCGCTCGCGCACGGCGTCGCGTTCGTGCCGGGTAGCGCGTTCGTGCGCGCTGCAACGTCCACGTCGGCCGAGTACTTCCGCCACTCGCTGAGGTTGAGCTTCGCCGGCTCCACACCGGAGGTGCTGAACGAGGCAGTGCGGCGGCTGAGCGCGGCACATACGTCGATGACACGGCGAAGCTGAACCGCGACCAGCCTGCGCTGGTTCTGCGCTCGGCCGACCTGGGGCGGTAGCCTGACGTGGGAGATATCGTGAGGAATTTTCGAGGACAGGGAGCGCCCAGTGAGCAACCGATCGAACACGAAGTTCCTCGGACCCACCCAACGGGTGGAGGCGTGGGACCAGCTCGGACGCGAACAATTCGACGTCGTGGTCGTCGGCGGTGGCGTCGTGGGTTCGGGTGCCGCGCTCGACGCCGCAACACGAGGCCTGAAGGTAGCGCTCGTGGAGGCGCGTGACTACGCGTCGGGCACGTCCTCTCGCTCGTCCAAGATGTTCCACGGTGGCCTTCGCTACCTCGAACAACTCGAGTTCGGACTCGTCCGTGAGGCGCTGCACGAACGTGAACTCTCGCTCTCCACACTCGCGCCGCATCTGGTCAAACCGCTGAAATTCCTGTTCCCCCTCACCCATCGGGGGTGGGAGCGCCCGTACATCGCGGCGGGTATCTTTCTGTACGACCGGATGGGCGGTGCCAAATCGGTTCCGCAACAGAAGCATCTGACCCGTTCGGGTGCCCTGCGGATGTCGCCCGGCCTCAAACGGAAATCGCTGATCGGCGGAATTCGGTACTACGACACCGTCGTCGACGACGCGCGGCACACGATGACCGTCGCCAGAACGGCAGCCCACTACGGCGCGGTGGTGCGTACATCCACTCAGGTCGTGGGGTTCCTCCGTGAAGCCGACCGTGTTTCCGGTGTGCGAGTACGAGATTCGGAGACCGGGGCCACCACCGAGGTGCGTGCGCACGTGGTGATCAACGCCACGGGCGTGTGGACCGACGAAATACAGTCGCTGTCGAACATGCGTGGTCGCTTCCGAGTACGGGCCTCGAAGGGTGTGCACATCGTGGTGCCGCGCGATCGCATCGTCAGCGAAGCCGCGATCATTCTGCGCACCGAGAAGTCCGTGCTGTTCATCATTCCGTGGGGCGCGCACTGGATCATCGGGACCACCGATACCGACTGGAACCTCGATCTCGCGCACCCCGCCGCGACCAAAGCCGATATCGACTACATCCTCGGCGAAGTCAACGGGGTGCTCGTCACGCCGCTCACGCACGACGACATCGACGGCGTCTACGCGGGATTGCGGCCGCTACTGGCGGGTGAAAGCGACGAGACGTCCAAGCTGTCCCGTGAGCACGCGGTGGCGCGGGTGGCACCGGGACTCATTGCCATCGCAGGTGGCAAGTACACGACCTACCGGGTGATGGCCGAGGACGCAGTGGATCTCGCGGCCGAGGACATCCCGGCGCGGGTGGCGTCGTCGATCACCGAGAAGGTGCCGCTCGTCGGCGCGGACGGTTACTTCGCCCTGGTCAATCAGGCCCCGCACCTGGGTGAAGTACACGGGCTGCATCCGCACCGAGTGACTCATCTGCTGGACCGATACGGCTCGCTGATCGACGAGGTGCTGGCCATGGCGGACGGCAAACCCGAACTGCTGCAACCGTTGACCGACGCGCCCGCTTATCTGCAGGTCGAGGTGGTCTATGCCGCTGCGGCCGAGGGCGCACTGCACCTCGAGGACGTGCTGTCGCGGCGCACCCGGATTTCCATCGAGTACTCGCATCGTGGGATGAACTGCGCGGGTCAGGTCGCCGCACTCATCGCCCCGATCCTGGGGTGGGACGAGGCCACGGTCGACCGTGAGGTCGACACGTACCGGGCTCGGGTCGAGGCCGAGATCGCGTCGCAGCGTCAGCCGGACGACGAATCTGCCGACGCCCTGCGCGTCGTCGCCCCCGAAGCGCGTCAGGAAATTCTCGAACCCGTCCGGACCCTCTGAGTCACGGAACCCGAACCAGCGTCCGCGGTGCGCGAGCAGCCGTCGCGCCGGAGACAGCCATGACCAGCAGGGTGAGTATCGCAAGTGTCAACATACGATCCATGGTGATCGGCGAAGCTGTGAGCAGGCTTGGTCTCACCTGACGAAGCTCTGTGAAGGCCGGTCATCTCTGGCAGTGCGGGCAGTAGTAGATCTGCCGTTCTTCGAGTGGGTTGTCGCCGATCAGTCCGAACTCGATGGTGGTACCGCACCGCCTGCACGGCTTGTTCTCACGGCCGTACACCCAGAAATGACGGCCCGCGCGACGATCCCCGGTGGTGACGCGTTGATTGCGATTCTTGTTGGCGGTGATGGTGCGGAAGGACAGGTCGATCATCTTCTTCAGGTCTCCGGAGTCCTCGACCGGCGTGCGGGGATCGACTCCGCGAAGGAAGCAGATCTCGTTGCGGTAGACATTGCCGAGTCCGGCTATGTTGCGCTGATCGAGCAGGGCCAGGCCGATCGGTCGGCCGGGGTCCGACTCCAGATTGGTCAGGGCGACACCTGGGTCCCAGTCGGGTCCGAGTAGATCCGGTCCGAGATAGCCGACAGCGTCGTCCTCGTTCTCGAGGATCTCCAGCACGCCCAGCTCGAATCCGATGGCCTGCGCCTTCTCGGTGTTCAGAATGATCCGAGCTTGGAAGGCCGGACGACGCCAGCGAGCCCCCAGTGCATAGACGTGCCAGGTGCCTTCCATCTTCAGGTGCGAGTGGATCGAGTAGCCGCCCACTCTGATCAGCAGGTGTTTGCCCCTCGACGCGACGGACTCGACCGTTTCGCCGGTGAAGTCGACTGTGGCGTAACGGGGTACACGAATGTCGCAGGCAGTGAGCTGCTGGCCCTCGAGCGCTGCCCGCAGAGTGTTGGCGGCGCGCCAGACGGTATCGCCCTCGGGCATCTACGTCCTCTCTCGTTCTTCGGTTCTCTTCTTCGTCAGTGGTGCGGTGCCTCAGCGCCGCAGGCGTAGTCCGCGGGGAGTCGCCGAGAAACCGGCCGCGGTCAACGTCTTGGAGAAGTCCGTGCCGTGGATGTCGTGACCGTTGATCCGTTCGACCAGTAACTTGTCCACCCCGCCGCGCTTGACCGTGGTCGCCAATGCCGTTGCTGCAGAAGCGATGTCCTCGGTGTTGTCGCCGAAGGTCAGCACCGACTTTCCGCCACGTTCGACGAACATCGTCAACTCCCCACGAACGAGTACGACCAGCGCTCCCGCCTTGCGACCCGGCCGGTGCTTCGTCGTGTCGTCGGTGTCTTCGCCGCCGGCCTTCGGCCAGGGCAGTGCACCGCCGTACGGGTTCGCCGGATCGCAGGACGCGAGCACCACGGCAGTGGCGTTCTTCTTCGGTTCGTCGTAGCTGCGCAAACGGTCGACGACGTCGGAGGTGGAGAACTGAGCGCCGCCGAGCGAATCGACGAAGTATCCGCGTCGGCAGCGACCGGAATCCTCGAACCCCGTCAGCACCTTGTACATCGTGGCGAACCCGCCGGGGACACCTTCGTTCATGACCGAACCACGCGTCACCACGCCGTAGCGTTCGAGGAGTACGTCTGCGGTCGCGTGAGCGCGGACGGTGAGGTCCGGTTCGAGTTCGGGCAACCGCGACCACCGACCGCCGGCCGTCGGTGGGCCGGTGCGGGTGGGCAGGGACGGCCGCTCGAATTGACGGTAGGAACGCAGGCGCGGGGTTCGACGCGGTGATCGATGACTCGGGGCGGAGCGGGTGGCCGTCGAGTTCAACAGAGCCCGCAGTGGCGCGAACGTGTCGTTGCTGAGCCGTCCGGCCCACACCAGCTCCCAGAGCGCAGCCTGCAGAGCGGTGTCGTCGGTGCTGCCGACGGTGTCCGAGAGCTGCCGGAAGAAGTACGCACCGCCGCCCGCGACGGCGTCCTGAATTCGAATCTGCAACTCCGACAGGTCGGATTCGGCGGCAGGCACCAGGGTCAGTGGCGCGGTATCGGCCATATGCAGGCTCACCCAGCCGTCTTTGGACGAGATTGCACCGTGCCCCGCCCACAACACCTCGCCGGTCGAGGTCAACTCGTCGAGCATGGCGGGGCTGTAGTCGCTCACCCGGGAGGCGAGCACGAGAGATTCCCACGCCGACGCCGGAACGGGCACGCCCGCAAGCTGTTCGATGACCGTTGCGACACCGTCGATGCCGCTCAACCGGCGACTGTCCACGTGCTGCCACGCCGGCAGGAAGCGGCCGAGCGTGGCGGTGGACACGGGTTCGACTTCCTGCCGTGCCGCCGCCAAAGATCGCCGCCGCAATCGCCGAAGAACCTCGGCGTCGCACCATTCACTGCCCGTTGCACCGGGACGGAATTCGCCCTCGACGACGCGTTTGTCCACGGCCAGTCGGCGCAGGACGTCACGCACCACGGCGGTACCGACGCCGAACCGCGCGGCTGCGTCGTCGAGGGTGAACGGACCGTGGGTTCGGGCGTACCGGCTGATCAGGTCGACGAGTGGGTCGTCGACGGGCTCGATGAACGCGGCGGGAGTGCCGATCGGTAGCGGAACACCGAGTGCGTCGCGCAAGCGAGCCGCGTCCTCGATGGCCGTCCACCAGTTCTGGCCGGCGAACGAAACTTCCATTGCCCGCTTTGCATCGGCCAACTCGGCGAGCCACTGCGGATATTCGTCGCCGTTGGTGCGCTGTCCGACTTCCGCGGCGGTCAGCGGACCGAGCAGCCGCAGCAGATCCGCAACACCCTCGATGTCCTTGGCGTGTCTGTCCTCGGGCAGTCGCTGCAACTCGAGCTCGGTGGTGGTGATGACGCTGTCGTCCAGCAACTCTCGCAGCTCGACGCGTCCCAGCAACTCGGCCAGCAGCGCCGAATCGAGAGACAGTGCGGCGGCCCGCCGTTCGGCGAGCGGGCTGTCGCCCTCGTACATGAAAGCGCCGACGTAGTTGAACAGCAACGAATTCGCGAACGGTGACGGTGACGGCGTCTCGACGTCGACGATCCTGATCTGGCGTCGGCCGATGCGGGCCAGGATGTCCTCGAGGGCGGGGAGGTCGTAGACGTCTTGCAGGCATTCGCGCACGGTTTCGAGCAGGATCGGGAACGTGGGGTATTTGCGAGCCACGTCGAGCAGCTGTGCCGAACGCTGCCGTTGTTGCCACAGCGGTGCCCGCTTGCCGGGGTTGCGGCGGGGCAGAAGCAGTGCGCGAGCCGCACATTCGCGAAATCTCGACGCGAACAATGCCGATCCGCCGACCTGCTCGGTGACGATGTCGGCGATCTCGTCACGCTCGAACACGAACAGTTCCGCGCCGGGCGGCTGGTCGTCGGTATCGGGAAGCCGGACGATGATGCCGTCGTCGGATGCGGTGGGGGCGGCGTCGATGCCGTATCGCTCGATCAGCCTCGCGCCGACCGCGAGGGCCCACGGCGCGTGTACCTGCTGACCGTAGGTGGAGTGCAGCACCAATCGCCAGTCGCCGAGTTCGTCGCGAAATCGCTCGACGATCATCGTCTTGTCGGTGGGGAGCTGGCCGGTGGCCTCGAGTTGTTCGTCGAGCAAAGCGATCAGGTTGTTGACTGCGTTGGCGTCGAGACCGTCGGTGCTCAGCCGCTCGGCCAGGTTGCTGCGGTCGGTGGTGCTCCGCAGAAACTCGCCCAGGGCCCGGCCCAATTCGGCCGGTCGACCGAGGCCGTCGCCGTGCCAGAACGGCAGCCTGCCCGGTTGGCCGTATGCGGGACTGACCAACACCCGGTCGTGTGTGATCTCTTCGATGCGCCAGCTGGTGGCACCGAGTGCGAACACGTCGCCCACTCGCGATTCGTAGACCATCTCCTCGTCGAGTTCGCCTACCCGAGACTGCTTTTCGCCCACCATGTAGACGGTGAACAAACCGCGGTCGGGGATGGTGCCGCCGGACGTGACGGCCAGTCGCTGCGACCCGGGACGGCCGGTGAGAGTGTTGGCGTCGCGGTCCCACACGAGCCGTGGCCGTAGTTCGGCGAACTCGTCCGACGGGTAACGGCCCGAGAGCAGGTCGAGTGTCGACTCGTAGGCAGACCTGGGCAGGGTGGCGAAACTGCCGGTGCGACGGACGGATTCGAACCAGTCCTCGGCGTCGATGGGTTCGAGTGCGCACGCCGCGACGGTCTGCTGGGCGAGGACGTCGAGGGGATTGGCCGGGACGAAGAGGGCCTCGATCTTGCCCGACATCATGCGTTCGACGGTGACCGCGCAATGGATGAGATCGGTGCGGTGCTTGGGGAACAGCACGCCCTTGGAGATCTCGCCCACCTGGTGGCCGGCGCGACCGACGCGCTGCAGGCCACTGGCCACCGACGGCGGTGCCTCGACCTGGACCACCAGATCGACTGCGCCCATGTCGATTCCGAGCTCCAGGCTGCTGGTGGCCACAACGCAGCGCAGACGACCGGTCTTCAGATCGTCTTCGATCAGCGCGCGCTGATCCTTGCTGACGCTGCCGTGGTGGGCCCGTGCCAGCAGAGGATCGGCACCGTGGTTGACGTCGGATGCGGTGCCCACCTGAGATGGTGGTTTGTGCTCGGTATCGACTCCGCCGCCGATACGTTCGGCGTACACCTCGTTGAGCCGCGCGGTGAGTCGTTCCGCGAGCCGGCGCGAGTTGGCGAAGACGATGCACGATTTGTGCTCGAGGATGAGATCGACCATCTTCTCCTCGACGTGCGGCCAGATCGATCCCTGAGCCGGGGGAGCGGCGGAGGTGTCCGCATTCGGGTCGGTGACGCCGAGTTCGGTCATGTCCTCCACGGGCACCTGAACCGTCAGGTCGAAAGTCTTCGGTGCGGGTGGGGCGACGATCTCGATGGGGGCGGCACCGGCGAGGAATCGGCCCACTTCCTCGTGGGGGCGCACCGTCGCGGACAGGCCGATGCGTTGCGCGGGCTTGTCCAGCATCGCGTCGAGGCGCTCGAGGGACACCGCGAGGTGCGCGCCACGCTTCGTGCCTGCCACGGCGTGCACCTCGTCGACGATCACCGTATCGACCTCGGCCAGGATGTCCCGCGCCGCAGAGGTGAGCATGAGGAACAGAGACTCGGGAGTGGTGATCAGAATGTCCGGCGGAGTCTTGATCATGGTCCGGCGATCGGCAGCGCTGGTGTCGCCCGAGCGGACTCCGACGGAAATCTCCGGCGGGTTCAGACCGAGACGCTTGGCTGTCTGGGTGATGCCGACCAACGGAGCTCGCAGGTTGCGCTCGACGTCCACTGCCAGAGCCTTGAGCGGCGATATGTAGAGCACCTTGGTCTTGCGGGTGCTGTCCGCACCCAGCTGGGCCAGCTCGTCGAGGGCCCACAGGAACGCCGACAGCGTTTTGCCCGAGCCGGTCGGCGCGACCACCAGGGTGTGCGATCCGCTGGAAATGGACGACCACGCACCGAGCTGCGCCGACGTGGGAGCCGGAAATGCGCCGTTGAACCACTCGCGAGTCGGCCGCGACAGCTTCTCCATGATGTCGGTGCCGATACTGTGCGTGGCCATCCCACCATCATGCCCCGAGGCACCGACAGGTAACCCCGGAGCGCGAAGCTCGTGCGCTGCGGTGTCGTTTCGCCCGATTCGGGTACCCGGTGGCCATGACCGACGACCAAGAGATCATGCAGAAGATTTCCGCGAAACTCGACGCACTGCTCGGCAGCAAGACGAACGGCCTGCAGAACGAGGTGCCGCCGGGTGCAAGCATCCAATCGGACGAGGACGACGCCGAGCACGGTCCACTCGGCCGGGATTACCACCTGGCGAGCAAGTACGCCCAGGCGCTGGCCATCAACGAGCCTCAGGTGATCGACCGTGACGAGTTCGACCGCTTGGTCGCCGAATACGGCTGAGCCGACGCATTTGAGCGAGCCCCGACCCCTGCATGGGATCGGGGCTCGCTCGTCTCGGGCGCACCTGGCGAACACCCGGGGCCGGTTCTACAGTCGATGGAGTGACCGAACGCAAGAAGCCAGGAGTCACGTTCGAGTCCTGGGTCGACAAACAGATCCGCGAGGCGCAGGACGCCGGTGCATTCGAAGGACTCGACGGCACCGGCAAACCCATCCCGATGGGCGATCCCGACGACGAACTGTGGTGGGTTCGCGGCTATCTGAGGCGAGAGAACCTGCCGGTCGATGCGCTCTTGCCCACGGCGTTGGCCCTGCGCAAAGAGATCGAGCGGCTGCCCTCTACGTTGATCGGTCTCCGGCGCGAGGAGTCCGTACGAGACGTGTTGGACGAGCTCAACGCTCGCATCGTCGAGTGGATTCGCTTTCCTACCCCGCCGATCGTGCCGCTCGGCCCCGTGGATGTCGAGACATGGGTGTCCCGGTGGCGTACCAATCGAACCGAGGTCGACCGATTGGAAAGACAGCACGACGCGGAGTCGGCTGTGACGTCGGGCCGGCCCTCGGCGGCGGACCACGACGGTGCATCGTGGTTCGCGCGCGTTCGCAGCAGGTTCAGCTGGTGGCGCTGAGTCCGATCGTCCTGGCGCAGTAGGCCAGAGCGTCCGCCGCAGTGGACACGAACGGAAGCGCAGCTGTACCGTCCACGCGAACTCGAGAAGGCAACAGCCCGTCGGGGCACATCGGTTCCTCCAGTGTCGTCCACCCGGTTGCGCGCCGGCGCACGCCGCCGACCACGGTGTCGGTCGCGTGCCGGACTCCGCTGCGGAGCGCCACCGGGGCGGTGTCGAGGTGCGTGCGAGCGAAGCGCAGTGCGGCGTCGACAGCGTCGACGGTCTGGGTGGCCGATGATCGGCCGCGCAGCCCGGTGCTCAGGCCGTGGCCGGGGAGATCCAATACCACTACGTCGACGCCTGCCCGTGCGATCTCTTCGGCCAGGGGTGTCAGGTAGCGGGCATGCAGACCGGTATCGGCAACCAGCACCACCGACTGGTCGGTGGCTGTCGCCGATCGGTGTACTTCGATGTGCACTCGCCCGCCGGCGATGTCGAGCTGCCGGTGCACGATATCGAGGCCGGCGACGTCTGCGCGGGCGAGCGCGACCGCGTCGGAGGCCGGCCGCAACGCTGCCTCGCAGGCGAGGTCGCGTTCGAGGGCGTCCTGACTCCTCAGCAGCGACTTGCCCTGCAGCAGAATCATCACGGCGGCAGCCTCATGGGAGGTGAGGGTGGGTGCCCAACCGGTGGCAGCACCGAGCGCGGTCGAATCGACGATGGGCTCTCCGGGCGTGACCCACTGCCCGGAGAACGGCGTGAGGCCGAGGGCGAAGGCGATGTTCGCGATACGCGTCGCCGCTTTCTGTGGAACGTCGAACATCAACTGGCCCTGCATCGCAGCGAGTTCGCGCACGCCGACCCAGTCCACCGGACCCAGGTTGTACGGACCGACGAGGTCGGTCTTGGCCGCGCGGTGGAAGGCGTCGGCCATGTCGTCCTGGAACAAGAATTGATACGAGGCCCGATCCGCTTCCGGGAACGCGCCGATCGGCCCGGTGAACTGGTCGATCCCGTCGTTGGCGAAGTCGGGTCCGACGATGTACGTGCACCGCAACATGGAGATGGTCATCTCACCGGGGTGCCTACGCAGCCACCACTCCGCGTAATGTTCCACCTCGGCTTTGTCGTAGAAGTAATAGCGATTGGGATCGCCTGCTGGATAACTGTTCTCGGTGAGCGGCTCCGGAGCGATGTCGGCACCGTACGCATTGATGCTCGAGGCGATCACCACGCGTGACACCCCCGCTCGGTATGCGGAATCGATGACGTTGCGTGACCCGCGCAGGTTGATGTCGTGGGTCTCGGTCTTGTCTTTGAGCTCCTCGACCACGAACGCCAAGTGCAGCACGACGTCGCACTCGGCGAACGTCTCCTCGAGGTCGGGAGAGCGAATGTCCGAGCGGAGCGAGGTGAACTTCGGGTGCGTGATTCGGGCTGGGCGACGGGCTATCCCGACGACCGCGTCCACCTCGGGATCCTCGAACAGCCTCGGGAGAATCGCGGCCGCGAAGTCACTGGTGGCTCCTGTGACCGCGATACGCACGCCGCGGTGGCGCTCACTCATGAGGGCAGCTCCGCTACGGCCTCGATGATCTGTTCCGTGGCGGTCGACAGGTGTTGTTCGGTGTGCGTTGCCATCACGCACAGGCGAAGTATGGCACCGGATTTCGGCACGGCGGGATGCAAGGCAGCGCTGGTGAAGATGCCACGGTCGTAGAGGTTCTTCCACAGACTCATGGCCACGAGGTCGTCGCCGATGTGGAGTGAGACGATGGGGGCGGCCGTATCGCCGTGGGGTGTGGACGAGCGACCTGCCACGTCGAGGCCGGCCGATTGCAGTCCGCCGCGCAGGATCTCGGCGTTGTCGAGTACGCGCCGAGCCCGATCCTTGCCCTCGTCGCTTCGGATCAGGCGGACGGAAGCCAATGCGGCACCCACCGCAGCAGGCACACCGGAGGTCGTGAACAGGAAGGCGCGGGCCTTGACCCGGAGGGTGTCGATCAAGTCGCTCGAGCCGGTCACGAACCCGCCGGTGGAACTGGGGCTCTTCGACAGTGACGCCATCGTGACGTCGACGTCCTTGGTGATGCCGAACAGCTCTGCCGCTCCGGTGAGTTCGGGCCCGTAGACACCGAGGCTGTGGGCTTCGTCGACCATCAGCGCTGCGTGATAGCGGATACACAGCTCGGAGACGACGTCGAGCGGTGCCAGGTCGCCCTCCATGGAGTACAGACCGTCGACGATCACCAGCACGGCTCCGTCGTCGACGACGGGTTGCTGGAGTTTGGCTTCGAGATCGGCCATGTCGTTGTGCTTGAACTTGACCACCGACGCGCCCGAGAGAGTGCTGCCGTCGCGGATCGATGCGTGGGCCGCCGAATCGACGATCACCGTGTCACCGGGGCCGACGATCGCACTGATCGTTCCGAGGTTCGTCTGGTAGCCCGTGGTGAAGACGAGTGCGTCGTCCGTTCCGTGCCACTGGGCGATCTCGTGCTCGAGTTCGAGGTGGAGGTCCAGAGTGCCGTTGAGCAAACGACTCCCAGTGACTGCGCTGCCGAATGTGTCGAGCGCGTGCTGGGCACCCTCGACAACCTTGGGATGGTCGGCAATGCCGAGGTAATTGTTGGATCCGAGCATGATTTTGTCCCGGCCCTCGACGCGAACGACCGGGGCAACGGCCGATTCCATCTTGCGGAAGTACGGGACCACATCGGCGTCTCGAACAGCGCGCAGCAAATCCACGCGCTCGTCTCCGCCGAGTCGTTTCATCAATCTGTTGACAACCATCGTGTACCAGAACTCCTCACAGAGTCGATTGTGGATTGTCGCGAATTCATGAGTTCATTCGGAGCGGGCGGCGCTGGCGATTGGTATTCGGCAGAAGAATATTCAGCGTTTCAAAAGATGCTCGTGCGACGGAAATCGGTTGGTAAATACGCCCCGAAAAATAACTTCGGTTTCTTTCGATGGGCAAACTTTACGAGACCTTTAGTTTATCGCCGCAGGTGGCGGGGTATTGTCGGGGTCCAGCGCGAATTCACCTGCTTTACCGCTGTCCATGCTGATATTCGACTGATTTGTCCAGGTCGACTGATGGTACAAATTGGACGACGCCCCAATCAATCAGTGACACACAATCGATTAGTGACACAAGGAGATGAACAGTGACTGGATTAATGGTGCGCGAAAGAGAAACGCTCGAGAAGTACATGCCGGGTTTGCTGCAGTATCTGGACACAACCCCACTGGACCGACTGGAATCCCGCGATTCGGACGCGATCGACAAGTTTCGGGAATTCGGCGGTACCGGCTTGGTGGTCCCGGGCGAACTGGGTGGTCTCGGTGCTCCGGCCATCGACGCGGTTCGGGCGCAAAGGGCCATCGGGTCTCGCTCACCCTCTCTGGGCGCGGGAACCACGATGCACCATCTCTCACTCGCGTCCCTGACCGAATTCGCTCGTGGTGCCACCGACGACGACCGAGCATTGATCAAGGGATTGGTCGACCAGAAGGCGATCGTCGCTTCCGGGTTCTCCGAGGGCGTCACCGGCGGGAGTGTGTTCATTCCGACGATGACCGCCGTGAAGAAGGGCGACAACTACATCGTCAACGGAAGCAAGAAGCCGTGCAGTCTGGCACGTTCGATGGATTTGCTGACCTGCAGCGTCGAGATCGACTCCGGTGACCGCGCCGTCGCGCTGATTCCGGCCGGCCTTCCGGGTATGAGTGTGAAGCCGTTCTGGACCACCGACATTCTGGCCGGCGCGCAGAGCGAGGAAGTGTTGCTCGAAGACGTCGAAGTACCGGCAAGCCTCGTCCTACCCAACAAGGACGACGATCCCGATGGCGTGCACGAGATGACCGGCTACCTCTGGTTCGGGATGCTGATCTCCGCCAACTACATCGGCGCCGCGACCTCTCTGCTCGAGCGGATGATCGAGCAGGACAAGGGTGACTACGAAGGCTACGTTCGAGCGGCGGCCGAACTCGAGGTGTCCATGGCGGCAATCGAGAACGTGGCCCGTGCCTTCGACGAAGGTGAACGCGGACAGGACATCTCGGTGAAGTTGCTGTTCAACCGCATCGCGATTCGTGACGCACTGGTGCGCAGCAGTGCGGCTGCCATCGAATCGCTGGGCGGGATCGGCTTCATCAAGTCACCCGAAATCGCCTACGTCGCAGCAGCATTGCACGCGTTCGCATTTCATCCGCCATCACGGCGGTCCATTTCGGAGACCCTGGCCCGTTTCCACGCAGGTGAAGATTTCGCGTTCGTCAAATAGCGACTACCGCTGTTCGTCTTCCATCTCGTCGTTCAACTTGTCCTCGCCCCGGTTGCGGAAGAACTTGAATCCGGGGATGCCGATGACGGCGCGCCTGACGTCCTTCGTCACTCCGAGAAGCTCGTGGATCTCGGGGGAGACCGTATCGAGGGTCGCGAGGATGGGGAGTAGAGCTTCCATGTGGTCGAGGAGTCCGGGAAGCTGATCGACCATGGCGATCGCTGCGTCGACCTCGGCGTCGGACAGGTTGTCGACGAAGCGTCGCGCCATGGGCTCGGACTTCTTGGCGATGGGATCGAACATCTCGATGAGCTCCAACGCCGTATGCGAGGCGGCCGATGCCGACGCGACCACGGTGTCCGCGGCACCGGTCGTCCGTTGTACATGAGCAACCACGGCATCGGCCGAATCGATGACATGGTCGATTCGTGTCATCAATGTCTCTATACGGCTCAGCAGTGCTTCGATTCTGCCGGGCAGGGTAAGCGCGAAATCGGCCGTGGTGAACATCCAGCTCGCACCGGCCCGCGCCACTGCGGCTCCTCGCCGAAGCACCGTTTCGGTACCGAGAGGGTCGGGGAGGACCACACCTGCCAACACGAGAGCCATAGGAGCGACAATGCCATACCGACGCAACGCCCCGACTGCCGTTAGCCTCGACGCATGAGAGTCCTCGTCACCGGTGCCAGCGGGTACATCGGGTCTCGGCTGGTGGCGGCCCTGTTGGCAGACGACACGGACGTCGTCGTCGGGTCTCGGACTCCGAAGAACCTGCGCACTTTCGACTTCTACGATTCCGTGACCGCGGTGTCGCTCGACGTCACTGACGAACAATCCTGTGCCGCGGCCTTCGCAGAGTCGGGCGACATCGATGTCGCCTACTACCTCGTCCACGCGATCGGCGAAGCCGACTACCGTGCCCAGGACCGGACGTCCGCCGAGCAGTTCGCCGCGGCCGCCGCACGAGCGGGAGTGCGTCGAATCGTGTACCTGGGCGGCTTCGTCCCCGACGACGCCCACCTGTCGGAGCACCTGGCCAGTCGCGCCGACGTCGGTGAGGCGCTGACGGTGGACGGTATCGATCTGGTGTGGTTGCGAGCGGCGATCGTCATGGGTGCCGGCTCCACGTCGTACGAGATGCTGCGCTATCTGGCGGACCGCCTGCCGGTGCTGCCGTTGCCGAGCTGGCTCGCCGAGCCCGTTCAACCGATAGCAGTCGACGACGTACTGCACTACCTGGTGGCGTCGGCCGATACCGACACCGTCCCAGCAGGTTCCTACGACATCGGCGGCCCCGACGTGGTGCCGTACCGCGACCTGGTGTTCGCCTACGTCGAAGCCGCCGGGCTGCAGCGCATCGGGATACCGGTACCGCTCGTTCCGACGTCACTCGCCGGCAAGGTGATCGGAAAGATCATTCCTGTGCCCGCCGGGCTCGCCGAGGATCTGGTCGGTTCACTGCACAACACGATGACCACGTCGGAGAGCCGGATTCGGGATCTCGTCCCTGATCCGCCCCGTGGTCTGACCACCATCGCAGACGCCATGGCCCGTAGCGTGCGAGGAACCGTGGGCGAGCCGCCCGGGGTCTGTGCACTGAAGGACCCGCTGCGACTGGCGAACACCGACGCAGCATGGAGCGGCGGAGATGCGCTCGGCGTCCGGCGGCACGGCGTGGCAGCGTCCTCGGACCGCACCTGGGGTCTGGTCGAGGCTCTGGGCGGCCGTCGACTGCTGGCATCGAAGCCCGTGGCAGCAGCAGTGCGTACCAACCTCGATGTGGCTGCGAGTGTGAACCGACGCGCGAAGTCGGTCGTGCGCCGACTGACCGATACCGAGGAGGCATGATGGCAACGTGGTCGACGACCGCGCTGAACGTGATGAAGTCCGCTCTGGTCGATCCTGTCGAGCGAGACCACCGGGAGTCCGACGCGGCGTTCAGGAAACGGCGCATCATCGTGCTGATCACACTGGTGATCGGGGCGACGGTGCTGTATTTATCGCTCAAGGTGGAACCGGGTGACCCGTCGTTCTACGCATTGACGCTCGTGTTGGCCGCAGTGTGGATCATCGGTGGATGTCTGTCGGGGCCGCTGCACCTCGGACGGATCAAGGTGGGCGGGTCCATCCGGCGGCCGATCGTCACCCCCATCCTCATCGGTCTCGCCGTCGGTGGCGTGTTCATGCTCGGCGGCCTCGTCGTCCGTCAGATTCCGCCGCTCGCCGATTTCACCGAGAACGTGCTCGCACACGCCCGAGTGGGGTCGCTGGTACTGATCGTGTTCATCGCGTTGCTCAACGGTGTCGCCGAGGAGATCTTCTTCCGAGGAGCCTTGTACTCAGCCATCGGAGTCAAACATCCGGTGATCATCTCGACAGTCGTCTACACCATCGCCACCCTCGCGTCCGGCAACCCGATGCTCGGCTTCGCCGCCGTGCTGCTCGGTTACGTGATGGGGCTGCAACGTCGGGCATCGGGCGGAATTCTGGCACCGATCCTGACGCATGTCAGCTGGTCGGCGGTCATGGTTCTGGCGCTGCCCCCGCTGTTCGTGTGAGCAGAGGGTCATGTCTCGTGCGGGCAGAGGGGCATCGGCGGGGATCTGAGCTAGATTGCGCACGTGAGTGAAAACCTCGATCGCGTCGACCGCCTGATCGTCGACGAATTGATCTCGGACGGCCGCGCGACGTTGGCGACGTTGGCAGAGAAGGCGTCTCTGTCCGTGTCGGCTGTTCAGTCGCGAGTTCGACGCCTGGAGTCGCGACGAGTCATTCGCGGTTATACGGCGCAGGTCGATCCCGAAGCTCTGGGGCGTCCGTTGTCGGCGTTCGTCGCGATCACTCCGATCGATCCGGCTCGGCCGGACGACGCCCCCGCACGACTGAAGCATCTGACCGCCATCGAGTCGTGTCACTCGGTTGCCGGCGAGGAGAGCTACGTCCTGATGGTGCGCGTCGAGTCGCCGCGCGCCCTCGAACATCTACTGCAGGAAATTCGCGCCACGGCGCACGTGCAGACGCGCAGCACGATCATTCTGCAGACGTTCTACGATCGTTGACCGCTCGCCAGACGCGGTCCGAGGACATGGGCAAGTGGTGCAAGCGCACTCCCACCGCGTCACGGATCGCGTTGGCCAGTGCGGGGGCGACGGGGTTGTACGGTGACTCGCTCATCGACTTCGCGCCGAACGGGCCCAATCGGTCGTAGGTGTCCGCGAACAGCACCTGGGTTCGTGGAATGTCCGCGAACTGGGGGACGTGATAACTCCGAATGGAGTCGGTGGTGATCCGCCCCGCACCGTCGGTGCGCATCTCCTCGTACAGTGCGCTGCCGATGGCCTGCGCGACACCGCCTTCGACCTGGCCCCGGCACTGCTGCGGGTTCATCACGGTGCCTGCGTCGGCGCTCTGCACCGACTGGAGGATCGCGACCGTACCGGTCGCTTCGTCGACCGCCACCCGAAATGCCTGCACGTTGAACGCCAGTGATCGCGGGAGTCCGCCGCTGTTGCCGCTTGCCGTCAACGTGCCGCCCGCCGATGCCAGTACGTCGTCCAACGGGACGAAGCGATCTCCGCACCGCACCCCCTCGGGCCCCAACGTGCAGTTCGAAGGGCGGTGCCCGGTCGCGGTGGCAGCGACCTCGACGATGCGGGCCGACAACCCGCGCACCGCCGCGTAGAGCGCCTTGCCTGCGACGACGGTCCCCGCCGAGCCGAACGCACCGGTGTCGTAGGTGACCGACTCGGTATCGGACTGCACGACGCGGATGCGGTCGACCGACGTGCACAGCTCGCTGGCCGCGATCTGGGTGTGGACGGTGGTGGTCCCGTTTCCGAACTCCGCTGTTCCGACGCGTATCTCGTAGCCGCCCTCGGGCAGCAGCGACGCGGTGGCCTCGGCGCGGTGGCCACGGGGCGGAATGGTGGCGATCATGGCCACCGCCATTCCTTCACCGATCTTCCAGCCGGGCGGCGCAGGCTCGCCGTTGCCTTGCCTGATGGCGTTCTCGGCGAGGTCGATGCACTGATCGAGACCGTAGCTGCCGAATTGCAGGTCGTCGCCTTCGCGGTGCGCGGCGACGATCTCGTCGCCGGGAACGATGACATTGCGGCGGCGGAACTCGAACGGGTCGATATCGAGCTCTCGGGCGAGATCGTCGAGGGCCGATTCGATCGCGAACATGACCTGCCCCAGTCCGTAGCCGCGGAAGGCACCCGATGGAATGTTGTTGGTGTACACGGTCTTCGCGTCGACCCGCTTGTTGGCGCACCGGTAGATCGCCACCGATTCGCCGCACCCGTGAAACATCACTCCGGCACTGTGATTGCCGTACGCCCCGGCGTCGGTCAGCACGTCGATCGACAGTGCGGTCAACACGCCGTCGGCGCTCGCGGCGGCGGTGACGTCGACGCGAAACGGGTGTCGGCACGGTGCGACCGTGAACTCGTCCGTGCGGGTGAACTCGAACTGCACCGGCCGACCGGTCCGCAGAACGGCCAGCGCGACGACGTCCTCGGTCAGTAGTTCCTGTTTGCCGCCGAAGCCGCCACCCACCCGTGCGGTGAACACGCGGACACGATCCCGGGGGAGGCCGAAGATCTCGCATATTTCGTCGCGCACCAGGTAGGGAACCTGGGTGCTGGTGCGCAGATGAAGCCGGCCGTCGGCGTCCAGCCAACCGATGGTGCCATGAGTTTCCAAGTGCACGTGCTGAATTCGCTGAGTCGTCCATCGCCCGGTGGCCACCGCTGCTGCAACACGTACTGCAGCGTCGACGTCACCGGTGCTGCCGTGCAGTTCGGCCACCAGGTTTCGGGACGGGTCGGCGATCCGAGCCGCTGCATCCTTGTCGCCGTGGATCTTCGGTGCGTCCGGGGCGAGTGCCGACTCGGGGTCGAACACGGCGGGTAGCACCTCGTACTCGACGATGAGGGCGCGGCAGCCCTCCTGCGCGGCGGCGATCGACTCCGCGACCACGATCGCCACACGTTGGCCGATGAACCGGACGACGGTGTCGAGTACCCGGGTGTCGTCGGGGTCGTCGACGCGGCTGTCGTGTCTGGCTGTGGAAAATGCCACCGCCGGGCTGTCTTTCGAGGTGAGCACCAGCTGCACGCCCGGCACCTGTTCCGCGGCCGTGGTATCGATGGAGACGATCCGCGCGTGGGCATGCGGACTTCCGAGAACGCTGGCGTGCAGCAGCCCGGGCGGGGAGTGATCGAGCGTGTACGGCTCGGTTCCGGTGACTACCCGTGTGCTCGCGGGGGCTTCGAGCGAACGCCCGCATGCCGGACCGTCTGCCCCCTTCTCGGTGTTGACCACCCCGCACACGGCATCGGAGATGGCGCGATACCCGGTGCAGCGACACAGGTTTCCCTTCAGTCTCGAGGGCAGCTCGTCCCTGTCGTCCGCGGTCAGGGTCGACGCGGTCACGACCATCCCGGCCGTACAGAACCCGCATTGGAATCCGGCGGCCTCGACGAACCGGCGCTGCATCGGGTGCAGATCCTCCGGGGTGCCGAGCCCGGCCACGGTGGTGACGGACCTGTCGGCCGCGCGGTAGGCGGGAAATATGCACGAGTGCACCGGTTCTCCGTCGACGAGGACCGTGCATGCGCCGCAGTCACCGGCGTCGCAGCCCTTCTTGACCTCGAAACGGTCGTGTTCGCGGAGCAAAGTGCGCAGACATTGACCCGGTCGCGCGGCAACCTCGGTCGGTACGCCGTTGATGTCGACGATCATGACAGCTCCTCACGAATGGACTGCGCCGCAGCGCAACTGATGTGTCGACGCCAATCCGGCGCACCATGGGGATCGTCGTACCAGTGCTGCGGACCGATAGTGTCGGCAAGGGCGTCGTCGAGCTCGTGCGCCGTCGGTACAGCCGAAAACCGAAGTACGAACGGACGAACGGTCGACGCGGTGACGGTCAACACGAATGTGCCGTCGGGGTCGACGCGGCCGATCACCACCGCCGCCGATCGGCCGAGAGGTGAGAGCGACAGCGTGCGCATCGCCGTTCTCGACTCGAGGGCGTGCCGCGGAACGTCGATGCTGCGCAGCACATCCCCGGGTCGGAGCACCGTGGTCTGGGGGCCGACGACCAGCTGGTCGATCGGCAGACGGTAGTCGTGCTCGGGGCCGTGTGCCGACCACACCTCTGCGACGCCGTCGAGGGCGGCAGTCAACGAAATCATGGCTCCTGCAGGCAGGGCGAGCGCTACGTTTCCGCCGACAGTGGCGGTCTTCCAGATCTTGAACGAGGCCAGCAGGGCGGCTGCACACCGAGGGAACAAGGTGGTTGCGGGGAAGGCGGACTCGAATCGAGCCAGAGTCTCGATCGTGCACGTCGCTGCGATCCCGAGTCCGTTCTCGTCGACGATCAACGGCTCCCATCCCAGGGCCGTGATGTCGATCAGGGTGGTCAGGTGGTCCTGTTTCTCCGAGAACAGCCACGTGCCGCCCGCAACTACCGCGGCGTCCGCGCTGCCCGGCGGCAGATCCGCACGCGAGCGGGGAAGCAGAACACGATCGACAGTGCCGAGATCCATGGCTTCGTTCACCTCATTCTCGCCGGCCCGGATTCACCGCCCGGTGCGCCTTCTCGAACTGTAGTGACTTTCTGTTACCGATCTCGGTGCTCACGCGATACGCCCGAAACTCGGCGGAAACAACCCGCGCTTATCTTTGCCTCCGGCACGGCCGAACACACGAGGCGGGAGGTTCAACGATGTACGTCGGAGACCTACTCGATGCCTCGCACCTGGGCATCCGATTGCTCACCTCCGATCGCGACGCCCTCGGACGTACCCTGCGGTGGACGTTCACCACCGACCTACCCGACCCGTCCCGATACATCGCGGGCGGCGAGTTGGTCATCACCGGACTCGTATGGCGGCGCACGCCCGACGACAGCGAAGTGTTCGTTCGATCGGTGGCCGAATCCGGTGCGACGGCATTGGCCGCGGGGGAGGGGTTGCTCGGACACATTCCGCTCGATCTCGTCGACGCATGCGAGCGACACGGTCTGCCGCTCCTCGCTGTTCCCGACACGGTGTCGTTCGGTGAGGTCACCGAATTTCTCGTCGGCCGGGTCACCGGTGATCGGATTGCTTCGCTGAACAATTCGCTCGTGCGCCAACGCCAGTTGCTCACCGCGGTCGCCGACGGCAGAGCCCTCGACGAACTGGCACTGCACATCTCCAGAGAAACGGGAATGGCGTGTCTGATCTACACCGCCACCGGGCGTCGGTTGGTCACCGAGGCATCTGCGTTGTCCGACGCAGATGTCGACACCTTGACGCACGCGGCACTCTCGTCCGAAACGCTTCCTACGACAACCGTTCTCGCTGATGGATCGACCTACAGTGTCTTCGGCGTCGGGCCATCGCTCGTACAGCGCACCACGCGATGGTTCCTGGCTGTGGCCGGAGACATGGATTCGTTCTCTCCCGACGTCTCCGAGGCGTTCGGGCAACTCGCAGCCATCGCCGCGCTCGATCGTGCCCGGCGTGAAGAAGGACGGCTGGTGCGGCGTGAGATCGCAGATCAGGCGGTGGCGTTGATCGAACACGACAGCACCGGATTCGAGGCACTGACGAGGCTGCGCCAGGCAGGAGTCGACCCCGACAGGCCGCTCGTCGTCGTCAGAGTTGCCCACAGCGGTCGCGTCGACCTGCGAGAGATGCTCCGATCCGTCGTCGGTGACACCCTGACCTCGTTCGGCGGTGGGTGTGTCGGATGCAGCGCACACGGCGACATCGTCGCAGTCGTCAATACCGACGACACACTGTTCGCGCAGACCATCCGCATTCGGCTGTCCCGGTTGCGCTCTGGAATCGGACCCAGCCGAATACATGTGGGCGTGAGCGCCGTGGCCACCGGGCTGACCATCGACGGCGCACTGAGGTCGGCTCGGCACGCTCTCGAACTCAGCAGGCAGGGATCCGCGGCGGTGACGGTCACCGCAGGCACCAAGCCGACCTCGGCAGTATCGATGATGTCGGCGCTTCCCGACGACGTACGAAAATCGTTCGTCGAGCACGTCCTCGCGCCGCTGCTCGAGCACGACCGACGCACCGACGCCGACCTGACCGACACGCTGCGGGAGTTTCTGGCCAACGGAGGGTCCTGGCATCGAACCGCAGAGTCGATGCACGTCCATCTCAACACCGTCCGATATCGCATCAAACGCGTGGAGGAACTGTTGGGGCGAGATCTCGGCTCCACTGCGGACAGACTGGATGTCTACCTCGCCCTGCAATCCATGCCTCGGGCGTCGGCCCACGGCGCTGCATAATGGGGAAATGACTGCAGGCTTCACCGGAATCCCCTTCACCGCCCTGGACTTCTACGAAGACCTCGAAGCCGACAACAGCAAACTCTGGTGGAACGAACACAAGGACGTCTACGACAGTGCCGTCAAGGCACCGATGACCGCGTTGCTGGCGTACCTGGAACCCGAATTCGGTAGCGCCAAACTGTTTCGGCCGTACCGGGACGTTCGATTCTCGAAAGACAAGACCCCGTACAAGAGTCACCAGGGCGGGTTCGTCGCACGGGGCGACAGCCTCGGCTACTACGTCCAGATCGATCCCGCCGGATTGTTCGTCGCAGGCGGCTTCTACAACAGCTCCCCGGACTCGATCGCGCGTTTCCGCAAGACCGTCGACGACGACGTACGCGGAGCCGAACTCGAGGCGCTACTGGCCACGCTGACGAAATCCGGGTTCGAGATCGGCGGCGACACGCTCAAGACCAAGCCGCGGGGCTACGAGGTCGACCATCCGCGCATCGATCTGCTGCGGCACAAGACGTTGACTGCCGGCAAACATTTCGGCTCACCCGCGTGGCTCGAAAGCCCCAAGGCAGCAACGAAAGTACGCGACGCCTGGCGTGCTCTGAGCCCCCTGGTGGAATGGTCCGCGGCACTGCACACGTGAGCACAATGTGTTACCCGACGACGGAGTATGTGCGCCAAGCACTTCCGGCGTCCGGAGCGTCCTCTCGTTCGACCGTTGCCTGAATCAGACCGTAGGGCCGATCGTCGGCGTTGAACACCTCCAGGTTGTTCTCGATGCCGAACTTGCCCAAGTCGTAGACGAAGTGGTGCTTGTTGGGGGCCGACATCGAGATCTCGGCAATGAACGGATACTTCTCCAGTGCCGCCTCGCCCATGGCGTACAGGGTCTGCTGAAGAGCCAGCGACTGCAGGTTGGCGAATCGCTCGATCATCGCGGCCTTGACGCCCGCGTACACCGCATCCCACTCGACATCGGTTGTGGTGTAGCGCCACTGCGCTGTCAGCGACGTCGCCATCACTCGGTCGGTCGTGGGCTCGAGAATCGTCAGATCGTCCTCGAGGAAGCCGTGGAACTCCGAACCCGTCGACTTGAGAATCACCATCTCCTTGAAACCGCTGACGACCCAGGTTCGCTGCGCCTCGCCCTTACCCTCGACCGTGACGGCCGAGGTGCGAATTTCCTCGCCCTTGCGGGTCCACGTGTGGTCGTGCTCGACGCCGTCGACGACCGCACGCGCCCAGGCGTACTCCTCGAGTTCGATACGGGCACCGTCGACGGGCTCGACGTCGTCGACGTAGTGACGCGCGAGGTCGAGCCCGTAGCTCTCCAGGTGGAGCAGACCCTTGGTCTTGGCATACGCGTACGCGGTCTGCTTCTGGGTGTCGGTGGGCAGAACGGCGGACTGATCGCCGGCCAGGTGTGCGGCAGAGAAATCGCCACGCAGCGCACTCGATACGTTGATGTCGTGGATCTCGTGCCGCGGAGAATCTCGATAGATCCGCACCACCCGGTTCTCGGCTTTGCCGTACTGATTCGCTCCCAGAACGATCTTTCCGGTCAGGTCGGTCATGTCAGCTCCCGCGATAGGTCGAATATGCGAAGGGGGACAACAACAACGGCACGTGATAGTGGGCGTCGGGGTCGATGACGGTGAAGGAGACGGACACCTCGGGGTAGAAGCTCGGGGTCGAGGTCGCCTCGAAATACGATTCCGTGTCGAACGAGAGCCGGTACACGCCCGGTTCGACAGGTCCGGGAATCACCTCACCGATGCGGCCGTCTCCGTCGGTGGTGGCTGTCGATATCTCGCCCTGTTCGGAATGGAACAGCCGCACGCGCATGCCGACCGCCGGTGTGCCGGCCGTGGCGTCGAGCACGTGCGTGGACAGCCCGGTCACTGCGTCGGTCCCAGCACGCGGCCGAGGCGAATTCGGTTGATCTTGGCCAGTTCCACGCGGAGCACCCGTCTTTCGGTTTCGGCATCGTTGTCGAGCCTCTCCTCGAGGATAGCGAGCAACTCCTCGGCCGACCTGCCGGTCGCGCACACCAGATACACGTGCCCGAACTTGTCCTCGTACGCGCGGTTTCCCGCCGCCAACTTCTCGCGTACTTCGGTGCCCGCAGTGGTCACTGCGGCCTGCTCACGCTTCGACGACGGGTTGTCCGCAGTGCCCCCGATCCGGGGATGGCCGTCGAGTGCATGATCTATCTCGGCCTCCGGCAGCTCGGCAAGTACCCGATCTGCTCTGTCCAACAAAGAGTCTCGGCTGGCGAACGGTCTACCCTGGGCGACTCGACGGGCCCAGATCGAGGACGCGCAGCACTCGAACAGTGCATGCATCGCCTGTCGATCGGAGAGCTTGTTGAACCCGTCGAGTCCTATCCATTCGTGCAGCACATCTCGCTCGCTATCTGAAGTCGTTGATCCGGCCGAACCGCGCGGCCGCTATGGGGTTGGCGTCCGCAACCAGATCGTCGAACCGATAGTTCGCGATCTTGGCGATTTCGATCATCGCGAAAGATCGCTCCGCCGACGGCGCATTCTCCACCCGCGACCATCCGTTGGCCAGAACTCGATCGTACCGTTCGGTCTCTCGGGCGCAGATCACCAACGGGAATCCGAAGTGTCGCCGATACTCGGCGGCGAGCTGAACGATGTTCTCGTGTTCGTCCTCCTCGAGGTTGGACAGTCCGACGTGATCGGCAGCGTTGAGGGTGCCCATCGCATCCTCGCTGCCGAGGTCGGGGTAGCTGTTGATCAGCTCGATCTGTTCCTCGGTGGTACCGGCCAACAGTGCTTCCTGGAATGCCTCACGTAGACCGTGGGCGTCGGCGAACGGGCGCTGCTGATACGCACGCTCGACGACCCACGGGGTGCCCTGCACCAGACCGCCGAACGTGGCGGCGAACTCCTCGGCCGACATCTCGTTGACCCGGTCGAGGGTGATACCTGCACCCGGACCGCCGGCCACGGCCTGACCACGATTTCCGATGTGGAAGAACAGGATGTTGAGGACGATGGCAGAGACGGCGCCCAGGACGATTCCGCTGCCGAACAGCATCTCGAGCCAATCCGGTACGCCCTGCGAAACGGTGGGTTGGATGGTGACGAGCATCGCCAGTCCGAGACTGGTGGCGACGATGATCAAGTTGCGATGGTCGGTGAAGTCCACCTTCGACAGAGTCTGGATTCCGACGACGGCGACCGTCGCGAACAGGGCCAGTGCGGCACCGCCCAGTACCGGTGGCGGGATGGAGGCGACGACGGCCGCCGTCTTCGGCAGCAGACCGAGCAGAATCATGATGCCGCCCGCGCTGGCGACCACCCACCGACTACGCACACCGGTCAGTCGGACCAGGCCGACGTTCTCCGAGAATGCCGTGTACGGGAACGAGTTGAACGTGCCGCCGATGACGGTGGCGACTCCATCGGCCCGCAGCGTGGCAGCGATGTCGTCCTTCTTGATGCGCTTGCCGACGATCTCACCCGTCGCATAGACACTGCCGGTGGTTTCGACCGCGATGATGAGCATGACGACGATCATCGAAATGATGGCGACGACACTGAATTTGGGCACACCGAACAGGAAGGGCTGGGTGAATCCGACCCACGATGCTTCCGCGGTGCCGTCGAAGTTCATGTCGCCCAACACGAATGCGACGGCACTGCCGATGACCAGACCGAGCAAGACGGCGATGGTGGCCATGAAGCCCTTGAAGAACCGTTGGATCAGCACGATGATCAGCAGCGTGCCGATCGCGTACGCCATCCATCGACCGTTGGTCGGATCCTGTTCGTGTGTCGCAGGATTGGTCACCGCATCGTTGACCGCTACCGGCAGCAACGCGACGCCGATGATCGTGATGACGGTTCCGGTCACCACCGGTGGGAAGAAGCGCAGCAGCCTACTGAAGTACGGTGCCATGAAGAACGTGACCAGACCGGCGACGATGACGGCACCGTAGACGTACAGCAACCCCTCGGTGCCGCCGCCGTTGGCCAGTGCGATCGCGATCACCGGCGACACACCGGCAAACGTGACGCCCTGCAGAAGTGGAAGCCGGACACCGATCTTCCAGAACCCGACCGACTGAATGATCGACGCGATACCGCAGGTGAACAGGTCCGCGTTGATGAGATGGATCAGCTGTTCGTTGGTCAGCCCGATTGCACTGCCGATGATGATCGGTACGAGAACGGCACCGGCGTAGAACGCGACCACGTGTTGAAACCCGTACGCGGCCAATTTGGGAACAGGAAGCACTTCGTCGACGGGATGGACGCGCTTGCGTGTGATGGGCTTGACGGACATCGGTGGGCACCTCGCGGACGCAACAGGGTGGATTCCTGCGACGCTGCAGGAGAAGTGCACCAAGAATCGGTCATTGCGACCGCTGCCGCCAGTCGAGCGAGCACAAAGTTTCCGCCGCGCTCGAGGCGCGTGTTGTGCGATCATCCAAGACTCGGCAGAACGACTGAAGGAGTGACGATGTCCGACGCTGTCGTGGGAGTGGTCCTGGCTGCAGGTGCCGGAACGCGATACGGATCGCCCAAAGTGCTCGCTCACGACGGGTTGTGGCTTCGCACGGCCGTGCAGGCACTGACCGATGGTGGTTGTGACCAGGTGATCGTTGTGCTGGGCGCGGCCGACGTCACCGTGCCCGATGGCGCGACCGCAGTACACGCTCCCCATTGGGAGCAGGGAATGAGCGCATCTTTCACCGCCGGCTTGGCGGCCGCATCGGACGCGGAGTACGTGGTGGTTCACGTGGTCGACACACCCGACGTCGGACCGGAGGTCGTCCACGCCGTTCTCGACGCCGCACCCCGGACGGGTCTGGCCAGGGCAGTGTTCGACGGCCGCCCAGGTCATCCGGTCGTTCTGGCGCGTCGACACCTCGAGGCAGCTGCGGCATCGGCGTCGGGAGACTCGGGGGCGCGGGACTTCCTGCGGGGAAGGGACGACGTGATCGCCGTCGAATGTTCGCAGTGGGCAACGGGAATCGACCACGACTACCGGTAGCTACCGAATGTCGGCAACGATCGTCTCGGTCACGCCGTCGAACTGGTGACCACCGGTCGGCAACTCGATCACTGTCGCGGACGGTAGGGCGGCCGAGTTCAGCGCCAGATGCGACACAGGGACGACCTCGTCGTCTCGGCAGTGCAGCAACGTCAGGTCGGTCCGCGGTTCGCCGGTGAGCGCGTACTGCGCCACGCCCCAGCCCTGCGGACTCCAGTCCGGCATGGCCAGCAGCGTGGCTTGCTCCGGATGGGCGCGCATCGCTTCGGCCAGGACCCGAACCACGATCGTGGCTCCGAAAGAATGCGCAACAACGCGGTCCGCAGGTCCTGCGTCGTCGAGGAGCTTCCGAACCGGCACAGCCCAGGCCTCGTAGCCCATATCGCTGTCGGACAGTTCCGGCATGACGAGGTCGAGGCGCAGCGCCTCAGCCAACCCCTGCGCCAGCTCGGTGTCGTCGACGAAGCCGCCGGCACCGTGAACGAACAGAAGTCGGCCGACCATGCTGGGATCCTCTCCTCGACAACGCTGTCGTAGAAGGAGACCGAATCGCGGCCGTGAATTCACCGGTTGACTCGGATTCGGGGACCGTGCGAGCATCGACGGCAGCGTCGCGTGTCGATGACGGACTGCGTCAGGCATGGAGGCGTCGTACTGCCCAGGAGGCAGCGCATGTCCGTTTCGTTCGATCACACCATCATTGCTGCGAAGAACAGTTCTGCGTCGGCGGCGTTCTTTCGCGAACTGTTCGACCTGCCGGAGGCACCCTCGTGGGGCCCGTTCGTCAACGTACAACTCACCGACGGGACGTTGATTCAGTTCGCCGAACCACCGATGGATGACATTCAATTCCAGCACTACGCATTCAGAGTCACCGACGACCTCTTCGACGCCGCCTACACACGGCTCGTCGGTATGGGCGTCGAACACTGGGCCGATCCACGGATGACTCGGCCCGGGGTAATCAACACCGATCATGGCGGTCGAGGGGTGTACTTTCGCGACCCCACCGGCCACTTCTTCGAGATGCTGACGCGCTCGTACCTGGCCGAACCGGGCGAGTCTGTACCGTGACGGTTGTGGCCGAACAGCAGCACGTTTCGATGACGAGGGCGGCATACGACACCGTCGCAGAAAGCTACGCGGACCTGGTTCGCGACGAGCTGGACGGCAAGCATCTGGAAAAGGCGCTGCTGGCCACATTCGCCGAGCGTGTCGACGCTGGGGTCGTAGTCGACGTGGGATGCGGATCGGGGCGCATCGCGGGCCATCTACGATGCCTGGGTCTGGCCATGACCGGAATCGATCTGTCGCCCAGCATGATCGACGTTGCGCGTCGTGAATTTCCGGACGTGCGTTTCGTCGTCGGCGCGATGCAGTCGCTCGACATGGGCTACTGCACCGTCTCGGGAATCGTCGCCTGGTATTCGATCATCCACACCCCGCCGGCCCAGCTGCCGCAGGTGTTCGCCGAACTGCATCGGGTGCTGCGTCCGGATGGACTGCTGCTGTTGGCATTTCAATCCGGGGACGAGCGGGTGCGACTGGAACAGGTGTACGGACACTCCGTCTCGTACGACGCGTATCGACTCGACCCGGTCGCGGTCGCGGGCATGCTCGTCGAGGCGAACTTCGAGGTGGACGTCCGCGTGCATCGAGCTCCGATGGGATACGAGTCGACATCGCAGGCATTTCTGATGGCGCGCAAGCGAACATCGTGACATCTCGAGACCGGTAGGATCTGCCCGATGTGCGCACCCCGTCCACGCGTTCTGTTCGTGACCGACTTGGCGTATCTGTCTAAGGGCCGACGCTACTGCGACGAAGACATCTTCTTGTCTTCGCAGCTCCGTGAGTGGGTCGACATCGCGCTGTGTCACCCGCTCGATGCGCTGGCACTGATGGATGGCTTCGATGCTGTCGTCGTCCGGAACTCCGGACCTGTGCTGGGATACCAGGACGCGTTCGACGCGTTTGCTCGCCATGCGCGCGAGAACGGCACGAAGGTTTTCACCCAGCTGACCGGCAAAGGCGACCAGAGAGGCAAGCAGTACCTGGTCGATCTTTTCGCAGATGGTTTTCCGGTCATACCTACCGTCGACGATCCGCGGGGCGTCTCGCGCTTACCCGAGGTGAATACCTATGTGGTGAAACCGAAATGGGGTGCCGACTCGATCGGCATGCGTCAGATCGGACGCGCCGAACTGTCGGAAGTCGAGCCGGGCAGATTGATTCAGCCGCGGATCGATTTTGTCTACGAAGTGTCGTTCTACTTCATCGGCCGCACAGTGCAATACGCCCTGTACGCTCCGGACCCCGGCCGACGTTGGGAGTTGGAGCCGTACTCGAGTACTGCTCAGGACGAAGAGTTCGCGCAACGTTTCGTCGACTGGAACGACATCGACCACGGAATCACGCGGGTGGACGCATGCCGCACCGTCGACGGAACGCTGCTGTTGGTCGAGCTCGAAGACCTGAACCCGTACCTCTCACTGGATCGGCTGCCCGAAACGGCGCGTCGACACTTCGTGAAGAACATGGCGGACGCGATCGTAGCGCTCTGTGCCCAACCGTAGCGGGCGAAAAAAGTCGTGATTCTCGGACCGAACGACGCGGTATCGCGTCGCCCCTCGCGAATCGTGGTGGCAGGGACATCAGGTTCCGGTAAGACCACGTTGTCGGCTCGTCTCGGATCGGTTCTGGGAATCGAACACATCGAGATCGACGCACTGTTTCACGGTGAGAATTGGACGCCCCGTGTCACGTTCGAGCAGGACGTGGACGAGTTCATCGCCCGCCCGGCCTGGGTCACCGAGTGGCAGTACAGCGTGGTGCGGGATCGACTCGCCGATCGGGCCGACCTCTGCCTGTGGCTCGATCTGCCTCGTCGAACGGTGATGCGGCAGATCGTCTTCCGCACGCTCCGTCGTCGGGTCGGTCGAACAGTGCTGTGGAACGGCAACTTCGAGCCACCGCTGCATCGCATATTTTTCGATCGCGAGCACGTCGTCCGGTGGGCCTGGAACACACATCGTCTGACTGCCGAGCGAGTACGGCGACTGAACATGCGCCGACCGGACCTGACGATCGTGCGATTCCGATCGCACGCTGAAGTGAACAGGTGGCTGGCCGATCGACTGGTTCCGGCGGCGAGATTCTGAACTGCGTCTGTCAGCAGTTGAGTCGGTCGGCAAGGGACTCGATCGAGTCTGCGCTGTAGGTCCACTCGGCTTCGGGAGCAAGGTCGAACGTCTGCGTCGGGCCGTGTTCCAGCGGGCGGGCGACGAATGCGGTGGCGAAGCCACACTCGGCTGCGGCGGCGAGGTCGCTGTTGTGTGCGGCAACCATCATGCACTCGTCGGGACGCAGCCCGAGGACGTCTGCGGTACGTAGGTAGGCGTCGGGCATGGGCTTGTACGCCTGCACCGGTTCCGCGCCCAGGATGGCGTCCCAGGGAAGGCCGGCATTCTTGGCCATGTCCAGCAGCAGCGAGATGTTGCCGTTCGAGAGCGGTGCTACGACGAACTCGGTGCGCAGCCGCGTGAGCCCGGGAACGGAATCGGGCCACGGCTCCAGTCGATGCCACGCGAAATTGAGTGCGGTCGTGGCGTCCGCATCCAGGTCGATCTCGAACTCGGAGAGCACCGTTCGCAGGGACTCCAGGTGCAGTACGTCCAACCGAGTGAAAGGTCGTTCACCGGACCGCACCTGTTCCATGGCCGGTTGATAGAGGCTCCGCCACCGATCGGCAAACCGATAGCTGTCGACTCCCGGACCGCAGATTTCGGAGACCTCGCGGGCAATGCTCGTGCGCCAATCGACGACGGTGCCGAAGACGTCGAACAGCAGCGCTTTCAACGCTTCTTCTTCTTTTTCTTCTTGTCCGCCGGATGTCCTACCGCAGACAGGATGGCTCCGGCCAGCGGAATGAGAAGGAAGAAAAGCCACTTTTGGTCGAAATCGGTGAGAAAGAACAGAGCAAGTGATCCGAAGATGACGATCGGCATCACTACTGCAGCCCAATCGATTCCGCGGTCCTTCACGGCCGGTGCGTCGGCGTCGGATCGTGCGAGCGACGCAGTGCCGGACGCGGTGGGGAGGTCGACGAATACCGATTCGAGCTGTCCACGCGTCGTCGCGGAAGCGATTGTGGCACTGCGCTCGTCGAATTCGGGAACCGTCAGGCGGCCCTCGCTGAAGTGCTGACCCAGCACATCGAGGGCCTTCTCCCGATCAGCGGTACCGATACGTATTTCCGGAAGCTCGGACATTGCTACAGGGTAGCGCTATCCGCGCCGCCGTTCGATGCCGAAAGTCGCCCGGGGGTCGATCCGTTCGGCATCGAACGTCGGTGTCACTTGATTTCTGCGAGGACGGTGCCTTGGGTGATGGCGTCGCCTGCGGTGACGCTCAGGCCGGTGATGGTGCCTGCTTTGTGGGCGGTGACGGGGTTTT
>NZ_NOYJ01000017.1:0-48699 GCF_002258365.1 Rhodococcus sp. 06-221-2
CCAACCTCGTTCACCCAGTCCGTGAAGACCGGGTCGGTGTCCGTCGCTCTGACTCGACAAAAGTTACGCCACCAACCCCACACACGCAAATCGGCAGGTCAGGGCGCTGGAGACGCGTCGAGCCGGCCGAGACGGCACCGAACGCCTCGGAATCGGCGGTCAACTGGACAAAGCGTCGCGCGCAAATCGACGGGACCAACTCGGTGAGTCCGATACGGCTTCCCGAAAGTAGAAGCTCGGGCCATGGGCACCGATGAGGTCGAGAAAGCTCATGGTCGTCTGAGCAGCGAACTTGGCGTCGAAAACACCGGAATCCTCACTGGCCCAGCCTAATTCCGAGACCGTCTCGATCAGCATCTCGTTACGGTGGGCTGCTGAGGCCGATGCGGCCAGGGAGATCAGGAACAGCGTCGCGGCATCGGTCTCGTACGTCTCCCTCCCCAGCGGAAGCCGCGAGGCCGCATGGCGCCACATGCCGATCGGGTCGTCTGCCAGTGATTCGCCGAGCTTCGTGCGCAGCAGCCGCCCCTTCGCGATGCGGGTCAACCCGAGGTGTCGGACCGCCTCGCGCAAGTCGGTGACCTGATGGTGGTCGATCTCGCGGCTGCTCGACCCAACCCACCCCAGACCCCAATCGAGCTCGTCGCGGATCGCTGCCACGAAAGCGGGCTTGAGGTAGCCGGCATCGGTGAGGACAGCGCCGCCGTCGCCGACCTTTCGGAGAAACCAGGTGAGCTTGGCCATCGCGATCTCGGCAACCGGCAGGTCCACCGAGCTCTCGACGGTGAGCTCGCACCGGGGCAGCAACGCCATCAGTGACGGCACGTGGGTGGGTCGTACTCGGTCGAACAGTCGCCCGATGGCCGGTGCGGCCGCCACAGCTTCGGCGAGCGTCGACCTACCGACATCTGCCGATTGCAGCACGCGGTTGACTGCATCGACCTCGAAACGGGCCGGGTCGAACGTCGGACCCCACTGGGAGAGAAGTTCGGAGTGTTCGGGGTCGGACGAGTCTGCCGCGATGTCCAGCGCCTGGGTATAGCGCGACGGACCGCCCGAGGACTCGGGAGGACACGCGCGGGCACCGTCGAGACAGATCGAACGAAGGTCGTCGATATCGGAGTCCTCGTGTTCCAGCTCGACTGTGTGGGTCCACCCGTCACCGAAATCGTATTCGTACGTCATGACGGATCCCGGGTTCGTCAACACCTCGTCGACGCGTACCCGCTCCTCACTGGAGGCGTCGTCGTCCGGTTCGTCGTCGAGGGTCTCCTGCATTTCGAACCGTCGGGTCGCCCCCGCGGTTCTGACACTGAATGCGTGCAGGTGTCGGTCTTCCCAGCCCACGGCGATCTGCAGTACCGAATGCAACTCCGACAACAACAGATCCGATCGCACGCGCACTCGTCGCCAGATCGACGGCCGCGTGTGATCGATACTCACCCTCAGCACCAGATTCGCCAGGCCACGCGCGGCACCCTCCGTTGCGCTGGGTTCGGCCGGCTCGTCGGCTTCGGGGATATCCGGCACCACCGACAGGTGCCGAACGCGGCCGGTTCTGATCGACATTCCTACGACCCTAGCCGGATCGGTGCAGCAGACCCAGGTGTCACGAAACACCGCCGCTCGATCCTGTCCGGGCGGTAGTGCAGAGCAGTATCGCCTACCCTCGTGCGGTGCCGACTCTGCGCGCCTTGGAATGCTTCGTTGCCGTCGTCGACTGCGGCTCGGTCACCGCGGCGTCGACCCGACTACACCTGTCTCAGCCGGCACTGTCACATCAGTTGGCCGCCTTGGAGAACGAGATCGGTACCCCACTACTGCAGCGACTCCCCCGTGGCGTCCGCCCCACCCCCACGGGCCTTGCCGTCCTCGATGACGCCAGGGCGGCGCTGGCGTCCGCCGAACGGGTCATCCGCACCGGCAGAGCCTGCGCGGAAGGCTCGGAAGGTCGCCTCCGGTTGGGCTGCGTCGAAACGATGACCGTTCCCGTACTGGCTCCCACACTTCGCACCTGGGCACGTAAATACCGCGACGTCGACATCGAATTGACCGAATACAGCAGCGCCGACGTGATGGCCGACGCCGTTGCGCGAGGCGATTGCGACGTGGCAGTGGGCCCCGAGTCGACGCGCTTCGTCGGGGAGGTGGTCAAGATCGGTACCGAGGACGTGGTCGCGGTGGTCCCCGAGGGCCTCGACCTAACCGACCGGCCCGACCTGTCGTGGGCCGATCTGCTCGATCGGCCCGTGGTGCACTACCACCCGACCAACGGGCTCGCCGCCTGGATCGACGCCGAGGCCGCATCGAGCGAGGTGGTTCTGACCGTTGCCACCCGCACTCGAAGTGCCAGCACAGCAGCACAACTCGCTCGGGCGGGGCTGGGCATCGCACTCGTCCCGAGTACAGCGCTGCCGCCGAGGTTCGACGGAGTCGTCAAACCGCTGCGCCCGCCACTTCGCCGGACGGTGGTGGCCATGATCGGCTCCCCTACCGACGCCCTGGTGCAACGGTTTCTCACCGACCTCGCTCGCCACGGCATGCCGAAAACACGCGGACTATGACGCCTGAGTGACGACATGGGTTCGACGAGCAACCCGGCTCCAGTGTTCGGCTCGTTCAGCTCAGACGCCCACCGCCGTCGACATGCAGTGTTGTGCCGGTGACGAAGGTGGCGGTGAGGGCGTACAGCACGGTGGCGACCACATCGGCCGGTCGACCGACGCGTCCGGCAGGATTCGCTCGCGCCGTCTCCTCGAAGAACGATTGCTTGCCGTCGCCCATGGCGTCCCATGCTCCGGAGTCCACGATTCCCGGCGACACGGCGTTCACTCGAATCGGTGCCAGTTCTACCGCCAAAGCCTCGACGAGAAACGACACGGCACCGTTCGTCGTGGACATGATCGACAGCCCTGGCGCCGGCTTCCATGCGGCAACCCCCGAAAAGAACAGCAGCGAGCCACCTTCGGAGATGTGCCCACCGAAATGCTTGGCCAACAGGATCGGCCCGATCACTTTTGCGTCGAACGCTTTTCGGATATCGGCGACGTCGAGCTCACCTATGGGTCCGTTGGCATGATCGGCGGCCAGACTCACGACGTGATCGATCGCTCCGACAGTTGCAGCAGCTGCGGCGATGGATTCCTCGTCGCTCAGATCCACAGTCAGGGCGCTGGCTCGATCACCCAGCGCAGACACAACCCGTTCCACGACATCCGGCCGACGCCCGGCGAGCACGACGCTTCCTCCGCTGTCGATGATCTCGGTAGCAACCGCCCTACCGATTCCCGACGCTCCGCCGATCACAAGTACTCGCATGGTGTTTCACCTTTCGCTCGAATGGTTCGTCACCAGTCAAACGAAAGCCTGCCGGTTCTACAATCGCGATAACGAGGCCCTGCCATAGAAAACCCGAATGAGTTATGCCGCGGGAAGCGTCAGTCCGTCGTTGATCGCGGAGACGTCGAATGCGAGCGCATCCAGCTGAGACTCGAGCGTCGTCACGGTCAACTGGACCAAGTACTGAGCTCCCTCGCCGACCACTGCGTAGCGCGTCGTCACCGCAGCCTCGAGCCCTTGGGCGACGTAGGTGCCCCGAATGAACCGTGACGGCCACCCGACCCACGACGCCGTACTCGCCTCCCGCTCGACCCACCCGGGCATCGCGCGCCCGTCACCGAAACCCAACGCCATCAACGCTTCCGGGTCGATGGAGCGAGAGAGCTTCCCGACCAGCAAGACAGCATTCGGCGCGAAACCGTTCTCCACCAGGTTCGGCTCGACCGTCACTTGGGTCGCACCGGGAAACTGTGCCGGATCGAGCGTCTGCCACCCCGCGGGAACCGGCACCGTGATGCCGAGATCGGCCGCCGCAGCGCCGTCCAGCGGCAACACCTGCAGTGCATGAGCGTCGAGATACTCGGCGATCGTGGTGGGTTCGGACGGTCGGGTCGTGGGAGAGTCGTTCACTGCAGGCCCTTCGTGGTGGTCGATTCGGCACGACCGAGGCTACCGGCGTCCGCCGAACCTACCTCGACGACTCCACACAGCAGGGCACTGTTGTTCGGAGACAACGCGATCCGTGATGTCGGACCCAGGTGGGTCGAGGGCCGGTCGACCGAGAACAGTATCGCGAACGACTACCGCTGCACTCGACGCTCGGTGAGTTCTTCGAGATAGCGAGCAACCGCATCGTCGTCGTGCGAATGCAGTACGCGATCGGCCACAGCGCGCACCGGCTCCGCAGCATTCGATGGGCACAGCGCGGTACCGGCCCACGCCAGCATGGGAAGGTCGTTGCGCGCATCTCCCACTGCTGCCACGTCGTCCTGAGCTACGCCCCACTGTTCGCACAACTCCGCCAGAGCAGTGGCCTTGGATACCCCGGCGGCGGACATCTCGATGTACGGTGCCCCGGAGTGCGTCAGTTCCACACCGACGAGACCTGCCTCGGCCACCAACGCGTACAACTCCTCGCTCGGCGTATCACGATGCCGTGCAACAATTTTGACTGTCGGCTCGATGTCGGCCGACAGACCGTCCTCCGACAGCTCCATCTCGTGCGGGTGGCGGTGATGGTCGGCGAAGACGCACAGCTCCGCGTATCGCGACTCGGCGACGAAACGAGTGGCACCCACAGTTGCGAACGCCACGCCGGGAACCAGAGATCGAACGGCGGAGGTGACAGCCGCGACCGTCTCCGTTGGCACCGACCTGGTCGCGACGATGACCGGGCTGCCATCGGCAAGGTCCAGCACCACCGCACCGTTCGCTCCCACTGCCGTACCGGTGAACCCACACGACGCCGCAAGCTCGGCGATGGAGTGCCGCGCCCGCGCCGTCGCCCACACCACCCGGATGCCGACGGCTTCGGCCGCGGCCATCGCATCTGCCGTCCGCGCCGACACCGTTCGATCCGAACGAAGTAACGTGCCGTCGAGATCGGTTGCGACTACCTGGATCTCTCCCGTGTGCCTCACCCGTCCGATACTGCCAGGTGCCGACGCGTCAGCCTGCCACCAACGTCAGGACCGAGATCTCACTCGGTGCGAACACCCGGAACGGCGGCCCCCAGAATCCCGACCCCCGACTGGTGTAGAGCTGTGTACGCGCTCCATGCCTGCTCAGTCCGTGCACCACCGGCTGGTCCAGTCGAACCAATGCCGCGAACGGCCAGATCTGACCGCCGTGGGTGTGGCCGGACACCTGCAGATCGACGCCCGCTCGGACGGCGTCGCCGATCTGTTTCGGCTGGTGGGCCAGCAGCAACACCGGGATCGACGGATCGGCCCCGGCCAGTGCCCCAGCCAGATCGGCACCGTGGCCGGGGGCACCCGACCCTGCTGCCGTGGCGTCGTCAACACCGGCGATGACCAAGGCATCGTCACCTCGATGCAGCACGACATGACGATTGTGCAGCGCGTTCCACCCGATGCTCTGCATGTGGTCCAGCCACTCCTGCGCCTCACCGAAATACTCGTGATTACCGGTGACGTAGACGCGGGCGGCGGACGCGCGCATCGATTCCAGCGGCGCAGCCTGTTGCCTGCGCGTGGACACGGAACCGTCGGCAATGTCGCCGACGTGCGCGAGCACGTCCGGTTCGAGCGCGTTGACGGCGTCGGTCAGTCGCCTCGACCACACGGTTCGGTTCACCGGACCGAAGTGGGTGTCGGTGACCAGGACGACTCGCAGGCCGTCGAATCGGGCACCGAGCCGGGCAATGCTGACGCTCGTGTGCCGAACGCGCGGGGTCCGCATGGCCTCGTAATGGCCCCAGAGGGCAAGGCCGACGATCACTGTCGCCGTCGCCGCCGCCGTGATTCGCGACCGCAATGGATCGTCGACACCGGCCGCCCACAGCCCGAGCCTGAGCAACAGTGAGAGCGCCGACCATACGAACGCGATCCAGGCGAGACCCAGCAGGACGTCGCCGAGACGCGCCCAGGCGTCCTTCCTGTCCCCCTCGATGCCGGGCCGGTGACCGAGATACATCGCGGTGGGCAAGGCGAGCGCGGCAGCGATCACCAGTGCCGCGCCGAGCAGCCGAACCACCGGCGGCCACTGCGCCCCCGCGAACAGCACGGTCCACATGGGCAGCCCGAACAGCACCGCACATACGGCAACAATCGTGGCCGGCAGCATGGTTCGCCGACGAAGTGTCCGTGCGGGCCGGGCCGGCGCAGCCCTGTCGTCGTACCGCCCCTGCGTCTGTCGATCTGCCATCGGCGGAGACCCTCTTTGCTCGAACGTGCGCGAATACCGCGAACCAGACTACGACGGTAACGAGCTACACGCTGACGCGCCGCGACTGCTGCGGGCTACACCTACGGGCTGCTGCGCGTGGTGTATCCCCGCAGTCCGTTGAGCGGCAGTTGGTGCTCGGCGACCACCTCGTCGACCGAGCTCTCGGACTCCTCGACGCCACCACTCGATTCGACTCCGTCGACCGCGCCCCGCACTTCTTCGGAGCTGTCGACCGAATCGGATGCACCCGGTCCGTCCGAGTCCGCAGCTGCAGCAGGCTCTTTCGGCGCTGTCGGGGGTGTGGACGCGCGCGGAGCTCCGGTCGCGTCGATCGTGCTCGAACCGTTCGCAGCACCGGTTCCGTTGGTCGACCCCGACCGTCTGGATGTGCCGGTTCCGTTCGTGGTGTCGGTGTCGGCGGTGTTGTCGCTAGGTATGTCGAGGCGGGGCATCGTCCACAGAGACAGCACCGAATCATGCCGAACGGGTGCGTTCGTTCGTGTCGCAGCCTCGAAAGCCCCGGAATCGTCGAACTGCGAGGACTCGAGCGGTACCGGTGTCCAGGTCTCCTCGGACGCCGTTCCGCCTTCCGCACCAACGGCACCGGGCTTGATTCCCAATCGCGCGAGGGTGAACCACAGACTGTCGAGAGCACCGTCACGGTCGAGGTGGTACTCCGATTCCCGCACGCGCCAGAACGTCCACCCGCATCGCTTGAGTTCCTGCTCGCGTTGCAGATCCGCCGATCGTTGCGCGGGGGTGGTCGAGAACGAATCACCGTCGCATTCGACGGCGAGGCGAGAGGACTCCCCCGTGACGACGAGCGCGATACGCCGATTGTTCACTTCGACACCGGGATTGACGTGGAAGCCACGCTCGACGAGGTCGTTGAACAGCTGCTGTTCCAGCAGCGTCTCGAACGGGGCTTTCCTGATCTCGCGCGAGACGTTCTGGGGCATCGGATCGGCGGGAGCAGGCGAGACCGACGTGACGTAGCCGAGCAGAGAGTTACGCAGGTCTGCTCGTTTGAGGCGATCGACGGTGACCGAATGGAACAGCCACAACTGATCCTGCGCCCGCGACGCGGCCACGTTGAACCGACGCTTGTACTGGTTCGAGGTCAGGGTGGCGAAGTTCTGATCCGGTGCCACCACCATCGACAGGAACACGACGTTGCGCTCGTCGCCCTGGAAGTCCGGTGGCGTGCCCACTCGCAAGCGGCGTTGTTCCCACTGCTCGATGCCGATACGTTTGATCAGCTCGTTGCGAATCTCGTCGACCTGCGACTGCCCCTGCAGCACAACGACTCCGAAGGTCAGGTCGTCGTACGCGGTATCGGCGAGGCATTCGGATATCTGCTCGGCGATGGCGATGGCCTCGGTACGGTTGACGAGCGAGGCGTTCTTTCCGGTGACCGTCGCCCCGCGAACGTACGTGTGCCGAAGCGGCGGCAGTCGATCGGAACCGAACTGCCGCACCGGCACCAGTGGCGAGTCTCCGTAGAACTGCTGACTCGACCAATTGATGATCTCCGGCATCGAACGGAAGTGCTCTCGTAGTCGCACCACCTGACCGAACCGGGTGCGCAGCATGGAGAACAGACTCGACCGCGGTGTCAGCGTCGCCCGCACGTGCTCCGGTAGATCCGGGAGATATACATCGAGGCGGTCGAACACGTCCTCGAGTGTGCCGGCCTGCGGGACATCGGCGGGCGCGCACTGCCGGTCGTCTCCCACCACGATCACCCGAGGCGCGAGGTACAGCAGGAACAGGCTCGTGATGTCGGCCTGGCTGGCCTCGTCGACGATGACGACGTCGAAGCTACCCGGCACCGGCGGAATCGACGCGAGCACCTGGGAGAGCGGCATGACCCAGGCGGGCACCGCGCTCTGTGCCTCTCGCATCGCCGATCGTGCTGCGCTGCGGTAGGTTTCGGCGTACTTGCCGGCACCCGAACCGATACTGGAAATGTGCTCGCGGTAAGTCTGCAGTGCGCGAACCTCGACGGCCGTCATCCGCTGCAGGCTGTTGAGCCAGGCACTCGCGGCAGCGAGACGCGTCGTGAGATAAGCGATGTCGACATCCGCGGCCGCCAACTCTGCTTCGAGTTGCTGCTCGAGACCCCCGTGGTGCTGCTCACCGACCCATTCGCGCGCGCGACGCCACGCCCACGCCTTGGACAGCTGCCAACTGAGCTCGTCCCATTCCGGGTCTGCCGCGGTGTCCTTGACCAACTCGAACAGGGCCGGCGCGACTGCCGACAGTGTGGCCGACATCGACTCGAGCAGCAGCTGATTCTCCTGCTCCGCGCAGGCCTGAGCGTAGGCGGAGACCGCGCCCGCCAATTCTGCAGGATCGGCAGCGCCGAGGGCCGTCACCAGATTCAGACCTTCGGGCGACGGTCCCGCATCGATACGAGTGGCCACCGCGAACTGCAGAGCGTCCAGCTCGGCGCGGGCGATGTCGATGTCGACGCGCGCGGAGATGGCCGCAGCGGCTCCGGCTATCTCCTGAGCTTCGGCGAGGCTTCGAATCCACGGCGCAGCAGGCGACACCGTGTAGAGCCGGTGTACCAGTGCGTCACGAGCGGCAACCACTGCCGCTACGGAACGGAGTCGATCGGCGATCTGCGCAACGGTGTTGACGCGAATCGATCGAGGGCCGTCGAGTGGGACGACGATCGCCAGGTCGGCCAGCAACACCGCCGCCGTCTGCACGGTGTCGAGAGCCCGAATATGTTCCGCGACAAGCCGAGCGGCCATCGCACTCGTCGCCGGTTGCCCGTCGACGGTGGCGACGATGCCGAGAGCTTCGACGGTCTTCTGCTCCTCGCTACGCCGAAACCGCGGCTTCCATTCGATTCCCGATTCCAGCGCAGCTGCGAGCGCATCCATAGCCTGCAGAGTCGCAGCAGACGTGGACGAGCACTGCACGTCGTGCGCGCCGATGTACCGGTCGGACGCTGCGGCAGTGGCAACGAGGTCGTCGATTCCGCTGACCCGCGACCACAGGTGAGACGCTTCGCCGGACAGCACGGAGTCGGTCACCCGCGCATACGTGGCATCGAGCTCCGCGACCACTCGCACGCGAGCCGCCAATTCCTCGCAGAGAGAACGGATGTCGGACGAGACCGCAGGTTCGACGCCGCTCAGCAACGTGATCAGGTCGGCAGCCAGCGGCGGGACGGCGTCTATCGACGTATGCACACGCCGGCACAGCGCTGCGAGTTCGGCCGAATTCGGCAGCATCGTTTCGGGACGCGGCAGCACCTGGCGCGATCGTTGCTCGCGGGCACCGTCGGAGGTCGCAATCAGCGCTCGGAGTTGGTCGACCTGGGCACCGTCGAACGGTGGCCGGTCGGCGAGCAACGGCCCGGGCAGCCACTCGTGGGCACCTTCGGCTGCTTTGACCTTACGTACGATCGACGCCACCGTGCCGTCGTACCCATCCGAAACATATTCGTGCACAACGGTTTCGGATTCACGAAGGGCGCTGACACGGTTCAGCAGTTCCGTCCGACGAGCGAGCGCGGCCGCGCGGCGGGTGGTGAGCGCGTCGATCTTCTGCTGCTCACTGGCTTCGTCGAACGAGGTCTTACGCTCGGCGATCTTGGCGACGCTGCGATTCAACTCGTCCGAACCACCACGGGAGAGGTCGGTGATCGAGACGCAGAGCTCCTGCAACTCGGGCGGCAGCTTGTCGCGCAGGACTCGCAAAGCTTGTGACTTTTCACTAGTGACCAGAACCCGCTGACCTCGCGCCAGCAGCCCGGACATCAGGTTCGCGATGGTGTGGGTCTTCCCCGTCCCGGGCGGCCCTTCGACGACCACACCGCTGTCGCGTCCGAGTCGTTCGATGATCTGCGACTGCTCGGCGTTGGCCGGCAGCGGAAACAGCGGATCTTCGGCCAGCGCCGCCGACGCGCCGGCTCCGGTCCGTTCGAGCCATGCCATCCGATCGGCCGGCTCGATCGCGTCGACCAGTTGCGCGAGGCCCAGCGGAACCGGTGAGTCGGCGGCGTCGAGATCGGCGATCATCTGCTCGTAGTACTCGACCAGCGCGAACGAGTCGCGGGTTCGGAGCACGAGTGCGGGCGAGACCGTCAGCGTTCGATCGTCGTCGATGTATGCGAGAGCTCCCGGGGGCCCGAGGCGATCGAGCACCTCGATCTCGTAACGGGGAACTCGCGTCGCCCATTCACGCAAGAATTCTTCGACGCCCTCACCGAGCGGCGAGTCGACGTTGCCGTGCAGCTTCTCGGCGAGAGCCACCGAGCCGGAGGTATCGAAGTCCTTCGATCCGGTGAGCAGCTGGCCGTCCTCGAGACGCGGGGTACTACCGGCGACCAGTCGAACCAACAGGTCGCCGGTCCGCACATCACGTTCGATTCCGGCCGACTGGGTGAGGAGGTGAGTACGCACGCTGCGCTGGGGGTCGGGGTTGCTCGACGTCAGCAGACCCGATGCCACCACCAGTTCGATCGACTCGGGGCGCGAGGCGAGCTCTTGCATCATCAGTTGCAATGCCTGGTACAGCGCTGCCTTGGGCCGCCGGTCTCGATCTTCCTGAGCCCACTGCTTCCAGGACTCCGAGTACTGCTCGAAAGCCTTCTTGATCTCGTAGGCCTTGCGAATATCGAAATCGGCGTCGGACTCCTGCGCCTCGCCGCGACGACGTGATGCCGCCGTCGACGCGTCGGCGAGCTCGATCTCGCGGTAGCGACTGTCACCGACGACCTGGGGATCGAGCCAACCCGTCAGAAGCGCCGGTGGCTCGGGCGGGTCGTCGACGGCGATGCGCGGCGCCCGAAGTACGACCCCGCCCTGGCCGGCCTTCGGGTCGAGACGAACCGGAATCTCACTGGAGTACAACCACTCGACCTGGACATGATCGTCGAACCTCAGGACCGGATTCGACCGCGCCTCGACTATCTCGCGCAGGAAGCGCAACAGGCGCGCAACCCTGCTCTTGAGCTCGTCGTCGTATTCACGACCGGTAGCCGCTGCAGCCGTCACAGTTTCCCCACAAATGCTCGAATGGCCGTCCCGCCAGGGGACAGTGCTTACGCACCCGCGTCACAGTAGCCGTTGAAAAGCAGTTGTTCACCGGGGTCCGAGCACACAGAATGCGTTCTAGTGTTCGGTCACAAAGACCGACTCGGTTGCTTGGAACGACAACAGAAAACGCGGCCCGTCCGGACACGCACCGGCCGCCGATCGCAGGAGCGTCGCATGCGCAAGCTGGTCTACTACATCGCCGTCACACTCGACGGATTCATCGCCGCGCCCGACGGCACCTACGACTGCTTCGCGACCGAGGGTGATCACCTCGAGGCCATCGTGACCGAGCTGCCCGAGACGCTGCCGGTGCACGTCCGCGCCGCACTCGGCATCGATGCCCCGCCGGCGCGGTTCGACACCGTGGTGATGGGCCGGGCGACCCTGCAACCCGCACTCGACATCGGCATCACCAGCCCGTACCCCCATCTGCGGCAGTACGTGCTCTCCCATACGTTGCCTGCCGCGACGGACGCGACCGAGCCGATCGTCGGCCGGAACCCGATCGACCTGGTTCGAGAACTCAAAGCCGAGGACAGCGACGCCGACGTGTGGCTCTGCGGCGGCGGCCACCTCGCGGGGCAGCTCGTCGACGAGATGGACGAGCTGTTTCTCAAGGTCTATCCCGTCGTGCTCGGCCGGGGAATCGGGCTGTTCGCGCCCGAGACCGGACCCGAGCCGCCGATCGCACGACGGTTCGAGCATCTGCACTCACGCCAGTTCGACAGCGGCGTGCGGTTCACCCGGCTGGTTCGCCCCGACGGCGGTGAGCGATGACGTATAAAGACTGAATGCCTGCCGCACCGGTGTCCGAAGGGGAACAGCCGACTCGCCGGCCGACGACCCAGCGCGGACTACGGACCCGATCCACACTGGTGGCAGCCGCCCGACGCGTGTTCGAGGACAGCGGCTACCTCGACTCCCGGCTGATCGACATCACCAGAGCCGCGCACTGCTCGGCTGGGACCTTCTACACGTATTTCACCAGCAAGGAAGAGATTCTGGCCGCGGTGCTCGAACAGGCCAGGGACGACATGCTGCACCCCGGCACGGAACGGGTGGACCCGCACGACGATCCCGCTGCCGTGATCGCAGCCAGCAATCGGGCGTACTTCGAGGCATATCGGCGCAACGCCAAGCTGATGGCACTGCTCGAGCAGGTCTCCAACATCGATCCCGACTTTCGCCGCCTGCGCCGCGAACGCGCCGACGCGTTCGTTCGACGCAATGCACGCAGTATCGAGAGCCTGCAGAAACGCGGCGTGGCGGATACCGACCTCGATCCCCTGCTCGCCTCCCGCGCATTGTCGTCGATGATCAGTCGTCTCGCGTTCAACCACTTCGTCGTCGACGCCGAGGACGGCAATCCCGACGCCGACTACGAGGCGCTGCTCGCCACTGCGACGAGGCTGTGGGTCAACGCGTTGCGGATACCGGACAAGAGCGTCGGACACACCGGATGAACGCCTCCTCGGCAACCTGCTGCTCGTCCGAAACCGCCTTCGTCGACCTGTACCCGTCGGTAATGTACTCGCCGGTAGCCAGAGATGGTGAGGAATCACGAATTATGCGTCCCGACAACGCTACTCGTGAGTACGAATCCGATGTGAGGCAGAGCAAAGAAAATGTCCAGTACGGAATGTGTTGTCACAGAATTGAATTGGCTCGTTCGTGATCAATCACACTCACCCCGAACGCCGTTGGCACGGCACAGGGTCCGGTTGCCGCTAGAATGAGTCGACCGGAGTGCTGCATGGGCGCAGGACCGGAGCCTGCGCAACGACCCGACAACCATCAAACGGACATGCCCAGCCGGACCCACCTCCCATCGAGTGCACCGACGCGATGTGCGCCTACACCGAGCGAAGAGAGATACGTTGTTCAAGCGGATTGCAGTAGTCAACCGAGGCGAGGCAGCAGTACGGCTGATCCGAGCCGTCCGAGAGCTCAACGCCGAACACGATTACGGCATCCGCACCGTAGCGCTGCACACCGAGGCCGAGAAGCGGGCCATGTTCGTCCGCCTGGCCGACGAAGCGGTCACGCTGCGTAAGCCGGCGAGCGGCTCGGCCTACCTCGATTACGGCGTGCTGGAAGCGGCGCTGGTGGAATCCGGGGCCGACGCCGTATGGGTCGGCTGGGGCTTCGTCGCCGAGGACCCGACGTTCGCCGACCTGGTCGCCCGCTTGAACATCACCTTCATCGGCCCGTCCGCGGACGCGATGCGCCTGCTGGGTGACAAGGTCGAGGCCAAGATTCTCGCCGAGAAAGTCGGCGTTCCCGTCGCACCGTGGTCCGGCGGCCCCGTCGAGACCCGCGCCGACGCTCGTCGCCACGCCGCGGCGATCGGCTACCCGTTGATCATCAAGGCCCGCTCGGGCGGCGGTGGCCGCGGCATCCGCAAGGTCTTCCACGAGGACGAACTCGAACTGTCCCTCGAACGCACCCAGGGTGAGGCCGAGCGCTCGTTCGGCGACCCCGTCGTATTCCTCGAGCGTCTGGTCACCGACGCCCGGCACGTCGAGGTCCAGGTCATCGCCGACAGTCACGGCAACGTGTGGGCCCCCGGTGTGCGCGACTGCTCGATTCAGCGTCGCAACCAGAAGGTCATCGAGGAGTCCAGCTCCCCGCTGCTGACCAAGGAACAGTCCGATCAGCTGCGCACGGCCTCGGCCGAGCTGGTCAAGGCCGCCGGATATCAGGGCGCGGGCACCGTGGAGTACCTCTACCAGCCCGAGCAGAAGATCTTCACGTTCCTCGAGGTCAACACCCGCCTGCAGGTCGAGCACCCGATCACCGAATACACCACCGGCATCGATTTGGTGAAGCTGCAGATCCTCGTCGCCGACGGTCAGGCACTGCCCGGCGACTGCCCGCCCGAGTTCGGTCACGCCGTCGAGGCCCGCCTCAACGCCGAGGACGCCGACAACGGCTTCGCACCGGCCCCCGGCACCGTCGAGCTGCTCAAGTTCCCCCTCGGCACCGGCATCCGCGTCGACACCGGCATCGCCCAGGGCGACGTCATCCCACCGGACTACGACTCCATGGTCGCCAAGGTCATCGCCTGGGGCCGCGACCGCAGCGAAGCGCTGGCGAGACTGCGTAACGCACTGCGCGAGACCACGGTCGTCATCGACGGCGGCACCACCACCAAGTCGTTCCTGCTGAGCCTGCTCGACCGCGAGGAAGTCATCTCCGCCTCCGCCGACACCGGCTGGCTCGACCGCACCGAAGCCGGTTCCCAGGTGGGGCCGACCGCCGTCGCCGACATCGCCATCATCGCCGCAGCGATCGATGCCTACGACGCCGAGGAAGGCCGCGAACGCACCTCGTTCCTCAACTCCGCTCGCGGCGGGCGCCCACGCGCGACACACGCCATCGGCCGAACCGTCGAGCTGAACTACCAGGGCCAGGCCTACAAGCTCGAGGTCGGCCAGACCGGTACTCACCGCTACAGCATCGAAAGCGACGGCATCGGCGAACTGCAGGTCGATGTCGAGCGCCTCGGCACCTACGAGAGCCGCCTCGTCATCGGTGACCGCCGCTACCAGGTGGTCACCGTCGCCGGAGCCGCCCACTTCCTCGTCGAGGTCGACGGCATCAGCCATCAGATCTCCCAGGACGAGGCCGGGCTGGTCCGTGCGCCTGCACCCGCTGTCGTCGTCGCCGTCCCGGTCGCCGTCGGCGACGAGGTCGATGCAGGACAGACCCTCGTCGTCCTCGAATCGATGAAGATGGAAACTGCCGTCCGGTCCCCGTACGCGGGCACCGTGCGTGAGGTCCTGGCCTCGGTCAACGGACAGGTCGACGCGGGAGCTGCACTGCTGCGCGTCGATCAGGCCGGAGAACAGAAGGTCTCCGAGCAGGCACCTCGGGTGCAGTTCCGTGGCGTCGACGACGCCGCGCAGCGCTCGCCGCAGCGTCGCGCACTGGATCGGCTCGACGAACTTGCAGCCCTCATCACCGGCTTCGACGTCAGCGGTGCCCGGGCTCGAAACCTGTTGTCCACCTACGAGACTCTGCGTGCCGAGGTGCCACGCGACGATTCGGAGCTGGTCACCGCCGAATTGGCGTTGCTGAACACCTTCGCCGACATCTGCGAGCTCTCCCGCAACCGTCCGACGATGGACGAGGAGACGGGCGACGAGCGAGTCCACTCCCCCCGCGAGCACTTCCACTCGTTCCTGCACTCGCTCGACGCGGACGTCCAGGGTCTGCCGGAGTCGTTCCGCGCCAAGCTCACTCGCGCGCTCGCGCACTACGACGCTGCCATCGACGAGGGCCGAACCCCGGCTCTCGAAGAGGCCGTCTACCGCGTCTTCCTCGCCCTGCAGCGCATGGAGAACCAGGTTCCGGTGATCGCGGCCCTCCTCGGCCACTGGCTCAGCGACTCCTCCGCCCAGCCCGAGGCCACCCCGGCCATGGCCGAGGTACTCGAGCGCCTCATCGGTGCCACTCAGGCTCGCTACCCCGTCATCGGCGACGTCGCCCGCAACCTGCGCTTCCGGTTGTTCGACGAGCCGCAAATCCGGATCGCCCGCGAGAAGGTCTACGACGGCGTCCGTGGCAGCCTGCAGTACCTCGCCGAGAACCCGGACGCAGCCGACTACTCGGCGCGTGTAGCAGCTCTCGTGGCGACACCGGAACCGCTGATCGAGCTTCTGGCACAACGGATCACCGATCCCGGTGCTCTGCTCGAGGTGATCACCCGTCAGTACTACGAAATTCGCACCCTCGAGGATGTCAAGGCCTTCGACCGCGACGGTAAGCACTTCGTCACCGGCAACTTCGAGCTCTCGGGCGAACGACTGCATCTGATCTCGACCGCGACGGACTTCGACTCCCTCGCAACGACTCTCGACGCCGTCGAGGACATCGCCGGCCCGTCGCCGGAAAACCTTGCCGTCGATCTGTACCTGTCGTGGCCCGACGCCCCCGCCGACGGCGACGTGCTCTCGGCCCGACTGCAGGAAGTTCTGGCCGCCCACTCCGGCTCCGGCCGCTGGCGCCGGGTCACGGTCACCGTGTTCGGCGCGGTCACTCGAAAGATGACGTACCGCCGCACCACGGTCGAGGGATCCGAGCCCCTCGCCGAGGACACCATCATTCGGGACATGCACCCACTCACCGGTCAGCGACTCGACCTGTGGCGACTGAAGAACTTCGACGGAGTTCGCCTGCCCGCCAGCGCCGGAACCTACCTGTTCCACCTGACGTCCAAGGCCAACCCGTCCGACGAGCGACTCGTCGCCCTCGCCGAGATCCGCGGCATCACAACACAATTGGACGACGCCGGAAACATCGTCGCCGTGCCGGAGATCGAACGAACCGTCGCAGCCTGCCTCGACGGCATCCGCCGCGCACAGGCCGGACGCGGCAAGAAGCGTCTCGACGCCAACCGCGTCGTGCTCTACGTCTGGCCGGTGCTGAACGTGCCCGCGGACCGCATCGCCACCATCGCCCGGCACATCGCTCCGCTGACCATCGGAGCCGGACTCGAAGAGATCACGCTGATCGCACGCCTGGCCGAAACACCGGGCGCGACGCCGCGCGAGGTGGCTCTGCGCCTGTCGTACCGGTCCGGTGCCGGCATCGTCGCCAAGGTGACCCCGCCGCCGACCGAGCCGATGCGCCCGCTCGACGAGTACACCCAGAAGGTGCAGCGATCCCAGGCCCGCGGCACCGTGTACCCGTACGAGCTGATTCCGTTGCTCAGCAGCAACGGTGGCACGTTCACCGAGTACGACTTCGACTCCGACGGCGTGCTCGCCCCGGTCGATCGTCCCTACGGCCGCAACTCCGCGGGCGTCATCGTCGGTGTGGCCACCACCCCGACCGCCAAGTACCCCGAGGGCATCACTCGCGTCGCACTCTTCGGTGACCCCACCAAGGCGCTCGGCACCGTCGCCGAGGCGGAGTGCTCGCGGATCGTTGCGGCCATCGACCTCGCCGAACAACTCGGTGCCCCCGTCGAATGGTTTGCATTGTCCTCCGGCGCAACGATTTCCATGGAATCGGGCACCGAGAACATGGACTGGGTCTCGCGCGGACTGCGCCGCATCATCACCTTCACCCAGGCCGGCGGAGAGATCAACATCGTCGTCGCAGGCATCAACGTCGGCGCGCAGCCGTACTGGAACGCCGAAGCCACCATGCTCACCCACACCAAGGGCATCCTGGTGATGACCCCCGACAGTGCGATGGTGCTCACCGGAAAGCAGTCCCTCGACTACTCCGGCGGCGTTTCGGCCGAGGACAACTTCGGTATCGGTGGCTACGACCGTGTCATGGGCCCCAACGGCCAGGCGCAGTACTGGGCACCGAACCTGCGGGCCGCATGCGACATCCTGTTCGCTCACTACGATCACGCGTATGCCGCACCGGGAGAACGCTTCCCACGCCGTGCAGCCACGGCCGACCCGACCGAGCGCGACGTTCGTACCTACCCGCACGTGCACCCGTCGAGCGACTTCACCACCGTCGGCGACATCTTCTCCTCGGTGACCAACCCGGACCGCAAGAAGCCGTTCGACATTCGTACCGTGATGCGCGCCGTGGTCGACCAGGATCACTCGGTGCTCGAGCGGTGGGCCGACATGGCCGACGCCGACACCTCGGTGGTGTTCGACGCCCACCTCGCCGGAATCCCGGTGAGTGTGATCGGTATCGAATCGCGAGCCATCCCCCGCAAGGGCTGGTTCCCGTCCGACGGCCCCGATCAGTGGACCTCGGGAACCCTGTTCCCGAACTCGTCGAAGAAGACGGCACGCGCCATCAACGCCGCCAGCGGAAGCCGGCCGATCGTGGTGCTGGCCAACCTCTCCGGCTTCGACGGATCACCGGAATCGCTGCGCAACATCCAGCTCGAATACGGTGCCGAAATCGGCCGCGCCATCGTCAACTTCGACGGACCGGTCGTGTTCTGTGTCGTCTCGCGTTACCACGGCGGCGCGTTCGTGGTGTTCTCCGGAGCACTCAACGACAACATGGAGGTCCTCGCAGTCGAGGGCTCCTTCGCCTCCGTACTCGGCGGTGCCCCGGCAGCCGCAGTGGTGTTCACCCGCGACGTCAACGCCCGCACCGCAGCGGACGCCGACGTCAAGGAGCTCGAAGCACGACTGAACGCGGCCGAGGACGACGCCACTCGCTCGGCACTGCGCGTCGAACTCGCCACCGTGCGAGCGAACGCCCGCAACGCCAAACTGGGTGAGGTGGCAGCCGAATTCGAGGCCATCCACAACATTCAACGCGCACAGAGCGTCGGATCGGTGCACCACATCGTCCCCGCCGCCGAACTGCGACCGCAGCTGGTCGCCGCCGTCGAACGCGGAATGGCGCGGTCGCTGGCGAAGTAGGGCTCAGGCTCCACGCACACGCGCGCGCGTTTGCTGGATGCGAGCGGAATGGTTACCTATTCCGCGAGCGTCCGGCGAACGCGCGCGCGTTTGATGGTTCAGGGGGTTTGTCGGTTGGGGGTTCAGTGCAGGGCGTGCGCTACCAGTAGGTCACGTCCGTTGCGACGATTCCGGTGCACTGTCCGGTGAAGATGGTCACCGAGCAGGCCTCCCACAACCGGGACAGATCCGAGAACAAGCTCGACACTCCGTTCGCGCTACCGGTGCTCGCGCTTCCGGTATCGGCCACCGCGACCGCTGGCGACGCTATGGCGATGACGGCAGCTCCCAACACAACAGCAATACGACGCTTCACGCAGTTCTCCTCTGTGCTTCCATCGGACATGTCTGCTCGACACGCTAACCTCGCGCCCGAATTGTCACCATCGTCCGAACGAACGATTCCTGGGCGTCAGAGCTGGAGTTCTCGGGCGCTGGCGAATCGCCGCTGTTCGCCGGTGAGCGGGTCGATGAAGTCCAGTGCCCGGGCCAGGAGCTGCAACGGCCGAGTGAAGTCGTCGGCGGGAGTCGATGTGTACACCGGATAGTACGGATCGTTGACGATGGGAATCCCCAACGACGACAGATGGATTCGCAGCTGATGGGTCTTACCCGTCTTGGGGAAGAGTCGATAGCGGGCGAGGTCGCCGAGAGTGTCGATGAGCTCGATTCTGGTCTCACTGTTCGGCTCCCCCGGCTCCTCGTACGCTGTCATGACACCGTGTTCCTTCAGGATCCTGCTCTGTACGACGCGCGGAAACTGCAGTGCTGCATCGAAACCCGCGACGGCCTCGTACTCTTTGGCGACGTTGCGCGTCGAGAAGAGTTCCTGATACGGCCGTCGGGCATGCTTGGTCTTGGTGAAGAGCAGCACTCCAGCGGTGGCGCGATCGAGTCGATGCGCGGGCGTGAGGTCGGGGCAATCGAACTGCCTGCGCAGCCGCACTGTCGCGGTTTCGGTGACGTGCCGACCACGCGGGATGGTGGCGAGGAAATGTGGCTTGTCGACCACCAGCAGATTTTCGTCCTCGTGCAGGATGCCGATCTCGAACGGCACCGGAACCTCCTGCGCCGGAACACGATAGAAGTACACCAGACTGCCGGCGCGGTAGCGAGTGTCCAAAGTTATGGGCCGACTCTTCTCGTCCACCAGTTCGGCGTCGCCGATTGCCCGACGCCAATCGTCTTCGGGCATCTCACGTTCGAGATATTCGACGATGGTGGCGGACGGATCACCATGCGGTAGAAGCAGTCTCAGAGGCGCGAGACCGTCTCGAAAAGGCAGCATCACTCAGGCGCAGTCGAGACAGATCAACCGCAAACCACGGCCGGCATCACCGTCGAAGTCCTGGTAACGAGACGTCGGGTTGCCGCACGCACTGCAGCGACCGATGACGGCGGTGTGGTCGGAGAAGTTCTGTGCCATCCGCTTGTCGAAGACGAAGAGCGAGCCCTCCCAGAGCGCGTCGTCGCCGAAAGTCTCTGCGTACCGGACGATTCCGCCGTCGAGCTGATAGACCTCCTCGAACCCGCGAGCCACCATCAACGAGGACAGCACCTCACACCGCACTCCCCCGGTGCAGTACGTGACCACCGGGGACTTCTTGAGATGGTCGTAGGCACCGGAATCGAGCTGCGAGACGAAGTCCTTCGTCGTCTCGACGTCGGGCACCACCGCGTTCTTGAACTTGCCGATCTGCGCCTCGAACGCGTTGCGGCCGTCGAAGAAAACCACGTCGTCACCGCGGGAATCGACGAGCTCGTGCACCTGCTGCGGGCTCAGATGAGTGCCACCGCCGACCACGCCGTCGGTGTCGACCTTCAGTTCCCCGGGGGCTCCGAACGTGACGATCTCGTCGCGCACTCGCACGCTCAATCGCGGAAAGTCGTTGCCGAGGCCGTCGGACCACTTGATGTCGGCCGACTTGAAGGCCGGATAGCTGCGGGTGCCGCGGACGTACCTCTTGACGTCGTCGACGTCGCCGCCCACCGTCGCGTTGATGCCGTGTTCGGAGATGAGGATGCGTCCGGTCAGGTTGTTGGACGCGGCCAGCGTGTGTTGCCACAGCCGGATCGCCTCGGGATCTGGCAATGGAGTGAACACGTAGAACAGGACGATTTTCGGTACAGCCACGCCGTCCAGTATGGCGGGTCAGCCCAGTGGCGGTGCCGCCGCCCGAAGCCGCTGGGTGCCGGAGTCGACGGTGAAGCCCGCTCCCCAGTACACGCCGGTCCGCGGATCCTCCTTGGCGGTGAGGAACCAGTGGTCCATCCGAGCCGCCGTCTTGGTGACCTCGAAGACGCCGAAACCGTGACTGTCGAGGTCGACGAACTTCACGTGCTGGTTGAGCGCCTTGAACGCTTCCTCGGCGACCCGGCCCAGCGTGTGCGGCGGAGTGTGCGTCAGATCGTCGATGTTGGCCGAGCTCACCGAGGTGACGACGAGCTCGGTGGCAGCCGGTTCCGTCGTTGCGTAGTGCGCTGCGTCGAGGGGTACCTCGCAGGCCCAAGCGGAGTGGATGTCGCCGGTGATGAAGACGGTGTTGTCGACGCCTGCGTCCACGATGGCACCGAGCAGCTTGCGGCGGTCGGCCGTGTATCCGTCCCAGGGATCTGCGTTGTAGGGCAAGCCGCCCTCCGGGATTCCGAGGAGCGAGGTGACGGCCCTGGCTGCGTCTCGATCGAGCGGTGGGATCAGAGTGGGCGTGATCATCACCGGGTTGCCGACGATCTTCCACTGCGTCGGCGACGACACGATGCCGTCGGTGAGCCACTGCATCTGCTCGGCACCGGTGATGGTGCGGTTCGGTGAATCGACCTCGGGGCCGTTGAACGGCAACACCTGCTGCGAGCGGTAGGTGCGCAGGTCCAGCATCGAGAGTTCGAGCAAGTTGCCGAACCGCAGCCTGCGGTACAGGTGACGGTTGGTGGCAGTGCCTGCTGCCCGGACCGGCATCCACTCGTAGTAGGCCTTCTCGGAGTTGGCCTTGCGCGTGTACCAATCGCCCTCGGTGGCCGGCGTGTGGTTTTCGGCACCGCCGTCGTACGCGTCGTTGGCCGACTCGTGGTCGTCCCACGTGCAGATCCACGGCACCCCGACGTGGGCGGCCTGCAAGTCGGGATCGGACTTGTACTGACCGTGCCGCTGGCGGTAGTCGGCAAGGGTGACGATCTCGTGGGCGGGCGAATGCTGCCGGACGACGCCGTCGCGCCCCGGAAATCCGCCCGTCTCGTACTCGTAGATGTAGTCGCCGAGATGGACGATGGCGTCGAGGTCTCCCCTGGCAGCCAAATGCCGGTAGGCACCGAAGTAGCCCGATTCCCAGTTGGAGCACGAGACGACGCCGAAACGCATCGCATCGATGTCGGCATCGTTGGCCGGGGCGGTGTGCGTGGTCCCGACGGCCGACGCCGCGTCGTTCGTGCGGAAATCGTAGAAGTACGTGGTGTCTGCACTGAGGCCGTCGACGTCGACTTTCACGGTGTGATCGGTATCGGGGCCGGTGGAGACGGTTCCGGAGGCGACGACGCCACTCATGTCTACGTTCCGGGCGATGCGCCAGGTCACCGATACCTGCGGGCCGACGCCGGAGCCTGGGGTGGCGTCGGGCGTGGGGGTGATGCGGGTCCACAGAATGATCGCGTCGGGCAACGGATCTCCCGATGCCACCCCGTGCAGAAAGCCTCGGTCGCTGCCTTGGGCGTGGGCGACCGCGGGCAGTGTCGTGACGACTCCGGCCACGGCAACGGCCACCGACGACGAGCGAAGAAACGTTCTTCTGGACAGCGCAGAATCAGCGGGCATCGGGTCAGTCCATGCGATGGATCGTCGGTGGTCAAGTAAGGCGCGCCTGGGTCGGCCACAGTGTTCACCAGCCGGCCATGCTGCGGACGCTGGTTTGCCGTCGTCGCTGCGGGAGAACACTCCGAGAATGGACGCTCTGTGGTTGTTCGGTGATCAGCTCGGCCCGCACTTCCACTCTGTGGACGAGCATGCCGAGCGTGACGTGCTGATGATCGAGTCCCGGCGCGTGTTTCGACGCCGGCGATACCACCGACAGAAGCTCCATCTCGTGCTGTCGGGGATGCGTCATCTGGCCGACGAGCTGGGTGATCGCGTCACTTATCTGCAGACCGAGACGTATCGCGAAGCCCTGGCCGAGTACGGCAAGCCCGTGGTGGTGTTCGAGCCCACCTCGCATGCGGCGGAGAAGTTCGTCGCTGCCTTGCACGAGGAGGGTCTGGTCTCGGAAATTCTGCCGACGCCGATGTTCGCGCTCCCCCGGGCCGAGTTCGCCGACTGGGCGGCCGAGCGCGGCACCTTCCGCATGGAGACGTTCTACCGCGAGCAGCGCAAGAGATTCGATGTGCTGATGGACGGTGCCGACCCGGTCTCTGGCAAATGGAACCTCGACGCCGAGAATCAGTCGCCACCCCCGAAGGGTCGGCTGACCCTGGGCGTGGGAGAACCGTGGTGGCCGACCGAGGATGCCATCGACGACGAGGTGCGTGCCGATCTCGATTCGTGGGAGTTGGACACCGTCGGTGTGGACGGGCCTCGCGTGTTTGCGGTGACTGCTTCTGAGGCCTCGGAAGCGTTGGCGCACTTCATCGATTACCGCCTGGACGACTTCGGCAAATACGAGGACGCGGTGATGGCCGACGACTGGACGATGTCGCACTCGCTGTTGTCGGTCCCGCTCAACCTCGGTCTGCTGCAACCGTTGGACGTGGCACACGCCGCCGAGGACGCCCATCGCGACGGCACCCCGCTGGCGAGCGTGGAGGGCTTCGTTCGGCAGATCCTGGGCTGGCGCGAATACGTGTGGCACCTCTACTGGCATATGGGGCCGGAGTACCTCGAACGGAACAAACTCGAAGCCCATGAGCCACTGCCGGATTGGCTGACCGAGTTGGACGGCGATGCCGTGGTGGCGAAGTGCCTGTCGTCGACAGTGGACGGCGTGCGCGACCGCGGCTGGGTGCACCACATTCCGCGGTTGATGATCCTGGGAAACTTTGCGCTGCAACATGCCTGGGACCCACGAGCGTTGACCGAGTGGTTCGCCACGGCTTTCGTCGACGGATTCGCCTGGGTGATGCCGGTGAACGTCATCGGCATGAGTCAACACGCAGACGGCGGCGTGATTGCCACCAAGCCCTACGCCTCGGGCGGGGCGTACCTCAACCGCATGACCGACTACTGCAAGCCGTGCGAGTTCAACCCGAAAAAGCGACTGGGCGACGACGCTTGCCCCTTCACCGCCGGCTACTGGGCATTCGTGCACCGACACCGAGAGATGTTGGCGCTCAACCACCGTACGGCGCGACAGGTGTCATCGATGAACCGATTGAGCGACCTCGAGCAGGTGTTGGAGCAAGAACGCCAACGCGAGGTCTACTGACGCGCCCCGGCAAGTTGTGCACGGCCGGACCCTGTCGAGTGGTCTCTGTTGGTATCGAATGCGCAACGCGCACCACTATTACTAGGGCGCTGCCACGGGAGCCGGCCGTGTTCCAAAGCTCCTTGTCGCGGCAGAATGGCGGTCTGGCGCGATCGTCGGAGAGATCGAGCATCTACAACGTGCCACTGACAGGTTTCGATTCCCGAATCCTTATGCAGGGCAATAGTTTTCGATTGCACCATCATTGCGTATCGAACGCACGTTCGATACACTTCTTCCTATGACCACGGAGATCTGGCAACTGAGCGAAGCAGAACTGCTCGCCGACGCTGCCGCGGTCTCCCACGACATCCAATTGCTGGAAGCCCGGCGGATCGCATTGGTCGCCGAGATCGACACCCGCGTCTCCCGAGAGAAGCTCGGGTTCCCCGGGCCTGCCGGTTGGCTCACCTCCACCACGCTGCTCACGCCCAGCAAGGCGAACAAGATCGTGGCCCTCGCTCGCGGGTTGAAGAACTTCCCCGACATCGCCGACGCCGTCAACACCGGCGTCATGTCCGTCGACCACGCCGCCCTGATCCTCACCTTCGCCGAAACACCACCGAAGAACCTCCCGCAAGAGGGTCGCGACATCGCCCGCAAAGCCATGATCACCGCCGCCACCGGGCCCGGTGCACGCACCGACAAGATCCGTGAAGCGATCACCAAACTCGAAGACACCTACGGCAGCGACAAGCCGCCCCCTGAGGACACCGACCGCAACGAACTGTTCGCATCGAAGATGCTCAACCAACGCCTGTGCCTCAAGGCCGACTTCGATGCCGTCACCGCGGAAAAGCTCTTCACCGCACTCTCACCGCTGACCGAACCCCGGCCCGCAGCCGACGGCACCCCCGACGAACGCAGTCCTGCGAGGCGACGCGCCGACGCATTCGGGCAGATCCTCGACCACTACCTCGCCTCGAAGGATCGCCCCACCGAAGGCGGCGAGAGACCCCACATCAACCTCCACATCCGGTTGCAGGACCTCCACAGCCTGAGCGGTCAGAACACCGACGACATCACCGACGACGAAACCACCCGCGCTGCAGCAGAATCCGACAACGCCGATCCAGCCGACCCGGTGGACATCGACGCCGGCAACCCGATCCACTCCGACCCAATACGATCCGACCCGACCGAGTCGGACGCGGCGGATGAACTCGAGACCGACAGCGCTGCCGGACCGAGCCAGGACCGCGGCGCGTATCGGGACCTGTTCGGCGACGGCACGTCGGTCGGGTGGCTACCGTGGATGGGACCACTCTCCCGCAACACCTCTCGCCAACTGGCCTGCGACTGTGTTCTCACCGCGATCGTCATGGACGAGAACGGCAACCCGTTGAACCTCGCCCGCACCGCCCGGACCGTCACCGCGAAACAGAAACGAGCATTGACTGCCCGCGATCACGGTTGCGCGTTCCCGGGCTGCGGAAAACCCGCCGCCTGGACCGAAGGTCACCACATCTGGCACTGGGCCGATGGTGGCCCCACCGATATGGACAACCTCGTCCTCCTGTGTGGATTTCACCACCGACTCATCCACCACTCCGAGTGGGAAGTGTTCATCGGCACCGATCAACACCCCTGGTTCGTACCCCCGGCATCCGTCGACCCGTACCGAGAACCCCGGCAATCTCACGCCCGAGCAGGCCCCCACATCGCATAGTCCCCTCGAACGCACACCAGCCCCGCACCGAGAACACGGTGCGGGGCCGGAAGAGATTGTCGAGCTCGGCGTTTCGATCAGACACTGCGTGCTTCCTGCGCATGTAACACGACCTGCGTGAAGCCGATCCTGTTCGTCTCCGCTCCGATCGAGCGACCGGTGACCTACTTCGCGTCTAGCTTCGCGACCGCCTCGTCGATCATCGGCACGTAGCGCTCGAGTGCCCACGGCACTGTCAGCGGGTTGATGATCGACGACCCGGTGACGAAGGACTGATCCGTCGGCGCAACGACCGAACCGCGGGACACGGCCGGAATCTGCTTGTAGGCAGGCTGATTCTCGGTATCGGTGCGGTTCTGCGGATCTGAGTAGAAGGTGAAGATCAGATCGGAGTCGTTCAACAGATTCGCGTTCTCCAAGCCGATCACCGACGAGTCGGTGCCCTCGGTCTCGTCGAGCGTGTTCACCACCGGATCGACCTGCAGCCCGAGACCGCGGACCATCGCGACGCGCTGCTCGTCGGCGAGGAACACTCCAAGCGTTCCGGGACCGGTGTTGTAGATGTACGAAAAGCTCACGTCCGAATACTCGGGGTGCTGGGCGGCAGCGTCGGCGAAGCGGTCCTCGATCTTGCCGATCTCATCCGCCGCCTTCTGCTCCTCGCCCATGGCCTTGCCGATGACGGTGATCTGGTCCTGCCACGTCGTGGTCCACGGCTTCTCCTCGTAGGCGACCACCGGGGCGAAGGCACTGAGCTTGTCGAACTGATCCTGCGTGACGCCGGACCACGGTGCCAGAATCAGATCCGGTTCGAGAGCCGCGACGGCCTCGATGTTCAATTCGGTTCCGCCCGTGAACTGCTGAGGAAGCTCGGCACCCAATTCGGTGACCGCGTCGTGCACCCACGGGAGGTAGCCGGTGTCGTCGGCACCCCAGGAATACTCCTCGACGCCCACCGGGACGGTACCCAACGCGATCGCCGTTTCGGCCGAGCCCTGGCCGAGCGTCACGATGCGCTCCGGCTTCTCGGTGATGACGGCCTGACCCAGCGCCGAATCGATGGTGACGGCCGCGAAGTCGCTGCCCGCCTGTGGTTCCTCAGCGGTATCGGTACTCGAACACGCACCGACCACAAGGGCCGACACCGTGAGCGCGGACAGCAGGGTTGCGCGGCGCGCAGTCCGTCGACCGGTCGGTGAAACAGAGAACATGGTTACCTTTCGACAAGCAAAGGGACTTTAAAGTAACCCTAGGCTAACCTCTCATCCGGATTCAAATGCGCTGCACAGCGGGCGTTCGCTACGGTGGGGGCATGAGCCTCCCTCGCCCCGCACCCGACCGGACTGCCGTCGTGACCGGAGCGTCTTCCGGAATCGGTGCCGCCATCGCTCGCGAACTCGCCTCCCGAGGTCACGGGGTCACCCTCGTCGCCCGCCGCGCCGACAAGCTCGACGAGCTTGCGGACGAGCTCCGCTCGCGGGGAGTTCGCGCAGAGGTGCTCGCAGCAGACCTGTCCGATCGCACCGCCCGCGCCGAATTGCTCGGGCGCATCACCGAACTCGGCCTGATACCGGACATCCTGGTGAACAACGCCGGGCTGTCGACGCTCGGCCCGGTGGTCGAATCCGACCCCGAAGCAGAGATGAACATGATCGAGGTCGACGTGGTTGCCGTCGCCGATCTCTGCACTCGCTTCCTCCCCGGCATGACCGAGCGACGACGCGGAGCTCTGCTGAACGTGGCCTCCACCGCCGCGTTCCAGCCGCTTCCCGGCCAAGCGGGCTACGGCGCATGCAAGGCGTTCGTTCTCTCCTACACCCAGTCTCTGACCGGAGAACTGCGCGGAACCGGCGTGACCGCCACCGCGCTGTGCCCAGGACCGGTGCAAACCGGTTTCGGCGAGGCCGCGGGCTTCGCGAAAGACGACGCCGAGAAGGCACTGCCATCGATCATGTGGGTGTCGGCAGAAACGGTGGCCAAGACTGCCGTCGACGACATGACCAAGGGACGGATGGTGTCGATCCCCGGGCCCGCCAACCGCATCGGATCGATCTTCGCCCAGATCACCCCGCGAACATTGTTGGTGCCCATGCTCACTCGTATTCATCCAGGCCTGAAGAACGGCGCATCCTCATGAGCCGCGAGTTCACAGTGTCCGACAGCGTCGTAGTCAACGCCGACGCCGACACCCTCTACGCTGCGATCAGCGACCCCACCAAGATGGGCCGGTGGAGTCCCGAAAATACCGGTGCCACTGTGCACGATCCTCGCGAGAGCGCCTACGTGGGAATGGTATTCGACGGAACCAACAAGCGCGGCCGGGCGAAGTGGATCACTCGCTGCACCGTGACCGCAGCCGACCCAGGCAAGACCTTCGAGTTCCGCGTCCACGCCATCGGTAAGAGCGCTCCGAAGATCAAGGGCGCTAACGCAACCTGGCGATACGACTTCGAGCCAGTCGCGGGCGGCACAAAGGTCACCGAAACCTGGACCGACGACAGAACGAAATGGCCCGATGCCCTGGCGCTCGTGTTCGACAAGATCGTCACCAGCGGCAAGACGTTCCCACAGTTCCAGCGTCGCAACATCCGAAAGACGCTGGAGAACCTGCAGAAGCGTTACGCCTGACGACTATGCCTGCCGGGTGTACAGGCCGAGAACGTACGACGCCTGCCCGGCATGCTGAAGGTCGTCGGAGACCACGGACACCAGGCGCGCACCCAACGTGACCGGCGGATCCCAGTTCTCGTCGACGATTCGGTCCAGATCGTCGGTCGAGATACCGCTCAGGTACGCAACGGTTTTCGAGTACACGGCGTCGTGGTATTCGCGCAACAACTCGGCGCTCGAGGTGACCTGAGCCACGTCGGAGGACGATTGGCCGTACCCGATGTCGGACTTGTCGAACGGCAATCCGAAACGCTCGAACCACGATTCCGACGTCCAGACCTGTTCGCTCCCGGCCACACCCGCGATGTGGTCGTCTTGCACACGCGTCAGGTGCCACAGCAACCACGCGATGCTGTTGGCATCGGCGTCGGGCCGATAGGTCAACGCGGCAGCGGGGATGTCGTCCAACACCGAGTGAACGAGTTCCTTGATTCGACCGAATGCGTCGGTCAGCAGGTCGTTGTGGTTCATCGAGTACGCCTCTTTCGTCGAGCACTGATAGCCAGTCATGCATACCCCGATTGCTTCGAAGGGAACATCGGGGCCCTCCAGGCGCGTTGAACCCGGTATGACTTCTCCAGCAATTGTGTACACCCGCACCGGCGATTCGTCCGTCCTCGAACCGAAAGATCGCGAGGTGACCGAGCCGGCCGCAGGCGAAGTGCGCGTGCGCGTCGTGGTTTCGGGCGTCAATCCGACGGACTGGAAGAACAGGACCGGTTCCGGCCCGGGCGAGAAGCTGGCGTTCGACGAGGTGGTTCCGAACCAGGACGGTGCCGGAGTGATCGACGCCGTGGGCCCTGATGTCGAGGGGCTGGCCGTAGGAGATCGAGTCTGGGTGTACCTGGCCCAGCATCAGCGTCCGACCGGAACGGCGCAGAAGTTCACCAACCTTCCCGCATCACGTGTGGTTGCTCTGCCCGACGGCGTCAGCTTCGACGTCGGCGCGAGCCTCGGCGTACCCGCGATGACGGCACACCGCGCACTGACGGTGTCGGAGGACGGCCCGTCTCGCTTGCATCCCGGCGCATTGGAAGGCAAGTCGGTACTCGTCGCCGGTGGCGCCGGTGCCGTCGGCCATGCCGCGATCCAATTGGCCCGCTGGGCAGGCGCGACCGTGGTGACGACCGTCAGCGGACCGGAGAAGGGCGCACTGGCCACCGCTGCCGGCGCGCACCACGTGGTGAATTACAAGACCGGAGACGCCGCCGCTGACATCCGCGAATTGGTGCCCGGCGGAATCGATCTGGTGGTCGAGGTCGCTCCCGCACAGAACGCCGCACTCAACGCGGCCGTGGGAGCGAACCGAGCATCCGTAGCCGTCTACGCCAACAACGGCGGCGACACCATCACCCTCGACGTCCGGCCGAACATGGTGCTCAACACTCGCTACCAGTTCGTGTTGCTCTACACCGTGGGCGACGAGGCTCTGCGCAACGCCGAGGCGGACGTCAGCGCAGCGGCGGCAGCAGGTGTGCTGGAGGTGGGCGAAGCCACCGGCCTCCCTCTGCACCGCTTCCCGCTGAGCGAGACCGCGGCTGCTCACGACGCCGTGGAGAACGGAACCGTCGGCAAAGTGCTGATCGACGTCTCCACCGAATAACTCAGGTGATGACCGGCAACGTGGACCATGGGAAATTGATCCACTTGTCGGTCTCTCGCCACGAGTAGTCCGGCTGCACAATGGTTCTGGGCTTGGTGTAGATCACGGCCGACCGCACGTCGGCCGTGTGCGCCTTCAGTAGATCGATCACCAGCGCCAGGGTGCGGCCGGAATCGGCGACGTCGTCGACCACGAGCAGCTTCTTGCCGACGATCGCGTCGGTATCCAGAAGTGGTTCGAGCACAACGGGATCAGGCAGGGTCTCTTCGATATCGGAGTAGAACTCGACGTTGAGGGTGCCGGCAGCCTTGACGCCCATGGCGTAGGAGATGGCACCGGCAGGGATGAGTCCGCCGCGGGCGATCGCGATGACGATATCCGGAACGAACCCGTCGCCCACGATCTTCTTCGTCAGATCGCGCGAGGCGTCTCCGAAGGTCTCCCACGTCAGTACTTCGCGTTCCGGTTCGGTCATGACGGATTACTTTACCCAAGGCCTATTTTTGCCGAATGAGCAAATTCGTTTGCGCTCGGGGACGACAGCGGGCAGTCTCGAACCATGGCCGACCACACACTTGCGCACACTCATCCAGCCGACCCGACCCACCCGGAACCGGATTTCGAGAACGGTGCCTTCGACGAATCGTTCTGGGACAACCTCTACAACCAACGCACCGCCATCTGGAGCGGAAATCCCAACGCCGTGTTGGTACAGGAAGCGTCCGAGCTGATTCCGGGCCGCGCCCTGGACATCGGCTGCGGTGAAGGTGCCGACTCACTCTGGCTGGCCGGCGAAGGATGGAACGTGACCGGCGTCGACATCTCCGATGTGGCTCTCGGCCGCGCTCGCGCCGCACAGCAGGCACTCGGGTCACAGACGCTCGCGGTGGATTGGCGTCAGGAAGACGTTCTGGACTGGACTCCCCCGGCCGCGGCGTTCGATCTGGTGTCGGTGCACTTCTTGCAGGTGCCGCCGGACGAATTGGAACTGACCACCCGCAGGTTCGCCGCGGCGGTCGCGACGAAGGGCCGTCTACTGATCGTCGGGCACAGTCCCAGCGACAGCCACGCCTCGCAGCATCCGGCCAAGCACCGACTGTTCGCACCGGAACCGGTCGTCGCTGCGGCGGGCGACGGGTTCGAGGTGATCCACGCCGAACACCGCACCCGGACGACGCCGGACGGCGACGAGCGAATCGACACAGTGGTGGTGCTGCAGCGCCGGTAAACTCTTCGCAGTGATCTCGCAGTCGACGTACCGAATTCCCCTGGCCGTCACGTTCGTCGTCGCGCTGATCGTTCTCTTCACCCCCGCGTCCGGGGTGCCTTCCGGCTTTCAGCACAGCGACAAGATCATTCATTGCATCCTGTTCGCTGCTCTCGCCTACACCTCCCGACTCGCCGGCGTCGGCTGGGTCAGCACCGCACTGTGGGTGTCGGCGTTCGCAGTGGTATCGGAGTTCCTGCAGGCGATCCTGCCGCTCGGTCGCTCCGGATCGGCCGCCGACGCACTCGCCGACGCCGTCGGTATCGCACTGGGCCTGGTCGCAGCGAGCAGGGTTCTACCGCAGCGCGTCCGCAAGGCACCGCACCTGCACTAGACTGAGACGGCACCGGGGTTCCTCGGCCAGCGCGAACACTCCGGAAGGAACGTCATCACCTCGTCTTCTGCCCCGCACGATATCTACCTCGTTCCACCGGAGCACGAGACCAACGATGCCGTCACCCGAGAATCCGACGCTGCCGCCGCGCGCTTGAGCGAACGGTCCGACGTCGTCAGCCACGACGGCCGCTACGCACTGACCATCACCTCGACCACCCCGCACCAGGCGATGGTCGAAGATCTGCTGTTCGTGCGCGCCGTGCTCGACGCCGCGCGGATCAAGTACCTACTGGTGCGCGGCAACGACGAGCGTCCCGTCATCGCCATAGAACTGGCCGCTCGCGAGGCACTGACCACGGCCCTGGTGCATGCCTGCCGCGCCGAGCCCTTCTACTCCAAGACCGTCGACGCCCGCGGAAAAGCGGTACTGGTAGCCGATGGCACCTTGTCGCCGTCGTCGAACGCACGCATCGTGCGGCTCTACCGCCCACGTGTCGAGCCGTTCAGCGGGCTCTACTACGGCGCATCGACCGCGGTGCAGATCGAGCTGTGGTCGTTCTCACCGTCCGAGATCGTGCTGCCGATCGAGAACTCGCTCACTCGCCGCAACATTCGGCCCGACGAGGCCGTCCGCGGCACCGTCGAGCGCTTCGGCCGAACCTGGCCGACCATCGAGAACATGTTCGCCGACCACGCGTCGGACATCAATTTCGACATCGACATCGTGTTCTCGTGGGTCGACGGTTCGTCCGCGGAATTCCAGGCCCAACGCGCTCGTCGGATGGCGAACTACGTCGTCGGCGAGGGCGACGATTCGGCCGCCCGGTACCGGCAGATCGACGAGCTGAAGTACGCACTGCGGTCGATTCACCTGTACGCGCCGTGGATCAGGCGCATCTTCGTTGCCACCGACTCACCGAGGCCGGCGTGGCTCGCCGACCATCCCAAGGTGACGTTCGTGCCGAGCGAGGCGTTCTTCGTCGATACCTCCGTACTGCCGACGCACAATTCGCAGGCCGTCGAATGCCAGCTGCACCACATCCCCGGGTTGTCCGAGCACTTCCTGTACTCGAACGACGACATGTTCTTCGGTCGCCCCGTCAGCCCGTCGATGTTCTTCTCCCCCGGCGGAATCAGCATGTTCATCGAGGCGACGACGCGAATCGGATTGGGCTACAGCGACGCCGACCGCAGCGGCTTCGAGAACGCGGCACGCGTGAACCGTCGGATCCTGCAGGACCGCTTCGGGATGACGACCACCCGGCACCTCGAGCATGCGGCAACGCCGTTGCGCCGCAGCGTGATGCAGGAAATGGAGAACGAGTTCCCCGACGAGTTCGCCTCCACCGCTGCCAGTGCATTCCGCGCGAGTACGAACATCTCGGTCACGAATTCGCTGTACCACTACTACGCGCTGATGAGCGGACGCGCCGTGGTCCAGAAGGATGCGAAGGTTCGGTACATCGACACCACGTCCGTCGCGGGTCTCGAGTTGATGGAGAAGCTGCTGCCCAAGCGATCGGTCGACTTCTTCTGCCTCAACGACGGCAGCTTTCCGGAGGTCGACCTCGATCTGCGCACGCGCACCGTGACGCAGTTCCTGGACAAGTACTTCCCCATCGTCGCGCCGTGGGAACGCACCCCGAACTAGGCGTCGCTGAACAACTTTCGACGGGCGCTGTCGGCAATGGTCACTCCCGCTGCGTCGAGCCGACGCGCGGTCTCCTCTGCCGACACTGCCTCTCCCACAGTGTCGTACGAGCCCGTCGGCACCACCGAATGGACGACGGTGTCGTCGTAGAGGTGAACCAGGTTGTAGCCCTGGGCTCCGTCGCGACCGCGTAACCCGCCGGCGGGAACATTGAGATCCTGGGTGTAGCACGTGGCCGACGCGACCGAGACGGGAATGCCCGCGAACGTCGCTGTCGTCGAATAGTGCAGATGTCCAGCGAGTATCGATCGCACGTCGCTGCCGCGCAGCACGTCCGCCAGGCGCGGCTGATCGATGAGCTCGACCAGAACTGCGAGATCGAGCACGGTCGGTACCGGCGGGTGATGCATCGCCAGGATCGTGCCGAACTCGGCAGGGGTTGCGAGAGTGTTTGCGAGCCAGGCCAATTGCTCGTCGGCGAGCTCACCGTGATGCTTTCCGGGGACGGTCGTATCCAGGGTGACGATGCGAAGCCCGTCGACGTCGTGCACGCGATCGATGGACTGCCCGCTCGGTTCGGCGTCGAGCAGGGTCCGACGGAACGTCGCGCGGTCGTCGTGATTGCCCATCGCCCAGACGATCTGCGCGCCGAGCTCCTCGGCCACCGGCTCGACCAGAGCGCGGAGCTTCTCGTAGGCGCCCGCCTCGCCCTTGTCCGTCAGATCACCGGTGAACACCAACGCATCGGGCCGCACCCCCGAGTTCCGAACATCGGTCATCACCTGTTCGAGCCGCAACTCACTGTCCACGCCGCCGTACAAGCGACCGCCGCCGTCGACGAGATGCGTGTCGCTGATGTGCAACAAGCAGTGATGGGGACGTGGGTACTCGGCCATCCGAGACTTCATCGAACTCTCGCTCACGATCGGACCTACCGTTTCACGATCACCCGGTCGGGCGAACGCCACTGCCACAAGCCAAGCATACGAGCGTTCACTGAGAAAAAGCTGGTCGAATCCGGACGGTGAACACCGTGGAAACTCCTGGCGTGTGGCAGGTTGAGAACATGACGTCTTCCAAGTGGACCTCCCTGCTCGCAGCCGCGGCACTGACCGTGGGCACGATGCTCGGGATCGGCGTGGCTCCGGCCGCCGCGCAGGGCCTGCCGACCGTTGTCCTCGTGCACGGTGCCTTCACCGACAGCACCAGCTGGGACGGTGTCGCGGCCGACCTACGCGGCCGCGGCTACCCCGTCGTCACCGCCGAGAACTCACTGCGCGGCCCGGCGATCGATGCGGCTTCGGTGACCGACGTCGTCGAGAACATCGACGGGCCCGTGGTGCTGGTCGGCCATTCCTACGGCGGCACGGTGATCAGCAACGTGCACGCGGACAACGTGGAGGCACTGGTCTACGTCGCGGCGTTCATGCCGGTCGAAGGCGAACCCGTCGCCCTCGAACTCGACCCGTTCCGATTCCCCGTGACGGCTCTGGTCCCACCCGTGATCGGGCTGTCGATCGTCGACGATTCGACCAACCTGATCGGCAAGAACGTCGACTCGTACATCACGCCCGCGCTCTTCCGTCCGTTCTTCGCCCCCGACGTCACCGAGGAGCAGGCCGCCCGCATGGCGGCACATCAGAAGACCATCGCCGCCGGTGCCTTGCTCGAACCGAGCGGTGCGCCGTCCTGGGCGCATACGCCGTCGTGGGCGCTGATCCCCCAGCAGGATCAGATCATCCCAACCTCTGCCGAACGGTTCATGGCGCAGCGGGCCGGGGCCCGGGTGACCGAGGTGCCGGGCTCGCACGCCATCCTGGTCTCGAACCCCGCGGCTGTGGCCGACCTTGTGGTGCAGGCGGATTCGGGTAGCTGACGCGTCCGACAGACGACAACGGGCCCGACCACCTGGACGAGGTGGCCGGGCCCGTGTTCTTCTACCGGATCAGATTCCGATGAGGTCGTGATCGCCGACCTTGTCCGACAGGATGCGCAGGTGCTCGTCGGCCCCACCGAGAGTGTGCTCGATGGCCACGAGCCGACTGGTGTAGTGCCCGACGGGATATTCGGCCGTGACGCCGATTCCGCCGTGCAACTGAATTGCCTCCTGGCCGATCTTGCGACCGGAACGAGAGATCTGCAGTTTGGCGCGCGAGGCGATGGTCGTGTCGACATTGCCGTCCGCCAACGACATGGTGGCGTACAGGCTCATGCTGCGGGCCAGCTCGAGCAGCACGTACATGTCCGCCGCGCGGAAGGTGAGCGCCTGGAACTTGGCCAGCGGAACCCCGAACTGCTTGCGCTGCTTGAGGTAATCGGTGGTCAGCCGCAGCGCCTCTTCCATTGCTCCCACTGCCTCGGCGCACAGCGCGGCCTGTGCGCGCACCTCGGCACCGGTGATCGCCGCGGCTGCGTTCTCGGCCGAACCCAGCGGTTCTGCAGCAACGTCGGAGAATTCGATCTGCGCGGCGCGCTGACCGTCGTGGGTGGCGTACGACTTGCGGGTCAGCCCGGTCGCGTCGCCGTCGACGACGAACAATCCGGTTCCACCGCCGGGAAGCACGGCACTGACGACGATGACGTCAGCGCTGCCGCCGTGCGGAACCGGGTTCTTGACGCCGCTGATCGACCACGATCCACCGTCCTCGGTCGCCGTGGTGGCAACCTCGACGTTCGGCCAGCGACTGCCGGATTCGTTGTGCGCGAACGCCAACATCGACGAGCCCTCGGCCACGGGTGGCAGAAGTCGCTTGCGCTGATCGGCTGAGCCGAGCTCGGAGATGAGCCCGCCGGGCACGAGAACGGCGTCGAGAATGGGCTCCGGCGCGAGCCGTCGTCCGACCTCGGTCATGACCGCCATGATCTCCACGGGACCGGCGTCCATCCCGCCGTCGTCCTCGCTGAACGTCAGACCCAGCAGACCGACCTCGGCCAGTTGCTTCCAGACGTCGGTGCTCCACCCCAGCTCACCGGCCACGATCTTGTTGCGCTTCTCGGTGTCGTAGGCGCGCGAAAGAACCTCACGGGTGGTGTCGCGCAACAGTTTCTGCTCTTCGTTGAGTTCGAAATCCATGTCTTCAGATGCTCCCTTACAGTCCGAGAATCGCCGACGCGATGATGGTGCGCTGAACCTCGTTCGAGCCGCCGTAGATCGAGACCTTGCGATAGTTGAGGTAGTTCGGTACCGACCGCTGTGCCCAACCGTCGCTCTCGATGTCCTCGCCTGCCTCGTAGGGCAAGGAGTCCGGCCCGGCGATGTCCATCAGCAATTCTGTTGTGGTTTGCTGCAATTCGGAACCCCGCAGCTTCAGAATCGACGATGCCGGGTTCGGCTTGCCGTCGTCCGAGCTCGAGACCATCCGCAACTGGGTGAGCTCGAGGGCGAGCAGTTCGTTCTCCACCTCGGCCAGCTTGGCCGCGAACAGTGGATCCTCGAGCAGCGTCCCGGTGCCGACCTTCGTCTGCGCGGCGTGCTTCTTCGCCTGTCCCAGTCGAACTTTGGTGTGTCCGGCGCGGGCGACGCCGGTGCGCTCGTTGCCGAGCAGGAACTTCGCGTAGCTCCAGCCCTGGTTCTCCTCGCCCACGAGGTTCTCGGCCGGGACGCGGACGTTGTCGAAGAACACCTCGTTGACCTCGACGCTGCCGTCGACCAGCTTGATGGGACGCATCTCGATGCCGGGGGTGTTCAGATCGATGAGCAGGAACGAAATTCCGGCCTGCTTCTTCGGTGCATCGGGGTTGGTGCGTACCAACGCGAAGATCCAGTCGGCGTACTGGCCGAGAGTGGTCCACGTCTTCTGGCCGTTGACGATGTAGTCGTCACCGTCACGAATGGCGGTGGTACGCAGCGAGGCGAGATCCGAACCGGCCTCGGGCTCGGAGAACCCCTGACACCACCAGATGTCGAGGTTCGCCGTCTTCGGCAGGAACTTCTCCTTGATCTCCTGCGACCCGAACGTCGCAATGACCGGGCCCACCATCGACGCGTTGAACGCCAGCGGCTCGGGTACCGAGGCCAGCTGCATTTCGTCGAGCCAGATGTGACGCTGGACCGCAGACCAATCGCGGCCACCGAACTCCGCAGGCCAGTGCGGTACTGCCAGTCCGTTCTCGTTCAGGATTCGCATGGTCGTGACCACTTCGTCCTTGCTCAACTCCTGACCCGTCGCGTTCTTCTCGCGAATCTCGGCGGGGATCTTCGTGGTGAAGAACGTCCGCATCTCGTCGCGGAACGCGGCCTCTTCTTCTGTCAGGGCAAGATTCATCGACAATCCTCCGTGCTCGTTCGCTTATCTCGGTATCGACCGTACTCCCTGGTAACTCTGGGATATTCTCCGCTCACTATGACTTTTCTGGCGCTGGTTCGGCACGGTGAAACGAACTGGAATTTGCACGGCCGCCTGCAGGGCTCTTCGGACATCCCTCTCAACGACACCGGACGAGCTCAGGCCCGCGAGGCGGGCTACGAACTGGAGTTCCGTACGTGGGATCACCTGGTCAGTTCGCCGCTGGTCCGGGCCGCGGAAACCGCCGACATCATCGGGACCCATCTGGGCCTGAACCGAACCGCCGAATTCCCGGATCTGGCCGAGCGTCACTTCGGTGACGCCGAGGGATTCACCGACTGGGACGCGTACTCGCATTGGCCGGACGGGCGATACCCGGGCCTCGAGCCACGATCGAATCTGATCGTCCGGGGCGTGCGAGCCGTCGACGAGATCGCCTCGCGCTACCCCGACTCCGCGGTGATCGCCGTGGCCCACGGTGGCGTCATACGAGCCATCTTCGACGCCATCCGTCGACGACACTCACCCCGCATACTCAACGCCGGTGTGTCCACACTCGAACACGACGGCACCCGATGGACGGTTCGCACCATCAACGGCGTTGCGGTCTGACAGGATTTCCGTTCATGGAGATCGAACGTCGCATCGCCCAACTCGGCTTCGAGCTGCCCGGTGAACCGAGCGCACCACCGGGATTCGAGTTCTCCTTCGATTGGGTTCGCGTGCGCGGCAGCCGCGTCTTCGTCTCGGGTCATTCGCCGCTCGCACCGGACGGAACCCTCGCCGGTCCGTTCGGTGCAGTGCCGTCCGAAGTCGACCTCGACGCCGCCACCGACGCCGCGCGTGACACCGCCCTCGCGGTATTGGGCAGCCTCGCCCGTGCCATCGGAGATCTCGATCGAATCAGCGCGTGGCTGACCGTCACCGGCTCGGTCAACGCCGATCACGGCTTCACTCAGACCACCACCGTCGTCAACGGGTTCTCCGATCTGGTGTTGGCGATCTTCGGACCCGAGGTCGGTGCGCATGCGCGGACTGCGCTGGGAGCGGCCGCATTGCCGATGAACAACACCGTCGTCGTGTCAGCGGAACTGGAGATCGACGGGTAGGTTTTTCTCCACTCGTCATTACAGCGAAAGCAGGCCTAGATGGTGCGCAGATCCACTCTGGTTCTGGTCGCGATTCTGATCGGCATACTCGGATTGTCCGGGTGTAGTTCGTCGTCGCAATCCCTCCTGGACCGAGTGCGCGACGACGGTGTACTCGTCGTCGGCACCGAGGGCACGTACAGCCCGTTCAGTTATCAGGGCGGGGACGGCCAACTCACCGGCTACGACATCGACGTCATCAACGCGGTCGGCGACGAACTGGGCGTCCGCGTCGACTTCGTGCAAACCCCCTTCGACTCGATCTTCGCCGGGCTGCAATCGCAACGCTTCGACCTGATCGCGAACCAGGTGTCGATCACCCCCGCCCGGCAGTCGACCTACGACCTGTCCAAGCCCTACACGGTGTCCGAAGGCCAGATTCTCACCGCCGCGAACAACACCACGATCACCTCGACGGCCGATCTGGCCGGCAAGACCACCGCCCAATCGTCGACGAGCAACTGGGCCGAGGTCGCTGCCGACGCGGGCGCGAACGTCGAGGCGGTCGAGGGATTCGTCCAAGCGGTCGCGCTCGTCAAGGACGGCCGGGTGGACGCCACCGTCAACGACTCGCTCGCCATCGCCGAATACCTGCAGCAGACCGGCGACACGGGAGTGCGGGTCTCCGGAAACACGGGCGACACGACGCTGCAGTCCTTCGTGGCCCGCAAGAACAGCGGCCTGATGGAGGAGGTCGACGCGGCCATCGACACCCTCCGTGACAACGGCACCATCGCCGAGATCTCGAAGAAGTACTTCGGCAGCGACGTCGCGGCACCGACCGCCGACACCGCGGCACCGGTGAGCGAGGACGCAGGAACCACTGCGCCGTCGAAGATGCAGTTGGTACTCGACAACCTGTGGCCGATGCTCAAGGCGACGGTCACCATGACGATCCCGCTGACCGCCGTCAGTTTCGTTGTGGGACTGGTCATCGCGCTGGCCGTGGCACTCGCCCGGATCTCGTCGATCAAGCCCCTCGCCGCAGTGGCCCGGTTCTACGTCTCGATCATTCGCGGCACTCCCCTACTGCTGCAGCTGTTCATCATCTTCTACGGCCTGCCGCAGTTCGGCATCGTGATCTCGCCGTTTCCGGCGGCGGTCGTGGCGTTCTCGCTCAATGTCGGCGGCTACGCAGCCGAAGTCATTCGCGCTGCGATACTGAGCGTGCCCAAGGGCCAGTGGGAGGCCGCGCAGACGATCGGCATGGGATACCGAACCACGTTGCAGCGCATCGTGCTTCCGCAGGCACTGCGTACCGCCGTGCCGCCGCTGTCGAACACATTGATCTCGCTGGTCAAGGACACCTCGCTGGCATCGACCATCCTGGTGACCGAACTGCTGCGCGTCGCGCAGCTGGCGGCGGCTCCGACGTTCGACTTCTTCACGCTGTACTCCGTTGCCGCCCTGTACTACTGGGTGATCTGCATAATTCTCTCGTTCTTCCAAGGCAAACTCGAAGTCCGACTCGACAGGTACGTGGCGAAATGACAGACCTGCTGGAAGTATCCGCACTGAAGAAATCGTTCGCACCGATCGAGGTATTGAAGGACGTCTCGTTCACCGTGCCGTCGGGCACCGTCACCGTCATCATCGGGCCGTCCGGCTCCGGCAAGACCACAGTGCTGCGAACGCTCAATGCTCTCGACCGAGCCGATGCCGGCCTGATCCGCATTGGCGACGTGTCGGTCGACTTCGCCGAGCCCGTGGACGCCGCGCGACTGCGCCACTTCCGCGCGCAGAGCGGCATGGTGTTCCAGAGCCACAATCTGTTTCCCCACAAGACCGTGCTGCAGAACATCATCGAGGGACCGGTGATCGTCCAGAAGCGGTCCAAGGACGACGCCACTCGCGACGCACACGCGATCCTCGACCAGATCGGTCTCGACGCCAAGTCCGATCAGTACCCGTTCCAGCTTTCCGGTGGCCAACAGCAACGCGTCGGAATCGCCCGGGCCCTCGCCTTGCGCCCCAAACTGATGCTGTTCGACGAGCCGACCTCCGCACTCGACCCCGAACTGGTCGGCGAAGTACTGGGCGTCATCAAAGGCCTTGCCGCCGAAGGCTGGACGATGGTGATCGTCACCCACGAGATCCGCTTCGCCCAGCAGGTGGCCGATCAGGTGCTGTTCCTCGAGAACGGCGTCGTCGTCGAACGCGGGACGCCCGAGCAGGTTCTCGCGAACCCGACCGAGCCCCGTACCCGACAGTTCCTGCAGCGAATCTTGGCGTAGAGGGGCTGCGCCCGTTCTAGAGGTGCGGTAGCACCTTGTCCAGGGTGATCGGCAGGTCGCGGACTCGGACGCCGGTGGCGTTGTAGACCGCGTTGCCGATGGCTGCCGAGGAGCCCACCGCACCGATCTCACCGATTCCCTTACCGCCCATCGGTGCGAGCTCGGTGTCGACCTCTTCGATCCACACGGCCTCGAGATCGGTGACGTCCGCACAGGCCGGGATGTGGTACTCGGCGAGGTCGTGGTTGGCGAAGCCGCCGAATTCGTGATCGACGACGCCGCTCTCCATCAACGCCATTCCGAGTCCGAACGTCATGCCGCCGATGAGCTGCGACCGGGCCAGCCGTGGATTCATCACCTTGCCGATGCCGAACACACCCAGCATCCGGCGCACTCGTACTTCGCCGGTGTCGACGTCGACTGCCACCTCGGCGAACTGGGCACCGAACGCCATGCGCGCCAACTCTTTCTGGGCTTCGACGTCGTCGGTTGTATCGGCCTCGGCGGAGTTACCCGGCTGCAACGGTCCCTGGTCCCGCAACGCGTTACAGACCTTGGTGACCGCCCAACCCCAGGAGGAGGTGCCCGAGGATCCACCGGCACCGGGGGCCTTGGGCAGAGCGCTGTCGCCCAATTGCAGCGTGACGGCATCCGCATCGACCTCGAGCGCATCGGCGGCAATCTGTCGCAGCACGGTCCGCGCACCGGTTCCGATGTCGGATGCAGCGACGGACACCGTGATCGTGCCGTCCTGCTCGACACGCGCCGCCGCGGTACTCGGCGAGATCAGCACCGGGTAGCTCGCTGTCGCGACGCCCATTCCGAGCAAGACATTGCCTTCTCGGCGTCGGCCCGGCGTGGAGTCTCGACGATCCCAGCCGAATTTCTCGGCACCCTCGCGCAGGCACTGCACCACACTGCGGGAGCTGAACGGATTCCCACTCGCGGGATCGACGTCGGGTTCGTTGCGGATCCGGAGCTCGATCGGATCGATTCCGGTGGCCGTTGCCAATTCGTCGATCGCCGTCTCGACGGCAAACATGCCGGGTGCCTCACCCGGGGCTCGCATCCAGCGCGGGGTGCCGACATCCAGCGACGCGAGCCGATGCGTTGTGGCGCGGTTGGGCGAGGCATAGATGTGCCGGGTCGATTCCGACGTCTGCTCACAGAACTCGAAGATCGTGCTCGTCTGTTGGAAGGAATCGTGAGCGATGGCCTGCAGCCTGCCACTCGAATCCGCACCGAGGCGAACGTGATTGAGGGTCGGGGTGCGGTATCCGACGACATCGAACAGGGCCTGCCTCGGCAGAACCAGCTTGACGGTCTTGCCGGTTGCTCGCGCCGCCATCGCAGCGAGAACTGCGTTGGGCCGAGTACTGCCCTTCGCTCCGAAGCCTCCGCCGACGTTCTCGGCAATCACGCGAACATTCGCGGGTTCCAGTCCGAACGCCGTGGCAAGATCCCCCTGAACTCCCGACGGTGCCTGCGTCGAATCCCAGACCGTGAGTACACCATCGGACCATTGAGCCGTCGTGGCATGCGGTTCCATCGGACTGTTGTGCATCGGAGCCGTCGAGTACCAGTTGTCGACGACGTGCTCGGCCGTCGTCAATGCAGCGTCCGGATCACCGACCGTGACGTCGGTGGGGAACCCCGCGTTGACGGACTCGGGCGCATACAGCGAGCTGTGATCGGCGCTCAGGGTGTTGTCGGGTGAGCGAACGTCGGCGTAACGCACCTGTACTCGGGCAGAGGCCGCGCGGGCATCCTGGAGGGTGTCGGCCAGAACGACGGCCACGATCTGGCCGCGGTAAGCAACGGAATCCGATTGCAGCACATGCAGTTCCGCATCTTCCACCTCGCCCAGCTTCTCGGCGTTGCCGTGCCACAGGAGCGCGTGGACCGCCGGGCCCCCGTCAGCGAGTTCGACGTTCTCGACCGTCCCGACGGGAACCGTCGCGGGCACGTACCAGGCGTACACCTGGCCGGCGATCGGCGGCTGCTCGGCGGCGTAGCGCGCTCGGCCGGTGACCTTGTCGACGGACTCGGTGCGCTGAATCGACCGGCCGATCGATGCCGTCATGACCGATCTCCCAACTCTTCGTGTGTGCCCAGCTCTGCCAACTCCGTCAGCGTGCGCGTCACCAGGTTCGTGACCAGCGGAATTTTGAACGCGTTGTCTCGCAACGGCTCTGCTGCGTGCAGTTCCTCGGTGATCGCAGCCCGGAACGACGCCTCGTCGGGAGCGGTTCCGAGCAAAGCATGTTCGGCGGTTCGGGCCCGCCACGGTCGGTGCGCGACGCCGCCCAGCGCGATCGCCACCCCACGTACGATTCCGTCCTCGACGTCGAGCACAGCGCCGATCGACGCGACCGCGAACGCGTACGACTGCCTGTCCCGTACCTTCCGATACGTCGAGACAGTGCCGTCGGCAGCCTTCGGAATTTCGATGGCGGTGACGATCTCGTCTCGGGCGACAGTGTTGTCTCGCGTCGGATCATCGCCGGGCAATCGGTAGAACTCGTCCATCTCGAGTTTCCGTTCACCGTCGACTCCGCGAACGACGATGCGCGCGTCGAGAGCCGACAGCGCGACGGCCATGTCGGACGGATGCGTCGCCACGCACGACGACGAGGCTCCGAGGATGGCGAGGTTTCGATGCTCGCCGTTACGTGCCGGACAACCCGAACCGGGTTCGCGCTTGTTGCACGGCTTGGATGCGTCCATGAAGTAGACGCATCGGGTGCGCTGGAACAGGTTTCCACCGGTGGTGGCCATGTTGCGTAGCTGGCCCGAGGCCCCGGACAGCACTGCCCGCGAGAGCACCGGATACCGCTGGCGGACAACCGGATGCACCGCGAGATCACTGTTGGACACCCCGGATCCGATCCGCAACGCTCCGTCGTCGGCGACGTCGATGTCGTGCAGCGGCAATCGCGTGACATCGATCAACGCCGATGGTGCCGCCACACCCAGCTTCATCAGATCGACCAGATTGGTGCCGCCACCGAGCAACATCGCGTTCTCGTCCCCCGCCAGGCGTTCGAGAGCGTCGTCGACCGCAGTGGCGGTTCGATAATCGAATGTTTTCATGACGCGTCCTGCACTGCGGGAACGATGTTCGCGTACGCACCGCAGCGGCACAGGTTGCCGCTCATGCGCTCGCGCACTTCGTCGGAGTCGAGTTCGACATCGGTGGCCTCGAGGTCTTCGGTGACCGCACTGGGCCAGCCCTGTTTTGCCTCCTCGATCACCGCGACCGCCGAGCAGATCTGCCCGGACGTGCAGTACCCGCACTGAAAGGCGTCACGATCGACGAAAGCCTGCTGTACGGGATGCAGAGTGTCGCCGTCGGACAGTCCCTCGACGGTGGTGATCTCGCGCCCGACCTGCGCGACGGCGAACGTGAGGCAACTGTTGATTCGCCGGCCGTCGACCAGGACGGTGCAGGCACCACACTGACCGTGGTCGCACCCCTTCTTGGCCCCGACGAGATCCAGGTTCTCGCGAAGTGCGTCGAGCAGAGTGGATCGAGTGTCACAGTCGATCTCACGATCGGTTCCATTGACACGCAGAGTGACGTTGGTCATGCACGTGCGGATACCCGGGGCCTGAGCCACCAAACGCTCGAGCCCGCGGGTCTTGCGCGGAACTTCGTAGCAGGCTACGAAGTTCCGCGCACGTGGTGCTAGCGCTTGCCCTTGAACTTTCCGCCGCCGCGCGGCCCGCCACTGCGTCCGGGAGGACCGGAGTCGGGCTGCAGCTGAATCAACACGCCGCTGATGCGGGTGCGGCGCAGCGCCTCGACCGTCTCGTCGGCGAGGTCGGCAGGCAACTCGACCAGCGAATGGTCGGGACGAATGCTGATGTGCCCGAAGTCGCTTCGACGCAGACCGCCTTCGTTGGCGATGGCACCGACAATGGCACCGGGAGCGACGTGATGACGCTTACCGACGCTGATGCGGTACGTCGCCATTTCCTGGCCGGTCTTGCGGTGGTGCGAGCTGGCCGCATCCTCGTCGAACGTCCGCGGTGGCCGCGGCTCCCGAGGCTCGCGGGGTGCCCGCGGCGGGGCAGGCGGCTCGGGCTTGAGCAGGAAGGCTTCGCCGTCGCGCGACTGGATGGCCAGAGCTGCTGCGATATCGACCAGCGGCACGTCGTGCTCGCGCTCGTAGTCCTCGATGAGCCGGCGGAACAGCGCCAGATTCTCGTTGCCGAGGCTCTCGGTGATGGAGTCCTTGAACTTCGTGACGCGCTGCGCATTGACGTCGTCGACGCTGGGGAGCTGCATCTCGGTGATCGGCTGCCGCGTCGCACGCTCGATGGCCTTGAGTAGGTGACGCTCGCGGGGCGCAACGAACAACAGGGCCTGACCGGCGCGACCCGCGCGGCCGGTACGGCCGATGCGGTGTACGTAGGACTCGGTGTCGTGCGGGATGTCGTAGTTGATGACGTGCGAGATGCGGTCGACGTCGAGACCACGAGCCGCAACGTCGGTGGCCACCAGAATGTCGATCTGGCCATTTTTGAGCTGGCCGATGGTGCGTTCGCGCTGTGCCTGCACGATGTCGCCGTTGATCGCGGCGGCGGAGAATCCCCGTGCGCGCAACTTCTCGGCGAGCTCTTCGGTGGCCTGCTTGGTGCGCACGAACATGATCATGGCCTCGAACTCTTCGACCTCGAAGATTCGAGTGAGCGCCTCGAGCTTGCGCTGATGGGCCACCTGGACGTAGCGCTGCGTGATGTTCGGTGCCGTCGACGTCTTGGTCTTGACGGTGATCTCCACCGGGTCGTGCAGGTACTGCTTGGAGATCTTGCGAATCGCGGCCGGCATCGTGGCCGAGAACAACGCGACCTGCTTGTATTCGGGAGTGTCGGAGAGGATGCGCTCGACGTCCTCCTGGAACCCCATCTTGAGCATCTCGTCGGCCTCGTCGAGCACGAGGTATTCGAGCCCGGAGAGGTCGAGTGTGCCCTTCTCGAGGTGGTCGATCACACGGCCCGGGGTTCCGACGATGATCTGGGCACCCTTGCGCAGGCCGGACAACTGGATCCCGTACGCCTGACCGCCGTAGATGGGCAGAATGTGCAGACCCGGAATGTGGGTGGCGTACTTCCCGAACGCCTCGGCCACCTGCAACGCGAGCTCGCGGGTCGGTGCCAGCACCAAGGCCTGCGGCGTCCGACGCGAGACATCGAGACGAGACAGGATCGGCACCGCGAACGCGGCGGTCTTACCCGTTCCGGTCTGCGCGAGGCCGACGACGTCGTTCCCCGCCATCAACGGCGGGATGGTGGCCGCCTGGATGGGCGACGGGCTCTCGTATCCGACGTCGCGCAGGGCCTTCAGGACCCGCTCGTCTATTCCGAGATCGGCAAAAGTGATGTCGTCATCCGCTGTCGAAGAAGACTCACCTGCGTGGACGGGAGGGGACGAACTCGTCTCGTCAGACGTCACGGCGGCATCCTGATCAGATTCTGAAGTGCTCATATACACCCGAGTTTAGTACCTGCCCGGCCCCCGCGACTCCTTCTGCGCTGATCAGGTGACGAAAACAGCGGTGATGGGGGCACGCACACGCGGCCCTGCGAGGGCGACCCGACGGAGACACACGACCGGACACCGTTATGTTGTACCCCGAGTCACACTCACCTCCCCCGAAAAACGACCGAAAATTCACAAAGCGGACAACCTCGGTGGTGCGTTACGGACTCGGGTGTGATGAAATGCACAACTACCACGCTATTTATCCGTAAGGGGTCCAGCAGTGCGCGAATATTCTGTGCCGGCGTCATTCACCATTCCCGACGACGCATCCATGGCCGACACCGTCTTCCGGTACCAGAAGGAATCACCGAACTTCGTCCCGTTCCAGCGCCTGGTGAACGGCACCTGGACCGACGTCACCGCGGGTCAGTTCGCCAAAGAGGTCACCGCCGTGGCCAAGGGCCTGATCGCGTCGGGCGTCGAACTCGGCGACCGCGTCGCGATCCTCAGCGCGACCCGCTACGAGTGGGTCGTCCTCGACTACGCCATCTGGACCGCCGGCGGGTGCACCGTCGCGATCTACGAGACCTCGTCGCCCGATCAGGCCCAGTGGATCCTCGAGGACTCCGCTACCAAGCTGCTCGTAGTCGAGACCGCAGCGCACGTCTCGAACCTGAAGGACGTCACCGAGGGTGCCGCCGAACTGCGCGAGGTACTCCATATCGACGGCGGAGCCATCGACGAACTGACCACCCGAGGCGCGGGAATCAGCGACGAGGACGTGCACACCCGTCGACACCAGGTCACTGCCGCCTCCCCCGCGACACTGATCTACACCTCGGGCACCACCGGCCGCCCCAAGGGTGTGCAGCTGACACACGCGAACTTCTACGCCGAGGTCCAGGCCACCCAGATCGCGCTGCACGACTCCATGCGCGAGGGCAACCGCACCTTGATGTTCCTACCGATGGCGCACGTGTTCGCCCGCGCGGTGTCGTTCGGCTCGTTTGAGTCGAAGGTGACCGTGGGCCACACCTCGGACGTGTCGACACTGGTGGATCAGTTCGCCGTCTTCAAGCCGAACTTCATCCTGTCGGTGCCGCGCGTGTTCGAGAAGGTCTACAACTCGGCCAAGCAGAAGGCACACGACGGCGGCAAGGGCAGCATCTTCGACAAGGCCGCCGCGACGGCCATCGAGTGGAGTGAAGCCCAGGAGAAGGGCGGCGCAGGCCTGGTGCTCAACCTCAAGCACACGGTCTTCGACAAGCTCGTCTACTCCAAGTTGCGAGCTGCCCTCGGCGGTAACTGCGATCGTGCGGTCTCGGGCGGTGGCCCCCTCGGCGCTCGCCTGGGCCACTTCTTCCGCGGCGCGGGCGTCCCGGTCTACGAGGGCTACGGACTGACCGAGACCAGCGCGGCCGTCACCGTCAACACCACCAAGGAACAGCGCGTCGGCACCGTCGGCAAGCCCATCGACGGTCACGCGGTCAAGGTCGCCGAGGACGGCGAACTGCTGCTCAAGGGCCCGGTGGTGTTCAGCGGCTACTGGCACAACGAGAAGGCCACCGCCGAAGCGATCGTCGACGGCTGGTTCCACACCGGCGATCTGGGGTCGATCGATCAGGAAGGCTTCGTCTCGATCACCGGCCGCAAGAAGGAAATCATCGTCACCGCAGGAGGCAAGAACGTTGCCCCCGCGGTGCTCGAGGACGCGCTGCGCGCCAACGCGATCATCAGCCAGTGCCTCGTCGTCGGTGACGCCAAGCCATTCATCGGTGCGCTCATCACCCTCGACCCCGAAGCGATGCCGGGCTGGCTCGAACGCCACAACCTCGCTGCCGACATCCCGTTCTCGGAGCTGTCGAAGAACGCCGACCTCGTCGCCGAAATCGACAAGGCCGTGGCCGAGGCCAACAAGAAGGTCTCCAACCCCGAGCAGATCAAGAAGTACACGATCCTCGAGAACGACTTCACCGTCGAGACCGGTGAGCTGACTCCGACGATGAAGCTCAAGCGCAACATCATCCACACCGAACGTGGCAGCGACATCGAGGCCATCTACTCGTAGATCTCCCAGCACGAGTGCCGAAGGGCCCGACGCGAGCAAGGCGGGTTCTAACGATCCCCGCAACACCCTCGATTTGAGGGAGTTGCGGGGATCGTGGCATGTGCTGGGTTGAAGGTGCGGTTTTTCGAGGCGTTGGAC
>NZ_NOYJ01000002.1:0-47161 GCF_002258365.1 Rhodococcus sp. 06-221-2
AACTCTCCGTAAAAGACTCTCGATCAACAGTCGAAACTGCAAATCAGTCATAAACATAAAGAGTCAAATCACTAGCAAAAAAAACTCAACTAGCATTTTCAAAACAACACCCGACAACAACCACCACAAGCGGATGGCTGGTACATCGAATGCATTCACCAAATAAAATTCGGCACTGACATTCATCGACACACTGTTGAGTTCTCAAAGAACACGCACACACCATCCACGTCCGAGATGATCTCGTCGGTGTCCGGGGCAACCGTTCCAGCTTAGATCGGATGTTCAGGCTCAGTCAAACTGGCCTTCGATCCGCGGTTAAGACACAACCGAAGTAGTATCCGAACCAGATTGTGTAGAGCGCGTCCGCTTCGCTCAGGCCTTGCGGTCTGGGCTGGCGTCCGTGTCGCTCTGACTTGGACAAAGTTACGCCCCGGATAACAACGCGTCAAATCCCCAGGTCGTTCGGACACAATCGGTGTGAACAGCCTGGTCGCGCTCGATGGATTGCCCCTCGAGCGGATGTCCAAACCAAATTACATCAATGTGACTCCGGCCACTGGCCGATCCTGGATTCAGCGAGCCACGCGTGCTCCCGCAAAGTTCCGCTTCCCGCGCCGGACCACCAACCATTGTCCGTGCAAGAGGTCGTCGCTCGACGGTGTCCAGTTCTCGTCGGCGATCTTGACGTTGTTCACCGCTGCCCCGCCCTCTTTGACCGCCCGTCGCGCAGCACCCTTGCTCTCGCTCAACCCTGTCGCGACAAGGAGGTCGACGATCGTGTTCGGAGCACCCACCTCGATGTCGGCCACAGATGCCTCGTGCAACGCCGCTGCCAGAGTGCTCTCGTCGAGGTCGGTGAGCTCGGCCCGCCCGAACAGTGCTTGGCTGGCGAGTTCGACCGAGCGAGTCGCCTCTTCGCCGTGAACCAGAGTCGTCATCTCTGCTGCCAGTCGCTTCTGAGCTTCTCGCGCGTGCGGTCGCTCCTCGGTTGCTGTCTCCAATTCGGCCAGTTCGTCCTGGGACAGGAAGGTGAACCAGCGCAGGTACATGACCACATCGGCGTCACCGGTGTTCACGAAGTACTGGTACCAGGCGTACGGGCTGGTCATCTCGGGGTCCAACCAGAGACTGCCACCACCTGTGGACTTACCGAACTTCTTGCCGTCCGACGACGTGACCAGGGGAACGGTCAGCGCGTGAACCTGTTCGGCGTCCTGCCGACGGTTCAGTTCCACGCCGGCGATGATGTTGCCCCACTGATCCGAGCCACCGATCTGCAGACTGCAGCCGTACTCCCGGCGCAGCTGGACGTAGTCGTTGGCCTGCAACAGCATGTAGCTGAACTCGGTGTACGACATGCCGTCGCCCTCGAGCCGAGTCTTGACCGTCTCCCGCGCGAGCATGACGTTGATCGAGAAGTGTTTGCCGACGTCTCGGAGGAAGTCGATGGTGGACAACTCCCCCGTCCAGGACAGGTTGTTGACCACGACGCCACCGGTAGGGCCGTCGTCCAGGTCTACGAACCGTTCGAGCTGCCCCCGGATACGCGACGCCCACTCGGTGACCACCTCACGGGAGTTCATGGTCCGCTCCCCCACATCGCGAGGATCACCGATCAGTCCGGTTGCGCCGCCCGCCAGAATGATCGGCCGATGCCCGGCCCGCTGGAACCGCTTCAAGGCGAGCAGCGGAACGAGGTGGCCGGCGTGGAGCGAGGGTCCGGTCGGGTCGAAACCGGAGTACAACGTGATCGGCCCGTCCGCGGTGGCCTTCTTCAGTGCTTCCACGTCGGTGGACTGCGCGATCAGTCCGCGCCAGGTCAATTCGTCGATGATGTTCTCGCTCACGACGTCGATCTTCCCGCATGCACTTGCCGCCGCCTCGTTCAGCCCTCACGCAAGCCGGGCTGGGGAGCGCGGGGACTGCGCCGGTAGTTCGACACTGCAGGCGAGGCCGGTAGCCAGAAACGCCACGGTCTGTCTGCTGCCACGCTCACACCCACGCGTGGGCCGACTTTCAACGCCTCGTCGCCCAGCGGATGTTCGAGCAGCTCGAGGGTGATCGGTGACGACGCGTCGAACAGATCGGTCCCGTTGTCGGCAAGTCCCACTCCGAGTGCTCGTCCGAGATTGCCGGGCCCTCGAGCCCACCCGGCCTCGACCCGCGCTGTTCGCGACTTTCCGCCACCGCGCCTGCCGTCGACGAGGTCGTGACCTGCAACTACCTGACCGGCTCGAAGCAGGACGGCAGCGGCCGTCCCGTCCGGCCCGCAACTGACGTTCATGCACAGGTGCATGCCGTAACTCAGGTAGACGTACAGCCGACCCGCCGGACCGAACATCACGGCATTTCGGGGTGTCGGACCACGGAAAGAATGCGCAGCGGGATCGGGCCACGGACCGTCGACCGGACCGCCGTATGCCTCGACCTCCACGATGCGTACCGACACCGCGCCTGCATGGACGGTGGCCCCGAGGATACGTCGGGCTGCGTCGTCCGGCTCTCCGATTTCCAAGTCAGCAGCGTTCACCCGTCCCATGATGCTGAACCCTTGACCTCGAGGCATCGACGGGGCTATGACTGCATCGATCGATGAGAGTCTGGAGGCCGACATGGCGTTCACCGGGCAACATGCCGTCGAGATCACAGGGTTGACGGTTCGCCGCGGCAACCGAACGGTGCTGCACAATCTGTCCCTGACGATTCCGCGGGCTGCCATCACCGGCCTCCTCGGCCCATCGGGCTGCGGAAAGACCACGTTGATGCGCGCCATCGTCGGCACGCAGATCGTTGCCGGCGGAACCGTGACAGTGCTCGGATGCCCAGCCGGCTCCACCTCCCTGCGCCGCACCGTCGGGTACGTGACGCAGGCACCGAGCGTGTACCGAGACCTCACCGTTCGCGAGAACGTGCAGTACTTCGGGTCGCTCTACGGTCGCCGCCACTCCGAGGTGGCGTCCGCCATCGCGGCTGTCGGACTCACCGACCATGCGGCGTCGCGGGCGGGTGAGCTCTCCGGTGGCCAACTGAGCCGGGTCTCCCTGGCCAGCGCGCTGGTCGCCGAACCCGAACTCATCGTCCTCGACGAGCCGACGGTCGGGTTGGATCCCGTCCTTCGCTCGGAACTGTGGTCACGATTCGCCGCAATCGCAGCGGTAGGTACGACAGTGCTGGTCTCGAGCCACGTGATGGAGGAGGCAGAACACTGCAGCCAGCTCGTACTGATGCGCGACGGTGCCGTCCTGGACCGATCGAGCCCCGAAGCGCTACTGGCGCGGACGAAGGAAACGAACCTCGACCGCGCATTCCTCTCGCTCATCAGATCCACGGAACAGACATCGTGAACGCACGAATCTACGCAGCGGGTACGGGTCGAATCCTGCGCCAGCTCAGAGCCGATCACCGATCGGTGGCCATGGTCCTGCTCGTGCCGTCTCTACTGATTGTGTTGCTGTATTTCCTGTACCGAGACGTCCCGGCTCCGCCGAACCAACAATCGTCGTTCGATCGAATTGCGATCACGATGCTCGGCATTCTGCCGTTCGTCGTCATGTTTCTGCTCACGTCGATCTCGATGCAGCGTGAACGCAGCACGGGAACACTCGAACGCCTGCTGACCACACCGATGTCCAAGATGGACCTGCTTGCGAGTTACGGCTCGGCGTTCTCGCTCGCCGCTGTAGGGCAGGCGCTGCTCGCGTGCGCACTCGCATTCGGATTGCTCGGGCTCGACATCGAAGGCTCGATCGGGTGGGTTCTGGTGATCGCGGTACTCGGGGCGATGCTCGGAGTGGCGATCGGGCTGTTGTGCAGCGCTTTCGCACGTACCGAATTTCAAGCGGTCCAGTTCATGCCGGTCGTCGTGATCCCGCAGCTCTTCCTCTGCGGGCTCCTGGTGGCCCGCGATCAGATGCCGAGTTGGCTCGGTGCAGTCAGCAACCTTCTGCCGCTGAGCTACCTGGTGGACGCCCTGCAGGAGATATCCGTCCACCCCGATGCAACCAAGCGCATGGGGGCCGACATCGCCGTGGTCGTGATGTTCACCGTGGCAGCGCTGACCGGTGCGGCAGCGACATTGCGTCGGCGGACACCATGAACGAGGTGGTCTAGGACGTGGCGCGCGCCAGAATCGACTCGTGCTCGGCGTCGTCGACATCGCGCGCATCGTCGGCGAGCAACACCGGAATGCCGTTCTCTATCGGATATGCGCGACGCAGTCGCGGGTTGTAGAGCAATTCGTCCTCGACGAGCAGGAGCGGGCCCTTGTCCACAGGGCACGCGAGGATGGAGAGCAGTGTCGAGTCGATTGCCACAGGTGTCCTTCTGTCTGCTCCGACCGAGTCGGAGTGATGGTCTTCGTTCACGCTACCGAACGCCGATTGTTTCCGTCGTCGGGGCCGCCGGCCGTTCCTTCATGTCAGGAAGACTTCTCGGCGGTGGCCTGACGTCCCACGAAGCGTTCTGCCACAACAGCTTTCGTCAGTCGTCGGTAGCTGTTCGACTCCGGATCGTAGTACCACGATCGTGCGCTCGGAGTAGGAATTCCTGCCTGTTTCAATGCAGACGCGTTGGGTCGATAGGCGCGACCGACCGGGATGTCGGACACAACGTGGACGATCGCCGGGCGCTCGTCCGGAAGCAGGACTCCCAGGGCATCGGTGAGAGCGCGAGCGGTGATCACCGCTTCCGGCTGCAGGGAGACAGCACACACGGCAACCTCGGTGGCCGACGCTTCCATGCGGATCGACCGTGGCCCGTCGACGGCAACACGAACCCCGTAGACCACGGCCGAACCGACCTGATCGAGATCGCCGACGGCGTCGACGATCGGCTGGGTGTACACCGGACCCCGCGCCGAGCGAACAACGGTGTCCTTACGATCGATGAGCCAGTAATCGCCGTCCGAATCACGCCGGAACAGGTTCTCGGTGGGTATCCACGCGTCGGTGGGCTCGAAGACCCCACGCATGACATGGCTGGTCGCTTCACCGTCACCACTCGGGCGGCCCAGGAGCAGCCCGATCTCGTCGTCGCGGCACTGCCGCACGAATCCGTCGTCGTCCTCTTCGAGTCGGCCGGTGATCGGGTCGTACGCCGCCAGAGCCACTCGCGCACTGCCGGGCAGAGGGCGTCCCTTCGAGCCGATCTTCGTCCCGGCGACATTGGCCAGAATGACGTCGTTCTCGGTGGAGGCATAGAACTCGAGCACTCGCGCCGGGGTGAACTTCGCCAGGGTGCGACGCCACAATCCCACCGGCATACCGGAGCCGATGAACAGCCGAACCGGGTGACCGGTGTCGACCGGGAAGCGCCCGTCGTCGACGATCTGCTGCATCATCGTCCAGGTGTAGCTGACGACAGTGACGCCGTAGCGGTACACCTCTTCCCTGAAGCGCTCGGGATCGAGACCACGGGAGAGCGCGATCCTCGATCCGCCGGCAAGCGCGCCGCCGATGGTCACGAGTATGCCCGCCGAATGATGGAGCGGTGCAAGGCAATACACAGTATCGCCGGGACCGAGAGCAGCCGTCGTCGCGGTACCGAATGCGGACAGTGCCCAGCGATGGTTGGTGATGTATCGCGGTTCGAGACCACGGTCGGTGGTGGTGAACAGAATCATCGCCAGTTCGCGAGCGCGACCGGGATCCGGCTCGAACCAGGCCGGTAGCCGGACGGCGTCGGGGTCGATGGCTTCGAGGTCGATCACTTCGTAGCCGTCCGGAACATCGAGCCGCCGCGTCTCGCCGCCGCCGAGCACCAGCACGTTGGGCGCGACCGGAACGGCCGCCGCGGCATTCTCCGGATCGGCGATCACAGTGTCGACGTCCACGGTGCGTAACGCGGCAGTGAGGTCGCTACCCGGCTGCAGCAACACCGGAACAGCGCCGATGCGCGACAGAGCCGCGATGGCGGCGAGGGCACTCGGCCTGGTCTCCATCAGCACACCGATGCGCGATGCAGGCCGTACACCGACACTGATCAGACCTCGAACCACGTTGTCGATACGCACGTTGACGGCGTCGTAGGTGTGCACTCGGTCGTCGAAGAGGAAGCACTCGCCGAGCGGGGACTTTCTGCCCTGCTCAGCGATCAAGCGGCCCAACGAGACCCGACTGTGCGGCTGCATCTGCCCCAGCCGCGCCAGCCGCGGAAGGGTGCGCACGGCCTCGGTCGAGATCTCACGAGTGCCGCGCACGGCACCGGTCGCGGCCGAGGCCAGTCCGCGTCCTACACCTACTCCCACTTCGGCGATGGAGGCAGCGGTGTGAATGAGCCTGTTGGTGATCGACACTCCGCTGTCGCTGTCCGAGTGCTCTTCGTGTTCCATGACGCGCACGGCCTCGGGCTTCGGTCCGAGGTTCTCGCGCCACCGAATCCAGTTTCCAGTGGTCGGCCATGTCTGCGCAGCTGCCGTGCTACCCACCACGAGACCGAAATGTCCTGCACGCAAGGTTGTTTCGAATACCTGAGCACGCGGTGCGGCACGCCGGATTCCGCGCACCGCCAACGGCTGTCCGATGTCGTCGACCTCGCCGACGAACGCCAAGACCGGCACCGTCAACTCGGCAAGCGTCAACAACCTGTCCTTGATGACGAAGCCGCCGGTCATCATGCGGTTGTGCACGACGAACTGCCTGAGCAACTCGGCCACGGCGGGCCCGGACCACGCCACCCAGCCGTCCATCGCCAGGAAGCGGCGCTGCGGCTCCCGAGGCAACAGCGCTTCCCGATCGTGCAACTGTCGCAGGAAATCCAAACGAGACCGCACGGTCTTCGCCGGGTCGAGCAGCTGAAATCCCGTCCGCGCCATCCACCCCGACACGGCCAAGCGCGTGAATACATGGTCGGCGAGAAACTCTGCGCCCCGAGTAGCGACACCGGCCGGGATACCCAACGGCAAGCCGGCCAAGGTGTCGACCGGAGCCCCGAACGTGATGAGGCTGGCCAGGTTTCGTCCACCTCGATAGGCGGCAGCTTGGTAGCAGAACATGCCGCCCTGCGAATACCCGCCGAGGTGAACGTCGCGGCCGGTGTGCTCGTGCACCTTGTCCACGACCTCGCTGATGGCGACGACGTGATCGGCCAGAGTACGGCTCCACCCGCCCTCTTCGGTATCGGGCGAACCGAAATCGACCACCCACGGGTCCATGCCCATGCCGTGCAGAATGCCGGCCGCACCTTGATCGGTGGTGACGTCGTACACGTCCGCGGAGACCATCATCGGCGGAATCAGCACCACCGGAGGACTGTCCACGGGAACGTCGTCGGGGAAGTAACGCCGCAACCGATACATCGGCTCGCGGTCCATCACCCGGAAAGGCGACGGATCGACCTCGGTCTCGAGACCACCCAGCCGGATGACCTCGAGGCCGTTCTGGGCCGTTGCGATAGCACGCCGCAGTGGACCACGTACCGCGTCTGCATTCAGTCCCACAAATACACTCCTGCGTTCGGCCCCGACGGAACGACCGACATCGGTCTTCGCGTGACGAAAGCTTCTCACATCACACTCGTGGAATACGGCGAGGATGTCGACTAGTGCCGCAACACCGGCACCTCGGCCCACGCGCGCAACGTCGACGCAGTCGCCCGCACACCACCGAGCTGGTGCGCCACCTGAACCGCCGCGGTGCCGCCGCGAGCATCACGCGAGGAAATGGAACCCTCCACGGTGAGCACCTCGCGCACCGCCGGAGTGAGCGCCGGATCGATCGACGCGAGCTCGTCGTCGGTCAGATCCACCAGCCCGACGCCCCGCGCTTCCGCCGCGCGCACGCAGGCTCCCGCTGCCTCGTGAGCTACCCGGAACGCAATCCCTTGCCGCACCATCCATTCGGCGATGTCGGTGGCGAGCGTGAACCCGGCCGGCGCGAGTTCGGCCATGCGATCGGTGTGGAACTCCAATGTCGCCGTCAAACCGGTGAGTGCCGGGAGCAGCAACTCGAGCTGAGCCACCGAATCGAAGACCGGCTCCTTGTCTTCCTGAAGATCCCGGTTGTACGCCAAGGGTTGTGCCTTGAGGGTGGCCAACAGGCCGGTCAGATTTCCGATCAGGCGGCCCGTCTTGCCACGAGTCAACTCCGCGACGTCGGGATTCTTCTTCTGCGGCATGATCGAGCTGCCCGTCGACCATGCATCTGCGAGAGTCACGTAACCGTATTCGGGTGTGCTCCACGAGATGACCTCCTCGGCGAACCGAGACAGGTCCACCGCTGTCATCGCCAGGACGAACGCGGCTTCCGCCGCGAAATCACGCGAGGACGTGGCGTCGATCGAGTTCTCGGCGGACGAATCGAACCCGAGTTCGGCGGCGATCTTCTCGGGGCTCAGACCGAGCGAGGAGCCGGCCAGAGCGCCGGAACCGTAGGGCGACACTGCCGCTCGCCTGTCGAAGTCCGCGAACCGCTGGACATCACGCAGCAGCGGATGGGTATGTGCGAGCAGATGATGCGCCAACAACACCGGCTGCGCCGCCTGCGAATGAGTCTTGCCGGGCATGACCGCGGTGGGGTGAGCCGCAGCCTGAGTTGCCAATGCGTCCACGACGTCGAGAACACCGACCGCCACCCGACGGACGGCGTCGCGCAACCACATCCGGAACAGGGTCGCGACCTGATCGTTGCGTGAGCGGCCGGCGCGCAGGCGACCACCCACCTCGGGTCCGACCCGGTCGATCAAACCGCGTTCGAGGGCGCCGTGCACGTCCTCGTCCGACTCGGCCGCGACGAACTCACCGGACGCCACGTCGTCGGCCAGCCGCTGCAAACCGTCGAGCATGGTCTCGAGGTCCTGCGGGGTCAGCAGTCCGGCACCGTTCAGAACCCGAGCGTGCGCCATGGACGCACGGATGTCGTAGGGCGCGAGAACCCAGTCGAAGTGTGTCGATTTGCTCAGGGCAGCCATGGCAGCCGCCGGGCCGGAGGCGAAGCGCCCGCCCCACAGCGAGCCTTCGTTGGTTCCGTGTGCGTTGCTCGAAGTGGTCACAGGCCCAGGTCCCGCTTCGCTGCGATCTTGGAGGAGAGCCCGTGCAGCTGCACGAATCCCTTGGCCGCCGACTGATCGAACGTGTCGCCCTCGTCGTAGGTGGCGAGGTTGAAGTCGTACAACGACTCTCCGCTGCGACGGCCGTTGACGATGATTCCGCCCGCGTGCAGCACCAAGCGGATGTCGCCCGAGACGTGTTCCTGCGTGTGCTGAACGAACGTGTCGAGTGCACCCTTGAGCGGCGAGTACCACAGGCCGTCGTAGACCAGCTCGGCCCACTTCTGGTCGGTATGACGCTTGTAGCGGCCGAGTTCGCGCTCGAGGGTCACGTGCTCGAGTTCTTCGTGCGCACGGATCAGGACCATCGCACCGGGAGCCTCGTAGATTTCACGGCTCTTGATGCCGACGAGCCGATCCTCGACGACGTCCAATCGGCCGACACCCTGAGCGCCCGCACGGGTGTTGAGTTCTTGGATCGCACCGAGCACCGACACCGGACGGCCGTCGATGGCGACCGGGCGACCCTTGTCGAACGTGAGGATCAGTTCGTCGGGTGCCTGGAAGTTGACCGTCGGATCCTCGGTGTAGTCGTACACATCCTTCGTCGGCGCGTTCCACAGATCTTCCAGGAAGCCGGTCTCCACTGCTCGTCCCCACACGTTCTGGTCGATGGAGAACGGTGACTTGGTGGTGACGTTGATCGGAATGTCGTTCTCCTCGGCGAACGCGATCGCCTTCTCCCGGGTCCACGCGTAATCGCGTACCGGTGCCAGCACTTCGAGCTCCGGAGCGAGCGTGTTGAAACCGACCTCGAACCGGACCTGATCGTTGCCCTTGCCCGTGCATCCGTGGGCGACGACGGTTCCGCCGTGCGCACGTGCGTTCTCCACCAGATGCTTGACGATCAGCGGGCGGCTGATGGCCGAAACCAACGGATACCGATCCATGTACAGCGCGTTGGATTGCACCGTCGGCAGGCAGTACTCGTCGGCGAACTCGTCCCTGGCGTCGACGACGACCGATTCGACTGCGCCGCAGTCCAATGCGCGCTGGCGGACGACATTCATGTCCTCACCGCCCTGGCCGAGGTCGATGGCAACAGCGACGACCTCCTTGCCGGTCTCCCGTCCGATCCAGCTGATGGCGACAGAGGTGTCGAGTCCGCCGGAGTAGGCGAGGATGACGCGTTCGGCCATGGTGATGACGCTCCTTCGTGGTTCGTGTGGTGCAGTGCGGAGTGACCGGATCTCAGTTTCCGCGTCGAGCGAGCTTTTCTATCTTGTCGGCGATCTCGCCGCCGGTGGTCGGTTCACGGGCGATGAGCAGGATCGTGTCGTCCCCGGCGATCGTTCCCACGACTTCCGGCAATGCAGCACGATCGAGGGCGCTGGCCAGGTAATGCGCAGCTCCGGGCGGTGTCCGCAGAACTGCCTGGTTTCCGCTGTGATCGGTGGACACCAACAGCTCCCCCAACAGCCGCAGGAGACGGTCGGTTCCGCCCGACACCCCGCGCACCGGGCTGCCGTCCTCGGGGACCACGTACACCCCGACGCCGCCGTCGGGAGCGCGCAACTTCACCGCACCCAACTCTTCGAGGTCACGCGACAGCGTCGCCTGGGTAGTGTCGATCCCCTCGGCGGCGAGCAACGACGCCAGCTGCGGTTGACTGCGCACCTGATGCGTGGCCAGCAACGCGATGATCCGCGCCTGTCTGCCCGCGCGGGTCGACGCGGTCAGCGGAACCGCAGTGACGTCGTCACTCACGGTCGCCGAGCCTGCTCGAGGAGCCAGACCAACAGTGCTTTCTGCGCGTGCAGACGGTTCTCGGCCTCGTCCCAGACGACACTGTGCGGACCGTCGAGCACCTCGTCGGTGATTTCCTCGCCGCGGTGGGCAGGAAGGCAATGCAGCACGACCGCATCGGATTTCGCCTTCGACAGCAGCTCGGAGTCGATGCGGTAGGGCCGGAACGGAGCGACTCGATCGAGTCCGTCGTTCTCCTGACCCATCGATGTCCAGGTATCGGTGACGAGAGCGTCGGCACCGTCGGCGGCCTCGTCGGGGTCTTCGGTCACCGTGATGGACGCTCCGGTCTCCTCGGCGCGCGCACGTGCGGCATCGAGGACGTAACCGAGTGGTGCGAATTCCTTCGGAGCGGCGATCCTGACATCGAGTCCCGCGGTCACTCCGCCGATGAGAAGCGAATGTGCCATGTTGTTGGCACCGTCGCCGAAGTACGCCAGCGTCCTCCCGGTCAGGTTTCCCTTGTGCTCGATCAGCGTCTGCAGATCGGCGAGGACCTGGCAGGGATGGAACTCGTTGGACAGCGCATTGACGATGGGAATCGTTGCACCCGTTGCCATCTGCTCCAGCCGCTTCTGGCCGAACGTACGCCAGACGACCGCCTCGACGTAGCGGGACAGCACGCGGCCGGTGTCCTGCAGAGTCTCCTCGCGTCCCAGTTGAGTGTCGCTTCCGGTGACCACAACGGCGTGGCCACCCAACTGCGCAATGCCCAACTCGAACGAGAACCGAGTTCTGGTGGAATTCTTCTCGAAGATCACACCGACGCCCTTCGGCCCCTCGAGCGGCCGCTTGGAGAACGGAGCCCGCTTGATCTCGGCCGCGAGCGCCAGGATTTCTCCCTGCTGCTGCGGGGTGATGTCGTCGTCGCGAAGGAAGTGCTGAACGGTCATGGCTGGTGTGCCTCCTGTGCTGCGTCGAGAATTGCCGGTAGTGCCGAGACGAACGACGCGGCCTGCTCTTCGGTGATGATCAGCGGCGGTGCGAGCCGCAATACGTCTGGTTGCGCTGCATTGATCAGGAAGCCTGCGTCACGGGCCGCCGCCTCGGCCGCAGGCGCAACTGCGGCCGTGAGCACCACTCCGAGCAGAAGCCCGGAGCCCCGAACATGGCTGACGAGAGGGTGTTCGAGAGCCTCGATGGAATGAGCGATGGTCTTGCCGAGACTGTCGGCGTGCGAAACGAGGTCGTCGGCGGCAATGGTCCGCAACACAGCCAACGCAGCAGCGGCGCAGACCGGGTTGCCGCCGAAGGTGGTGCCGTGCTTGCCCGGATGCAACAACTCCCCCGCCGCCCCGATACCGATGCAGGCTCCGATGGGCAGACCCCCGCCCAGCCCTTTGGCCAAGGTGATCACGTCGGGCACGATGCCGACCGACTGGTGGGCGTAGAACCAGCCCGTGCGGCCGATACCGGTCTGCACCTCGTCGAGGACCAACAGCGCGCCGTGCCTCGCCGTGATCTCACGTGCGGCAACGAGATACCCGTCGGGAGGAACGACCACGCCGCCCTCCCCCATGATGGGTTCGAGAAACACTGCGGCGGTGTCGGAATCGACGGCTGCCTCGAGCGCGGCGATGTCTCCGTAGGGCACGTGCTGGACACCGGCAGGCATGGGTTCGAACGGAATTCGCTTGTCGGCTTGTCCGGTGAGCGCCAGTGCACCCATCGTCCGTCCGTGAAAGGCCTTCTCGGCGGCAATGATGTGGGGACGACCGGTCAGACGCGCGATCTTGAACGCCGCCTCGTTGGCCTCGGTACCCGAGTTGCAGAAGAACACTCGTCCCGTCGCACCCGCACCCAGATGTGCGAGCAATTGCTCGGCCAGTTCGATACCCGGTTCCGTCGCATACAGATTCGACGTATGACCCAGAGTGGAGAGCTGAGCAGTGACCGCCTCGATCACCGCAGGATGAGCGTGGCCCAGGATATTGACGGCGATACCGGCCAGCAGGTCGAGGTACTGCTTGCCGTCGGCGTCGGTCACCACAGCGCCTTCGCCTCGGACGAGCGCTACGCGCGGCACACCGTAGTTGTCCATCAGCGACGTGGACCACCGCTGCTGTAGATCGACCGTGGACTGCGTGCCGGTCATGACGTGACTCCTGACGTAGACGAGTGATCGGGGGTGACCATGGTGCCGATCCCCTCTCCGGTGAACAGCTCCACCAGAACCGAATGTTCGACGCGACCGTCGATGACGTGCGCCGACGGCACACCGGCACAAACGGCCCGCAGGCACGCTTCCATCTTCGGAACCATTCCCGCATCGAGCGTGGGCAGCAATGCGTCGAGTTCCGACGCGTCGATTCGAGAGGTCAGGGAACTGCGATCGGGCCACGCCGTGTAGAGACCCTCGACATCGGTGAGCACGACCAACTTCTCTGCCCCGATCGCACTGGCGAGAGCAGCAGCAGCGGTATCGGCGTTGATGTTGTGCACCACGCCGTCACTGTCGGGTGCGATGGTGGAGACCACCGGAATGCGGCCTGCGGCAATCAGATCGAAGATCGCCTTCGGATCTACCGAGGTGACGTCGCCCACCAGACCGATATCGGTATCGACGCCGTCGACCAGGACCGAACGACGCGTCGCGGTGAACAGGTGTGCGTCCTCCCCCGAGATTCCGACGGCATACGGCCCGTGACTGTTGATCAAGCCGACGAGTTCACGGCCGACCTGCCCGAACAGCACCATCCGAACGATGTCCATGACTTCCGGTGTGGTGACCCGAAATCCGCCGCGGAACTCACCCGTCAGGCCCAGCCTGGTGAGCATGGCCGAAATCTGCGGGCCTCCGCCGTGCACGACGACGGGGTGAATTCCGACGGTGCGTAGAAACACCATGTCGGCGGCGAACGCTCGTTTGAGATCGTCGTCGATCATGGCGTTCCCGCCGTACTTCACCACGACGATCTTGCCCGAGAAGCGCTGGAGCCAGGGCAGCGCCTCGGCGAGCGTGAACGCCTTCTGCGCTGCCGTCAATTGCGTTGCAGCAGCAGTCATGACGAGTACGCCGAGTTCTCTTCGACGTAGGCGTGGGAGAGATCCGTCGTTCTGATCGTGGCCGTACCGGACCCGAGTCCGAGGTCGATGGTCACGGCGATATCGACTCCCGACAGGTCGACCTCGCGCGCACCCGGAGCGCCGACGCCGTCGATGCACACCGGATTGCCGTTGAACGACACAGCAATCCGATCCGGATCGAGTTCGATCGGAGCAATACCGATCGCCGCGAGTACACGGCCCCAGTTGGGGTCCGAACCGAATAGGGCCGTCTTGGTGAGACTGTCCCTGGCGACCGTCCTCGCACCGACGAGAGCCTCGTCCTCGGATACTGCACCGGAGACGGTGATCTTCACTCGCTTCGTGACGCCCTCGGCATCGGCCATCATCTGATCGGCGAGGTCGTCGCATACCGCCAGAACAGCAGCGTCGAGGTCCTCCTGCGACGGGCTCACACCGCTCGCCCCGGAGGAGAGCAGCAGTACCGTGTCGTTCGTGGAGGATGCGCCGTCGACGTCGAGTCGGTCGTAGGACAACCGGGTGGCCGCACGAAGCGCGGTGTCGAGCTGCTCCGCGGTCGCGACGGCGTCGGTGGTGATGACACTGAGCATCGTGGCCAGCGAGGGTGCGAGCATGCCCGCGCCCTTGGCCATGCCACCGACATTCCACTTGTCTGCGTGATGAATCGCGGCCTGCTTCGGAACGGTATCGGTGGTCATGATCGCGTAAGCGGCATCGGTGCCACCGGAGATACCGCCGGCCAGTTCGTGCACCACCTCGGTCACCCCCGGCAACAGCTTGTCCATCGGCAACCGATCGCCGATGAGACCTGTCGAGCACACGGCAACCTCGATGGCCCCTGTTTCCGAACCCCAGTTGCTCAACACGGATGCGACCTCCTCGGCCGTCCGATGCGCGTCCTGGAAACCGGGTGCACCGGTACAAGCGTTGGCACCGCCCGAGTTCAACACCACCGCGCGAAGCCGACCGGTGGTGAGCACCTGCTGCGACCACAGCACCGGCGCGGCCTTGACCTTGTTGCGGGTGAAGACGCCCGCTGCCGTGAAGTCCGGGCCCTCGTTGAACACCAGAGCCAGATCGGACCTGCCACTTGCCTTGATACCCGCGGGAATCCCGGCCGCACGGAATCCGGCGGGAGACGTCACGCCCTGGGAACGCACGAGCTTCCCCGCGATCGAGGCGACCGTATCCGTCTCGCTCTTCAGGCCGGTCATGGAGCAACTCCTACGGTAGAGAGACCGTCGGTCTCGTCGATTCCCAACGCCAGATTCATCGATTGCACTGCTGCACCGGCTGTTCCCTTGGCCAGGTTGTCGATGGCCGCGATGACCACCAGCAAGCCGGCGTCTGCATCGACGGACACACTCATCTGCACGGCGTTCGATCCGATGACCGAACCGGTCTGCGGCAGCCGCCCGGCCGGAAGAACATGAACGAAAGGCTCTGCGGCATAGGCCTTCTCGTACACCTCGACGGCCTGAGCCTCGGTAGCGGTGGTCACGGCCGTACAGGTGGACAGAATGCCACGCGGCATCGGCGCGAGTACCGGAGTGAACGACACCGACACGTCGGTACCGGCCACAGCCGACAGGTTCTGCACGATCTCGGGAGTGTGCCGGTGCGCGCCTGCTACCGCGTATGCGCGAACCGAGCCCATCACCTCGGAGCCCAGCAGGTCGGCCTTGGGTGCCCGGCCCGCACCGGACGTGCCGGTGACCGCAACGATGTTGACCCGTGGCTCGATGATTCCGGCGGCAACTGCCGGGGCCAGGGCTAGGCTCGACACCGTCGGATAGCACCCGGGCACGGCGATACGCGTGGCCCCGACCAGGAGCTCGCGGTGCCCCGGTAGCTCCGGGAGCCCGTACGGCCAAGTCCCCGCATGCGGGGACTTGTAGTACTTCTCCCAGGCTGCCGAGTCGTTGAGGCGGAAATCGGCACCGCAGTCGATGATCACCACGGATTCGGGCAACTGGAGCGCGAGTTCGGCGGATTTACCGTGCGGCAACCCGAGGAAGATCACGTCGTGTCCGGCAAGTTCGTCGACCGTCGTGGGGCCGAGCACACGGTCGGCAAGCGGCAACAGGTGGGGATGGAACTCACCCAGTGTCGCGCCTGCATTGCCACCCGCAGTCAGCGCTCCGATGACCAACGAGCCGTCGCGAACAGCTGGGTGGCCGAGCAGCAGGCGAAGGATCTCACCACCGGCGTAGCCACTGGCACCCGCCACCGCGATGCGCTTCGGCGTTGCCTCCGAAATAGTCATGCGGTTTATTATGCAGCATCATGCAAGCTCATTCATCGGCGGGCCAGAAGCGCTAGCTGCTACCCATCGATCTACGAATTTCGTCGAGCTTCTTTCGGCCGGCTTCCTGCCGATCGTTCCACTGTTTGTCCAGGTCCTGACCGGCTCTCGATTCCCGGTCCAGCTCCTCCGCCCCGACAGCCGTACCCGAGCGATGCTCCACCTTCTCTCGCACCCCATCCCAGGTCGGCACCCCGGAGTCGGTGAACTCGCCCGTAGTCGCACCGCCGACATAACCCCCACCCGGGCCGACGGGAAGGTCGTCGACCAATTCCGCATCGATGACGCCCGGCACCGTTCCGCCCAACGGAGCTCTCGGTGGTGGATCGCCGAGCGGCTGGTCGATACGAGGTTTCGTCACCTGCGGAACATCCACATCGGGAACGGTTCCCGGCGGGACGCCGCGATCCGGACCGGCGGGCTCGGGTTCCGCCGTCCCCAACTCGGCCGCCAGAGCGGATGCCGCCGCTGCCACCGGAGCCAACCGAGGTCGGCCGGCCACCGCCGCGAGAACCTCGTTCAACACCTGCAGATCCGAGGCCGTGGCTTGCGTGTCGGATTCACTCATCGGCTGCTCCCGTCGTCGTGCCCGTCATGACACCACGCTACGCACAACACCGGCCGCGCCGTCGACGGTTCAGCTACGCAGCTGGGCACCGACCGCTGTGGATGCCGCCGCCACGGCTGCGTCGCGAGCCGCCGTCGCCTGATCCTCGGTCAGGGTTCCGTCCGAACCGCGGAACCGGAGGGCGAACGCCAACGACTTACGCCCCTCGCCGACCTGTTCACCCTCGTAGACGTCGAACAGTCGGATGGACTCGAGCAGTTCTCCACCGCCGATCGTCAGTGCTGCCTCGACGGAGGCCGCGGGCACAGACGCGTCGACCACGACAGCGACGTCCTGCAACACGGCCGGGTATGGGGATACTTCGGGGGCCGGAAGCGATTCGACGACGGGCAGAGCGCTCAAACTCAGCTCCACCGCACACGTACGCGGCGGCAAACCGGCTCGCTCGAGCACAGCCGGATGCAGTTCGCCTGCGTGCCCGACGACCTCACCGTCGAGAAGAACCTCGGCGCACCGGCCCGGATGCCAGGGAAGGTGTTGTGCTGCACGAAGATCGACGTGCACGCCGGACGCCGCGGCAACCGTGCGCACAGCGGCGAACGCGTCTGCAGCCTCGGCTGCTCGGCCCGGCCCCCACGGCCCGGAGGGCTCACGCTGACCGGCGAGCACCACGCCCACGTGTACCGGCTGTGCGGGGAGAGACCCACGGAGCATCGCGATCTGATCGTCGGTCGGTCGCCGATCGACCGGCAACGCGTCCACTGCAGCGGTCGCGTCGTGCCGGAGAACGACCTGGGCGATTCCGAACAACGACACGTCCCGCTGACCGCGCGCGATGTTCCTGCTCAGCATTTCGAGCAGACCGGGAAGCACGGTCGTCGCAAGCTCGGGGCGGTCGGCCTCGAGCGGGTTCAACACCGACGTCGTCGCCCGGCGCGGGTCGTCCGCGTCGAGGCCCCACGTGTCGAAGATTCCCTTGGGCAGGAACACCGGCGGAAGAACTTCGACATAGCCGGCGAACGCAAGGGCCTTGCCGACTGCCCGCCGACGCTTCTGCTCGGCGGTGAGGCCGCGCCCACCGGGAGCGGACGGCAGAATCGACGGGATCTTCTCGAGCCCTTCGAGCCGCAGCACCTCTTCGACCAGATCGGCGCGCTGCACCAAGTCGGGTCGCCACGAGGGAGGATCGACGACCAGTTGTCCGTGGCCGCCACCGTCGACATCCACCTCGACGGTGCATCCGATCTGAGCGAGCCGTCGAGCAGCGGTCCCGTCGGGGTACTGCACACCCGCGATCCGATCGGGCAGGTCGAAGTCCATCGTCACCGATGGGAAACGGGCAGCCTCGCCGATGTCGGTCAGCACCGGTTCGATACGTCCACCGGCGATCTCGACGAGCAACTGTGCGGCCCGATCGAGCGCCGCAACCGGGAGCGCCGAATCCACAGTCCGCTCGAAACGTTTGCTCGCCTCGCTCGACAGCTTGTGGCGACGGCCGGTTCGGAACACCGCGAGCGGATCGAACGATGCTGCTTCGAGAACGACATCGCTGGTCGAGTCGTCGACCTCGGTGGACGCCCCGCCCATGACGCCGGCCAACGAGATGGCTCCCGTTCCGTCGGCGATGACCACGTCTTCCGCATCGAGCGACCGCTCGACGCCGTCGAGCGTCGTGAGCGTCTCCCCCGCATTTGCGCGCCGCACGACGAGATCACCGTCGAGCTTGCTCGCGTCGAAAGCATGCAACGGCTGGCCGAGCTCGTGGAGCACGTAGTTGGTCACGTCCACCGCCGCCGAGATCGGTCGCACCCCGGCCAGCAGCAATCTCCGCTGCATCCACCAGGGAGTGACGGCAGCGGGATCGATACCCACGACCTTGCGCAGAGCGAACCGAGAAGCACCGGACTCGGGCTCGACCGTCACGGGCCAGGCGTCACCGGTGACCTCGGTGGGCATCGTGCGCGCCGGATCCACATACGGAAGATCGAAGCTGCACGCCAACTCACGGGCCAGGCCGCGCACCGAGAAGGCGTACCCGCGATCCGGTGTCACGTTCAGCTCGATCACCGAATCATCGAGACCCAGAACGACTTTGGCATCGTCGCCGGGCTGCGCAGTCCCTTCCGGTAGCACCAGGATGCCGGAGTGGTCCCGGCCGAGACCGAGCTCGAGCGTCGAGCAGATCATCCCGTTGGAGTTGCGGCCGTACGTCTTGCGCGACGCGATGGCGAACCCGCCGGGCAGAACGCTGCCGGGCAGCGCCGCGACGATCAGGTCCCCCTCGGCGAAATTGCGTGCACCGCAGACGATCTCCTGCGGCTCGTCGGCCCCCACGTTCACGAGGCAGAACCGAATGGGCTTCTTGAATTCGGTCAGTTCCTCGATCGACTCGACCCGACCCACCACGAGGGGCCCCGTCACGTTGTCCAACGAGACCAGCTCCTCGACCTCGAAACCGACGCGTACGAAACCCGCGTCGAGCTCGTCGGGCGAGACGGACCAGTCGGGAGTACCCGCGTGCAGGACCTCGGTCAACCAGGAATGTGGGACTCGCACGTGTGCTCAGCTCTTTCTTGTATCCGAGATGAAGTGGGGCTGGAGAGTGGCCGCGTCAGGCCTGAACACCGAAGGGCAGAGTGAACCTGATATCCCCCTCGACGATGTCCCGCATGTCCGGGATGTCGTTGCGGAACTGCAGAGTTCGCTCGAGACCCATGCCGAACGCGAAACCGGTGTACACCTCCGGGTCGATGCCGCTGGCCTGCAACACCTTCGGGTTGACCATTCCGCAGCCACCCCATTCGACCCAACCGGCTCCACCCTTCTTCTTCGGGAACCACACATCGACCTCGGCGGAGGGCTCGGTGAACGGAAAGTAGTTGGGCCGCATCCGAGTGCGCGTATCGCTGCCGAACAGAGCCTGCGCGAACGCGTCCAACGTTCCGCGCAGATGCGCCATCGTCAGGCCCTTGTCGATCGCGAGCCCCTCGACCTGATGAAAGACCGGAGTGTGCGTCGTATCGAGCTCGTCGGTACGGAACGTTCGGCCAGGGCAGACGACGTAGATCGGTACGTCGCGGGAGAGCATGGACCGCACCTGCACCGGCGACGTGTGCGTACGCAGTACCTGCCGCGAGCCCTCCGGTGCGATGTGGAACGTGTCCTGCATCGTGCGAGCCGGGTGATCGGGCAGGAAGTTCAACGCGTCGAAGTTGAAGTGCTCGGTTTCCACCTCGGGGCCTTCTTCGACCTCCCAGCCCATACCGACGAAGACATCGGCGACCTGCTCCGAGATGATCGTGATGGGATGGCGCGCTCCGACGGGTGCCCGGTCGGTCGGCAGCGTCACGTCGATCGTCTCGGCCACGAGAATCGCTGCATCGCGCTCCGCCGACAGCACTGCGCGGCGCTCGTCGAAGGATTTCTGCACCCGGTCTCGTGCCACCTTGACGCGCTTGCCTGCGTCCGCCTTCTGATCACCGGGTAGAGCTCCGAGGGCGCGCTGAGCCAACGCCAGTGGCGCCTTTCCACCCACGTGATCGATTTTGACCTTCGTGAGCGCATCGAGGTCCGACGCGTCGGCGAACGCCTGCTCGGCCGAGTCCACCGCAGCGTCGAGTGCGGACTCTTCGAGAACGCTCGGATCTACCGGCTCGGGCCCGGACTCTTTCTTCGCCACGACAGATGCACTCCTCGAATAATGGTCGGTCTGCACGAAGCAGAGTGGTAACGATCCTAGGCGACCGTATTCACGGGGTCGCCGACCGTCGTCGAACACGGGCGCTCGCGTAGAGGCACAGTGCCGCGGCGGTCGCCAGGTTCAGACTCTCCGCCCGACCGTGGATGGGAATTCTGATCCGGTGATCGGCAGCTTGGGCAACGGGGAGGGACAAACCGTGGGCCTCGTTGCCGAACAACCACGCAGTCGGCTGCTCGAGCAGCTCGTCTGCGTCGTCCAAGTCGACTTCGCCGTCGGCGGCAGTCGCCACGACCGTCAGGCCGGCACGGCGCAGTGCGTCGATACCGTCTTCGATCGAGCGCTCCCGCGCAATGGGAAGATGGAAGACGCTGCCGGCCGAGGCCCGCACGCATTTGCCGTTGTGCGGGTCGACGGAGTCGCCGAGCAGGACCACCGAATCGGCCCCGGCGGCATCGGCAACACGAATGATCGTGCCGGCATTACCAGGCTCGGCCATTTGCACCGGAACGGCCACCAGCCGCGGTTTTCCTGCCAACGCACGGTCGATCGGGACGTCGACCAACTCGGTGACTGCGATCAGACCCTGCGGGGTGACGGTGTCCGACAATGCCTTCGCAGCACGATCGGTGATCGGAAACATCCGTGCGCCACCGGCCTCGATGGAGGCGATTAGGCTCTCGTGTCGGTCGAGGGCATCCGCGGTGAAGAACAGCTCGCGGACCGAACCGAACCGAGCAGCCTCGGACACAGCGTTGAAGCCCTCGGCAAGGAACAGTCCCGTCTTCTTGCGCTCTGCTGCGCGAGCGAGCTTGACGGCCGAAACGACCCGCGGAGTTCGCTCGGTCAGCGAATCCACGGGTCGTTTCGGAGTTGAATCGTCGTGCGGCAACTCGCTCAGGCTGCTTCTCCAGCAGGAGCGTTGACATCGGCAGGCAATGCAGCCTTGGCGATGGCGACCAAGCCGGCGAATGCCTCGGCATCGGACACAGCGAGCTCGGCGAGGATCTTGCGGTCCACCTCGACGCCCGCGGCCTTCAGGCCCTGGACGAAGCGGTTGTAGGTGATGTCGTTGGCCCGCGCTGCAGCGTTGATACGCGTGATCCACAGCTTGCGGAAGTCACCCTTGCGCGCGCGGCGGTCCCGGTACGCGTAGGTGAGCGAGTGGAGCTGCTGCTCCTTGGCCTTGGTGTACAGACGTGAGCGCTGTCCGCGGTAGCCCTTGGACGCTTCGAGAATCGAACGGCGCTTCTTCTGGGCGTTGACGGCCCTTTTTACGCGTGCCACTGGTGAATCCTGTCGATCTGGGGGCGTGTGAAACCCCGAATGGTAATGGGATGAAGCCGACCGAAATCAGTCGGCGGCGAGCCGGATCAGATGCCGAGCAGGCGCTTGATCCGAGGCACGTCGGCCTTCTTGACAACGGCGACACCATCGAGGCGACGAGTCACCTTGGTGGGCTTGTGCTCGAGCAGGTGGCGACGGCCGGCCTTCTGGCGCAGGATCTTGCCGCTGCCGGACACCTTGAATCGCTTCTTGGCACCACTGTGCGTCTTCTGCTTGGGCATGAAATCCTCTGTTCTGTATTAGCTCTTCGGTGGTGCATGGCACAGCCACGCAGCGCCTCGGAACGGACTGCGCACCGAGGCGGGTGCGGGACTGTCTTACTGGTAGAGCGCGAAGCTCAGTTGGTCTGAGCCGGAGTAGCCGGAGCTGCTGCGGCCGGTGCCTCGGCAGCCGGAGCTGCTGCGGCGGGCTGTTCCGGCGCGGGGGCCGGTGCGCGTTGCGCAGGCGGCGCGGCAGCGCTTTCCTGAGCCTTCACGCGAGTCTTGGCACCCTTGTGCGGAGCCAGGACCATGGTCATGTTGCGGCCGTCCTGCTTGGCCGACGTTTCCACGAAACCGAGTTCCGCGACGTCGGCACCCAGGCGCTGCAACAAACGGAAACCCAGCTCGGGGCGCGACTGCTCGCGACCACGGAACATGATGGTGACCTTGACCTTCGAGCCGGCTTCGAGGAAGCGAACCACGTTGCGCTTCTTGGTCTCGTAGTCGTGCGCGTCGATCTTGGGGCGGAGCTTCTGCTCCTTGATGACGGTGAGCGTCTGGTTCTTGCGCGATTCGCGCGCCTTCTGCGCAGCCTCGTACTTGAACTTCCCGTAGTCCATGATCTTGCAGACCGGCGGACGTGCGTCGGGAGCTACTTCGACAAGATCGAGGTCGGCTTCGAGAGCCAAGCGGAGTGCATCTTCAACACGCACGATCCCCACCTGTTCACCGCCTGGTCCGACAAGACGGACCTCGGGAACTCGGATGCGATCGTTGATGCGGGTCTCAGTGCTGATGGGGCCTCCTAGGTAGTGCGGTGTGGTGTGTAACCCGACCGCCTGCCACTTACACAGCCCGTCGCCCTCGAACCTCGACATCACGCTCGGCGAACCAACACCGAAAACGAAAAAACCCTGCAGCCGGTCTGTACCGACAGCAGGGCCCGATGTCGACCGGTCGATCCGTACGACATAGCGCGTCGTACAGTCTCCTCACGAGGAGGAAGCACTGGGGAATCCCGATTGGGAGACCTTCGTGCGACCGGACCGGAAGCGATCCATTCGGATCACATACCGGTGGGAGTCGGGCTCCACTTGCTGCCTCCATGCGGTGAACTCCATCGAGGAGCGCACGCCGAAGACGGTCGTCGAGTCAGACTACCAGCAGAATGCCGAAACCGACAATCGCACCGGTCGATGAAGCCGAGTCGACACCCGATCCGACCGACGGCACCCGCGGCGTGGGATTCTCGTAGGTATGACCAGTTCATCCACGCCCGCCGATCCCGCAGGCTCCGACCCCACCGGTATCGAGCAAGAAGTCCGGGAACTCGCCGAGGTTCCCGCGGTCGAGGTCATCAGCCGTGCAGCGGTGATGCTGATGAGTTCCGCGGCCGAGAAGCTGGGTCTGTCCGAGCCCGATCCCGCGGAGAGCCCCTACCTCGATCTCGACGAGGCCCGACGCGTCATCACCGCACTCGCCGGCTTGGTCACCGCGTCGGTCGAGTACCTCGGTCCCCACGCTGGACCGATTCGCGACGGCCTCCAGGCACTGCAACGCGCGTTCCGGGAAGCCTCGGCACACCCGGACGAGCCAGGACTCGGCCCCGGTGAGAAGTACACCGGCCCGGTGCACTGAACGAGCGCACCCCACCCCACCCACAGACGACGAAGCCGCATCCGGCAATCCGGATGCGGCTTCGTCGTCGACGTGTTCGCGTCAGACCGCAGCGACCTTACGAGCCCGACGCTTCTTCGGGGCCGCCTTCGGCGTGGACGCCACTACCTCGCGGGAGAGCGCCTCCTGCAGGAATTTTCCGGTGTAGCTTTCGGGCACCGCTGCTACGGCTTCCGGATTACCCTGCGCCACAACCGTTCCGCCGCCCGAACCACCTTCGGGCCCCATGTCGATGACCCAGTCGGAGACCTTGATGACATCGAGATTGTGCTCGATGACAATCACGGTGTTCCCCTTGTCGACGAGTCCGTTCACCACGCCGAGCAACTTCCGGATGTCCTCGAAATGCAGGCCCGTGGTCGGCTCGTCGAGAATGTAGACGGTGCGGCCGGTCGATCGCTTCTGCAACTCGGCTGCGAGTTTCACACGCTGAGCTTCGCCGCCGGACAGTGTCGTCGCCGGTTGACCCAGGCGGACGTAACCGAGGCCGACCTCGACGAGTGTCTTGAGGTACCGGTGAATAGACGTGATGGCCTCGAAGAAGTCGGCAGCCTCCTCGATCGGCATGTCCAGGACCTCGGCGATGGTCTTGCCCTTGTAGTGCACTTCGAGCGTCTCGCGGTTGTAGCGAGCGCCTTCGCACACCTCGCAGGGGACGTAGACGTCGGGCAGGAAGTTCATCTCGATCTTCAACGTGCCGTCTCCCGAGCATGCCTCGCACCGACCGCCCTTGACGTTGAACGAGAATCGCCCGGGCTGATACCCACGAACCTTGGCCTCGGTGGTGGCCGCGAACAACGTACGGATCTTGTCGAACACCCCGGTGTACGTCGCGGCGTTGGACCGGGGCGTGCGGCCGATCGGCGACTGGTCGACGCGAACCAGCTTGTCCAGTTGGTCCAGACCGTTGATCCGGGTGTGCCGACCGGGAACCTGCCGGGCACCGTTGAGCTTGTTGGCCATCACGGTCGCGAGGATGTCGTTGACCAGCGTCGACTTACCCGAGCCCGAGACACCGGTGACCGACGTCAGAACACCGAGAGGGAAGCTGACGTCGATTCCCTGGAGGTTGTGTTCACGGGCACCCACGACGGTGACCTGTCGCTTCTTGTCGACCACCCGACGGGTGTCCGGCAGCGGGATCTCCATGCGACCCGACAGGTACGCACCCGTGAGCGATTCGTCGTTGGTGAGGAGGTCCGCGTAGGAACCGCTGTGCACGACGCGTCCGCCGTGCTCACCGGCCAACGGTCCGATATCGACGACCCAGTCGGAGGTACGGATGGTGTCCTCGTCGTGCTCGACGACGATCAATGTGTTGCCGAGATCGCGCAGTCGCGTCAGCGTGTCGATGAGCCGGCGGTTGTCCCGTTGGTGCAGTCCGATGGACGGCTCGTCCAGTACGTAGAGCACGCCGACGAGGCCGGAGCCGATCTGCGTGGCGAGCCGGATACGTTGGGCCTCGCCGCCGGACAGCGAGCCCGCGGTGCGCGCCAACGACAGGTATTCGAGACCCACGTCCAGCAGGAAGCCGAGTCGAGCCTGAACCTCCTTGAGGACCTGGCCCGCAATCGCTTCCTCGCGTCGCCCCAGAGTGAGACTGTTGAGGAAGTCGGCCGTATCGGCGATGGAGAGTTCACACACCTCGGCGATCGACTTCGGCCCGAAATCACCTGCCGCGATGGTGACCGACAGAATTTCCGGACGCAGCCTGGCTCCGTTGCAGGTAGGACACGGAACGTCGCGCATGTAGCCGTCGTAGCGTTCCTTCATCTGTTCGGATTCGGTCTGCTCGAGGCGGCGGTGCAGGAAAGGCATGACGCCCTCGAACTCGGCGTAGTACGACCGGGTGCGGCCGTACCGGTTCTTGTACTTCACGTGCACCTGGTGGTCGCTGCCCTCCAGGACAGCTCGCTTGACCTTCGCCGGCAGCTTGTTCCACGGAGCGTGCAGATCGAAGCCCATGGCGTCGGCGAGTCCGGACAGCAAGCGACCGAAGTACTCCGACGTCTGGCCCATCGACCAGGGCGCGATGGCACCGTCGGCCAGACTCAGATCACCGTCGGGCACCACCAGCTCGGGATCGACCTCCTTGCGCACGCCGAGCCCGACACAGTCGGGGCAGGCACCGTAAGGCGAGTTGAACGAGAACGATCGCGGTTCGAGGTCGTCGATGGACAGCGGGTGGCCGTTGGGGCACGCGAGCTTCTCCGAGAAACGACGCTCCCGATCGGGGGCGTTCTCCTCACGGTCGACGAAGTCGAGAACCACGATGCCGTCCGCGAGCCGCAGTGCGGTCTCCACCGAGTCGGTGAGCCGCTGCTTCGAGCTGGACTTGACGGTGAGTCGGTCGACAACGACCTCGATGTCGTGTTTTTCCTGCTTCTTCAAGACCGGCGGGCTGCTGAGCTGGTGGACGACACCGTCGACGCGCACACGTGAGTAGCCCTGGGTGTTGAGCGAGTCGAACAGGTCGACGAACTCGCCCTTACGGGTTCGGACCACCGGCGCGAGGACCTGGAATTTGAGGCCCTCCTCCATGTCGAGAACCTGATCGACGATCTGCTGTGGGGTCTGCTTGGCGATCTGCTCGCCGCACACCGGGCAGTGCGCAGTGCCCGCCCTGGCGTAGAGCAACCGTAGGTAGTCGTAGACCTCGGTGATGGTGCCCACGGTGGAGCGTGGGTTGCGGTTGGTCGACTTCTGGTCGATCGAGACCGCGGGCGACAGGCCTTCGATGAAGTCGACGTCGGGCTTGTCCATCTGCCCGAGGAACTGCCGTGCGTATGCGGACAGCGACTCCACGTAACGACGCTGGCCTTCGGCGAAGATCGTGTCGAAGGCGAGAGACGACTTGCCCGAACCGGACAAACCGGTGAACACGATCAGCGCGTCCCGGGGCAGGTCGATATCGACCCCCCTCAAGTTGTGCTCCCGTGCACCTCGCACTATCAGGCGATCCGCCACTGTGTTCCCTTCTTTTCTCACGAGCACGTCGAGCCGTGTTGCTGCTCGACGCAGCATTGTCCGACGTCGAGTCGATGATGACGCGTGGTGCCGATGCACCGATCACACGCCGTGTAGCCGAGGACTCCACGTCGAAAACCTGTCGAGGTGAGGGACGAACCTCACCTCATAGCAATGGTAGGTCCAGGTACCGACACACTTTTCCACGAGCGTGACCCCGGCGCTCCCGTCGTTGCTGCCGACGGTAGCGTCCTCGAAATGGACGAGCACCTCATGGTCATCGACGACAATTACACCGGCGTCGTTGCACAGGGTTCACCCCCGCAGCGGCGGACGATCCCCGGAGCCACGATCACCAAGATGTCGGTCGGCCCCATGGACAACAACACCTACCTGGTCGTCTGTTCCGCAACGGGCCATTCTCTGCTGATAGACGCCGCCAACGAGGCCGACCGCATCTCACTGCTTCTCGACGAGAACGCACCGACGCTGTCTCTGATCGTGACCACACATCAGCATGCCGACCACTGGCAGGCGCTGGCCGATATCGCCGGTGGCACCGACTCCCCCACCGCGGCCCACGAGCTGGACGCAGAACCGCTGCCGGTAGCTCCGGACCGTCTTCTTGCCGACCACGACACGGTGTCGGTGGGCGAGCTCACGTTCGATGTGGTGCATCTGACCGGTCACACTCCGGGCTCGATAGCACTCGCGCTGACCGACGCCGAGGGCAAGACGACGCACCTCTTCACCGGTGATTCCCTGTTCCCCGGCGGCGTCGGCAAAACCAACGGCCCCGAGGACTTCACCCACCTGCTCGACGACGTGAGCGCCAAATTGTTCGACCGTTTCGCCGACGACACCGTCGTCTACCCCGGGCACGGCAAGGACACCACCCTCGGTGACGAGCGGCCGCACCTGGCGGAATGGCGCGAACGCGGCTGGTGACGCCGCACGTGCTTGAGACCGTGAAACACGGGGTATGAAGAGTGTGACAAAAGTGCACGCACCGGTGATTTCGAACTACTTTCGGTGCGAGTCCGCACGTACAACCGCCATGACACGAGAAACTACGCAGGAGGCTGTCAATGCTGGTCCGCCGTATCGCCCGTCCGCTGATGTCTACGATTTTCATCTCCGGGGGCGTCGATGCACTTCGTAATCCCGCCGGCAGGGCGAAGGCAGCCGCTCCGTTGATCGAGCAGAGCAAGGATGCTCTGCCCAACGAGGTCACCGCGAACGTGCCGACCGATCCCGAGACGTTGGTTCGGATCAACGGCGGAATCCAGGTCGCCGGCGGCATTCTGTTGGCCACCGGCAAGGCACCGCGTATCGCATCGCTCGCTCTGGCTGGAAGCCTCGTTCCGACGACGCTGGCCGGACACGCGTTCTGGAACGAAACCGACCCGGAGACCAAGGCTGCGCAACGCATCCACTTCTTCAAGAACCTCAGCCTCCTCGGCGGACTGCTGATCGCGGCCGTCGACACCGAGGGCAAGCCCTCCGTCGCGTGGCGCAGCAAGCGGGCGGCACGCCGCGCACAGGAATCTGTGGTCTCTGCGCTGCCCGGTCACACCACTCACGACACCGGGGAACGCGTCAAGGAAATTGCCTCGATCGCAGCGAGCCGCGGTGCCGATCTGGCCGACGCCGCACAGCCGAAGCTGGCCAAGCTCGCCGACGCCGCACAGCCGAAGCTGGCCAAGTTCGCCGACATCGCCGGCGAGAAGGGCTCGGAGCTGGCAGAGGTCGCGCAGCCCGCTCTGAACCGGTGGGCTCACATCGCCGCCGACAAGGGTTCGGAGCTGGCCGAAGAAGCCCAGAAGCGTGGCTCGAAGCTGGCCGAGCTTGCTGCCGACCGCGGAAGCGATCTGGCCGAAGAAGCGCAGAAGCGTGGCTCGAAGCTCGCCGACAAGGCCGCGCACCGCAGCTCGGATTGGGCCGAGCTCGCTCAGAAGCGGGGCTCGAAGTTGGTCGACGTCGCTGCCGACCGTCGCAGTGAACTGGCCGAGGTGGCACAGAAGCGCGGAGCGAAGCTCGCCGATCTCGCTGCCGAGAAGGGATCCGTTCTGGCCGAAGAGGCTCAGAAGCGCGGTGCCACGTGGGCCGACATCGCGTCGGATCGGGTAGACACGCTCGGCAAGCGCGCTCGTAAGCGGGCCGAGAAGCAGAACAAGGAACTCGAGAAGGCAACCGAGCAGGCTCGGGCCAAGCTCGAGAAGCGAGTTGCCAAGGCGCAGAAGAACTTGGACAAGAAGCTCCAGCAGTACGCGAAGTAGGTCTACCCACGACGCTCGGCGTCGTTCGCGCGCACGGCCCTGTCCCAGAACTCGCGGTTCTGCGGCAGGGCCGTTCTGCGGCGTAGACTGCTCTGGCTGATTTCGAGGCGATATCGTCGCCTCGGCCGAACTCCCGAGGAGAACCTTTGCCGGACGACGGCCACACATCGAACGATCCCGGTGCACCCATCGAGGAAGACCTCGAACAGGCGCACCTGACGCGGTTGTACACGCAGCTCGATTCGCTGCGCGAGTATGCAGCAAACCGACTTCGCGCCGTGCTGCTCGAGACCGGCGGAACACCGCAGGCCCGAAGCGAGCGCGAATCCTTCAACCAGATGTACACCGAGGACATCGCCAAGTACGACGCAGCCGAGAACGGGCTCTGCTTCGGACGCATCGACCTCGACCCGGACACCCTCGATCCGAAAGTCGACGACCGCCCCGAGCGTTACATCGGCCGTGTCGGCATCCTCGACGACAAGAACGATTACGAGACACTACTGCTGGACTGGCGAGCCCCCATGGCCCGTCCGTTCTATCTGGCGACACCGGCAGCCCCCGAAAACGTGTTGCGCCGCAGGCATATTCGTACCCGCGGACGCAAGGTGACCGCCATCGCCGACGAATTCCTGGACCTCGAGTCCGCGCAGTCGTCGAACGATGCGGCTGTCGCGGGTGGCGTCGCCAGTGAGGGTGCGCTGCTGTCCGCGCTCGATGCGGCGCGAACCGGTCAGATGAACGACATCGTCGAAACGATCCAGAGCGAGCAGGACGCGATCATCCGCTCACAGCATCGCAGTGTGCTGGTGGTGCAGGGCGGACCGGGCACCGGCAAGACGGCCGTGGCACTGCACCGAGCAGCGTATCTGCTGTACACGTACCGTCAACAGCTCGGCAAGAGCGGTGTCCTGATCATCGGGCCCAACGCCACGTTCCTCGACTACATCGGCCAGGTGCTGCCGTCGCTGGGCGAAACCGGGGTACTGCTGTCGACGATCGGCGATCTGTACCCCGGAGTCCGTGCGCAGCGCGAGGATTCGGCTCTGGCCACCGAGGTCAAGGGCAGACTGTCGATGGTCGACGTACTGACGCAGGCAGTGCGTGATCGCCAGGAGGTGCCCGCACAGCCGCGCCGGCTGAAGTTCGACACCTACGACATCACCCTCGATCGAAAGATAGTCACGCGTGCCCGCGGCCGCGCCCGGTCCTCCCGGCGACCACACAACTTGGCTCGACCTCTGTTCGTGTCCTCGGTCATCGACCAGTTGGCCAATCAGCTGGCCGCGAAACTCGGCCAGAACGTGGTGGACGGATCGAGCTTGCTCAGCGCCGACGACATTGCGGACATGCGGGACGAGATGCGCGAGGACCACGACGTGATGGCTGCGATAGACGAGTTGTGGCCGGATCTGTCACCCCAGCAGGTTCTTCGAGACCTGTTCGCATCGCCGGAGAAGATCGCATCGGCCGCACCTGCGCTCGGCGAGTCGGAGCGCGAGTCGCTGCTGCGCCGCGGCCACGGCTTCTCGTCCGCGGATGCCCCGCTGCTCGACGAGCTCGCCGAGCTGCTCGGCGTCGACGATGCTGCCGAACGTGAGCAGGCCCAGCGTCAATGGCGTGGCCAGATCGCCGATGCCCAGGGCGCGCTGGACATCCTGACTGGGTCTGCACCACAGGACCTCGAGGACGAACTGGACCCGGAGATTCTGATGGCGTACGACCTGATCGACGCCGATCAGCTTGCGCGACGCCAGAATTCGGGTCAGCGACTCACCACCGCGGAACGCGCAGCCGGCGACCGTACCTGGACCTACGGGCACGTGATCGTGGACGAGGCACAAGAGCTGTCGGCGATGGCGTGGCGAATGGTGATGCGGCGCATCCCCAATCGGTGGATGACACTGGTGGGTGACACCGCGCAGACCGGTGATCCGGCCGGAACCTCGTCCTGGGGATCGGTGCTCGAACCGTATGTGGCTCAACGCTGGAAGCTCACCGAACTGACGGTCAACTACCGAACGCCGTCGGAGATCATGACCGTGGCGCACGACGTGCTCGCGGCGATCGATCCGGAGCAGTCCGAACCGCGATCCATTCGCAGCACCGGCGTCGAGCCGTGGGCTCAACGCGTAGCCGCAGCAGATCTGGTGACGACGGTCGAGAAGCGAGTGGCCGACCACCCTCGTCCCGGCCTGAGCGCAGTGCTCGTTCCCTCCGAACTCGTCTCCCAACTGCAGCACCTGGCGTCGGATGTGGTGACCGTGTCGACGGTCAAGGACGCGAAAGGGCTCGAGTTCGACTCGGTGCTCATCGTCGAGCCGAGCGCGATCGTTGCGGAGTCCGTCAAGGGTATGAACGACCTCTACGTGGCCCTGACCCGAGCAACCCAGCGACTCGGAGTCGTCCATGTGGATCCTCTGCCCCAGGAGCTCGGGGCCCTGCAGCCCTTCGACGCCGAGGTCTGACGAGAACAGTCCGACGAGAACAATCGGCCCGCCCCGTCATCGTCGACGGGGCGGGCCGATTGTCGTACTACGAGAAAATCAGCGGACGGTATGGACGATCAGGACGTCACAGGTCGACTTGCGGGCCGCGTCGGACGGAACCGAACCGAGCAACCGCCCGGTCAGCGAGTTCAGCCCACGGTTGCCGACGACGAGTAGATCGCCCTTGACCTCGTCCACGAGTGCCAGGAGGGACTCGACGGGCGCTCCGACGATCGGCTTCTCCTCGATGTTCTTCGCGCCGGCCTTGGTGGCGTGCTCTCGGGCGGTGCGCAGGATTTCGCGCGTCGGTGCCGAACCGGTGATCTGGTAGGCGTCCTCGCGGAGTGCGTCGGCGGCGGCAGAGGTGTCTTTCGGATCGGCCGGGTAGTAAGCACACGCGATCACCAGGGTGGCATCGGCATCTCCCGCCAGAGCCGCGGCCTTCTCCACTGCCCGCAGTGACGATTCGGAGCCATCGGTTCCGACGACGACGGTGCGGTAGGCGCTCATTCATTCCTCCATTTGTCGGTCACACACAGATGTGACACTTCTGGTCGAACTGGATTGGTGCAAGTCACAGGACCGAAAGACGTGGTCCGGGGACTGATGCGCTGACAGTAGCCGGAAGTCGACGATCGGCACGTGAACTTGGGGAACAACACGATCCGCGCCACTCACATACATTGGTTTGCATGCCGATCCCCCGCCCGCCGTTGTCGAGACGGGCCCTCGCTCTCGGTGCCGTCGCGATCTCGATCGTGATCGTGGCCGCCCTCGCATTCGCACTCCTCCCCCAGGGACGCGAAGCCGACACTGCTACGCGTGACGCGCGCATCACGCTACCGGACAGCCCCGGTTCGACGGAGACCGTCGACCTCGACACCCGGCTCTACATTCCCGAGTCCACCCCCGCTCCGGCTGTGTTGCTCGCGCACGGCTTCGGCGGCAGCAAGGACTCGGTCGACGGCGAAGCTCGTGATCTCGCCGCGCGCGGATACGTGGTTCTCGCCTACACCGCGCGCGGCTTCGGTGACAGCACGGGTTCCATCTCCATCAACGACCCCGATCGCGAGGTCGCCGATGCCCGCGGCCTGATCGACTGGCTGGCCGAACAGCCCGAAGTACAGCTCGACGCTCCTGGTGATCCCCACGTCGGCGTGGCAGGCGGGTCGTACGGCGGGGCACTGGCCCTCAGCGCAGGCGGAACAGACCCCCGCGTGGACTCGGTGGCCGCTGCCATCACCTGGAACGACCTGGGCCAGGCCCTGTTCCCCAACTTCGGCGTCACCTCGTCCGCAGGTCGAGAAGCGCTCGGAAGCATCGACTCCCCGGCCGGTGCCGAATACGGCGGACCCGGCGTCCTCAAACGTGGATGGGCCGGCGTCTTCTTCGGAGCGGGTGCCTCCAGCGCTGCGCCCGGTAGTGCCGGGGACGGTAACAGTGGTGGTAACGATGGCGGTGGCGCATCCGCATGCGGCAGATTCGCCCAGGAATTCTGCGACGCATACGCACAATCCGCAGTGACCGGCATCCCCAGCCAGCCGCTGCTCGATCTGCTGACTGCCCACTCGCCCGTTGCGGTGGCGTCGAACATCACGGCTCCGACGCTTCTCCTACAGGGCACCCAGGACACTCTGTTCGGTCTCGACCAGGCCGACGCGACGGCTCGGCAGATCGCAGCCGCAGGCGGTGACGTGACCGTTCGGTGGTTCGACGGTGGGCACGATGCCGGTGGAACGAACGGAGCGTCGGATCGAGCCGTCGCGGACTTCTTCGACCGGACTCTGCGCGGCACCCCCGATCCCGCGACCTCCGAGAGCGCGCCGTTCGTGTATTCGACGCAGCGCGCAGCCGATGAGCGAGGAGGCGAACGCAATCGTCGGATGACGGCTCCCGACTACCCAGGCCTGACCCCGAACTCCGCACCCACACAGACGAATACGGTGACCTTCACCCCCGCCTCGGACGACGGGACGATCATTCGTCCGCCCGGCGCGTCACCGTCCGCGATCTCGACGGTCCCCGGTCTGGGTTCGGTGTTGTCGACACTCGGATCGACCGGAGCCGGTGCAGCGCTGACTGCGGACCTTCCGGGCCAGTCCGCGATCTTCACCAGCGAGCCCGTCGACTCGTCACTGACCATCACCGGCGCGCCGAGAGTCGATCTCCGGGTGGCGTCCCTCGCCGGGCCCGGCCAGGCTGTGCTGTTCGCGAAACTGTACGACGTCGCCCCGAACGGCACACGGACCCTTCCCGGCGGCGCAGTGTCGGCCATCCGACTGCCCGACACCGGGAGCATCGATCCCGTCGACGTCACCGTCGCCCTCCCGGGAATCAGCTATACCGTCCAGCAAGGTCATCGTCTCGAACTGAGCGTCTCCACCACCGATCAGGCCTACGCCGTCCCGCTGGAGCCCGCACAGTTCAGCGTGACCATGGCGAACACGTCCGTCGCGTTGCCGACGGTTCCCGCGGTGGCGAGCGCGAACAGCACGGTACCCGTCGCTCCACTGATCGGAATCGGCGTGGTCGTCCTGGTCGTCGGATGTATCGTCGTGGCGACGATCGTGCGAACCAGACGCCGCACGGTGGCCGAAGTCGACGAGGCTCTGGTCGACACTCCCCTGGTGATCACCGACCTGGCCAAGACGTACTCGAACGGATTCCGTGCCGTGGACGGCGTCAGCTTCGAGGTGAAACAGGGGCAGGTACTCGGACTGCTCGGACCGAACGGTGCCGGAAAGACCACCACGTTGCGCATGCTGATGGGCCTGATCACCCCCACCGGCGGCGACATCCGGGTCTTCGGTCACAAGGTCACACCCGGTGCCCCGGTGTTGTCGCGGCTCGGCTCCTTCGTCGAGGGTTCCGGCTTCCTTCCGCATCTGACCGGCACCCAGAACCTGCGGCTGTACTGGGAGGCGACAGGGCGACCGATCGAAGACGCTCACCTCGACGAGGCACTCGAGATCGCAGACCTCGGCGCAGCGATCGAACGCAAGGTCAAGTCCTACAGCCAAGGCATGCGTCAGCGCCTCGCCATTGCACAGGCCATGCTGGGTCTACCCGATCTCATGGTGTTGGACGAACCGACCAACGGCCTCGACCCGCCACAGATCCGAACCATGCGTGACGTGCTGATCAACTACGCGAAGACGGGACGCACCGTGTTGGTCTCGAGCCACCTCCTCGCCGAAGTGGAACAGACGTGCACGCACGTCGTGGTCATGAACCGTGGCTCCGTGATCAGCTCGGGCACCGTCCGCGAGCTGACAGCGGCCGGAGGGCAGACCGAGATCAGGGTCGACGACGCCGGCCGCGCCCAGTCGGTACTCGACGCCGCCGGCCATGACGGCGCGGTGATCGTCGACGACGGCACGGTGACCGTCGACCTGACCGACGCCGATTCCGCCGTTGTCATCAGAGAACTCGTCACGGCGGGGGTGTCGGTCCGCGGCTTCTCCCAGTCCACCCGACTCGAGGACGTGTTCCTCGACCTCGTTCATCGAGATACCCCAGGCACAGTCGTTCACGAGACCGACTCCAGCGAGGATCGCTCATGAGTACAACGCACGCAGACGGCCGCGCAGCGGGCTACAGCGGCGGCCGCACCCTGCCGTTTCGTACCGAACTGCGTCGACAGCTGGGCCGGCGACGCACTCAGCTCGCCATCGGTTTCCTTGCCCTGCTACCGGTGATCCTTGTCGTCGCCTTCACCGTGGGCAGCTCCAGCGCCGACTCCGACGCCGGCGGGCTCATCGAGCTCGGCACGCGAGGCGGCATGAACTTCACCGTCTTCGCACTGTTCATGTCCGTCGGATTTCTGCTCATCGTCGTGGTGGCGCTGTTCTTCGGCGACTCCGTTGCGAGCGAGGCATCGTGGTCGAGCCTGCGCTACCTGCTCGCCATCCCGGTTCCTCGAAGCCGACTGTTGACCCAGAAGGCACTCGTTTCGGCCACGTTGTCCAGCGCCGCCATTCTGGTGCTGGTCGGAGTGTCCCTGCTGATCGGGACGGTGATGTACGGCGCCGAATCATTGGTCACGCCGCTGGGTGAGGGACTGTCGTACGGCACTTCCCTGGTGCGACTACTGATTGCGGTCGCCTACATCGGCGTCAATCTGCTGTGGGTGGCAGGTCTGGCGATGTTGCTGTCGGTGCTCACCGACGCCCCTCTCGGGGCCGTCGGCGGCGCGGTGATGACGTCGATTCTGATGCAGATCCTCGATCAGATCACGGCATTGGGGTCGCTGCGCAACTATCTGCCCGGGCACTACGCGAACTCGTGGATCGACGCCTTCGGCACGAACATCGACTGGAACGACATGGTGGTCGGATCGTTCTCGGCCATCACCTACGCGGCGGTCTTCGGGCTGATCGCGTGGAGACGATTCGCCACCAAGGACATCACCAGCTGAGGCGGCCTACTTCTTTTTGATCGCTGGCCCGAAGACGCCCTCGGGAATGGTGCCCTGGCCGACGATCGACTCACGCCACGGCGTCGCGAGCGAAACCAGCCGAGCTGCACCGTCCTCGCCGAGGGCGGCCCACGGCGCGACGGCGAGGTCGTTGGTGATGTCCTCGACCAACGTGCGGAGATCTTTGCCGTCCTGAGTCAAAGCGCCGTCGGCCGTCACCAATTCACGATCGGCCAAGGACGCCACGGCTTCGTTCCACTGCTCGGTCGACCATCCACGACGCTTGCGCGCGAATTCCTTCTCGAAGCCGTACCCGGTGGCGGTGTGGGTGATCAGCGCGTCCAGGCCGTTCAACCCCGCCGTCTGCAGCGCGGCAATGTGGCCGTCGCCGCGGTATTCGCGGATCAGGGTGAGAGCGTGCCACAACACGAGGTGCGGCGCTTGCGGCCAGTCGAGTTCGGCGTAGGCGGCGTACAGCGGCCGACCGTCGTCTCCTGGGATTCCACGCGCAGCGATCGATGCGAGGTCGGCAGCTTCGGCCATATCCGGGGACGCCAACGTCTCGGAGCCCAACAGACGCTCGAATGCGGTGTCGAGTGTGGCGTAACGGATTGCCATGATCTCGTCGGGAGAGGCGATGGCCCAGGCTGCCGGAACCAGCGGGCTGATCAGATCGCGGTTGAAGTTGTAGAACGTGGCTGTCACGACACCTGCACCGACCGGCCCGAGAGGTGCTGCACGACCGGCAAAATAGCAGGCCCGTGGCGGTAACCCAGCAGCAACGAGAGCGTCCTGCGTCTCCGGCAGGAAGTAGGTCATCGAGTGGATCAGTTCGAGTGCACGAGAGGTGCGGCCGGCGGTGGTTGCGTCCATCACTGAACCGTAACCGAACCATTTCGGATCGTTCCGCAGGCTCGACTCGCACCACCCGCCCGACCTACTTGAGGCCGGCCGCGTCCATGCCCCGGAGCTCCTTCTTCAGGTCCTGGATCTCGTCGCGCAGTCGACCGGCCAGCTCGAACTTCAACTCGCGGGCAGCGTTCATCATCTGATCGGTCATGTTCTTGATCAGGTCCGCCAACTCGGCGCGCGGCATCGACGAGACATCCTGCCCCTCGTACACGCCGGAGCTGACCGACCTGCCTGCTTCGCCCTGCGCTCGCCGACCACGGCTGGCGTTCCGACCCGAGCCACCCACTTCGACGGCCGTGTCGGTGTCCTCTGCTTCCTGATACACCTGATCGAGAATGTCGGCGATCTTCTTGCGCAGCGGTTGCGGATCGACTCCCCGCTCCTTGTTGTAGGCGATCTGCTTCTCGCGCCGACGTTCGGTCTCTTCGATCGCGTACGTCATGGAGTCGGTCATCTTGTCGGCGTACATGTGCACTTCACCGGAGACGTTTCGAGCGGCGCGGCCGATCGTCTGAATGAGGCTGGTGCCGCTGCGGAGGAATCCCTCCTTGTCCGCGTCGAGAATGGCGACCAATGACACCTCGGGAAGGTCGAGCCCCTCCCGGAGGAGGTTGATGCCGACCAGGACGTCGTACTCACCCAGCCGAAGCTGCCGCAGCAGCTCGACTCGGCGCAACGTATCGATGTCGGAGTGCAGGTACCGGACGCGGATGCCCAGCTCGAGCAGATAGTCGGTCAGGTCCTCCGACATCTTCTTGGTCAATGTGGTGACGAGAACTCGTTCGTCCTTCTCGGCACGCTCGCGAATTTGGTGCACGAGGTCGTCGATCTGCCCCTTGGTCGGTTTGATGACGACCTTCGGATCGACGAGGCCGGTAGGACGAATGACCTGCTCGACGAATTCGCCGCCGGTCTGCCCCAGTTCGTACTTGCCGGGAGTAGCGGACAGGTAGACGGTCTGGCCGATCCTCTGTGTGAACTCTTCCCACGTCAGCGGCCGGTTGTCCGTCGCAGACGGCAACCGGAACCCGAAATCGACCAGGTTCCGCTTGCGCGACATGTCGCCCTCGTACATCGCGCCGATCTGCGGGACGGTGACGTGGGATTCGTCGATGACGAGTAGGAAGTCCTCGGGGAAGTAGTCGATCAATGTCGCGGGTGCGGTGCCGGCCCCGCGACCGTCTATGTGCCGCGAGTAGTTCTCGATGCCGGAGCAGAAGCCGACCTGCTTGATCATTTCCAGGTCGTATTGCGTGCGCATCCGAAGCCGCTGCGCCTCGAGCAGCTTTCCCTTGCCTTCGAGCTCCGCCAGGCGCGCCTCGAGCTCGGCCTCGATGTCCTTGACCGCCCGTTCCATGCGCTCCGGTCCGGCGACGTAATGGGTGGCCGGGAAGATGCGTACCGAATCGACTTGGCGAACGATGTCGCCCGTCAGCGGATGCAGGTAGTACAGCGCCTCGATCTCGTCACCGAAGAACTCGATGCGAATAGCGAGCTCCTCGTACGACGGAATGATCTCCACGGTATCGCCGCGGACTCGGAACGATCCGCGGGTGAACGCCATGTCGTTGCGCGTGTACTGCACGTCGACCAGAAGCCGGAGCAGCGCATCGCGCTGGACCTCGACGTTGACCTCGAGCTCGATCGACCGATCGACGTACGACTGCGGGGTACCGAGACCGTAGATGCACGACACCGACGCCACCACGACCACGTCTCGGCGAGAGAGCAGGGATGCCGTCGCTGAGTGCCGCAGACGCTCGACGTCGTCGTTGATGGACGAGTCCTTTTCGATGTAAGTATCGGTCTGCGCGATGTACGCCTCGGGCTGGTAGTAGTCGTAGTACGACACGAAGTACTCGACTGCGTTGTTGGGCAACATGTCTCGCAGCTCGTTCGCCAACTGCGCTGCGAGCGTCTTGTTCGGTGCCATCACCAGGGTGGGGCGCTGCAGTTTCTCGATCAGCCAGGCGGTGGTGGCCGACTTACCGGTACCGGTGGCACCGAGAAGCACGACGTCCTTCTCGTCCGCCTTGATCCGACGTTCGAGTTCGGCGATGGCGGTCGGCTGGTCACCGGCCGGAACGTGTTCGCTGACGACCTCGAACGCCGGTCCGGTGCGCTCGATCGCTCCCACCGGACGGTGTTCGGAGTGCGCGACAACGGGATGTTCGGATGCAAACGCCATTACACAAGCGTAGACGCGACCACCGACAAGTTCCGTCGGAGAGACCTCGGAGGTCTGTTCCCGGTAGCTTCTACAGGCATGGTCGCTCACACGTCAGCCGGTGCGCACACCGTCGTTCATGCCCCGAAACACGAAACGTTCGACCTGGTCGCGAAGACCAACGTCGACCCCAAGGGGTTCGTTCGCGTGGTCGACGAATACCGGGTCGAGCCGTGGGGGCTGTACATGGCCCGGCCTTCCGACCATGCCCACTTCGACTACCTGGAGTCCTGGCTACTGCCTGCTCTCGGGCTCCGGGCCTCGGTGTTCCATTACCTGCCCGCGCACGCAAGAGACCAGGACTACTACGTCGACATCGGCGAGTACACGGCCGGGGCCAGCCGATGGACCTCGGTCGATCACTATCTCGACCTCAGTGTTCGCACCGGCCGCGACTACGACCTGCTGGACGTCGACGAGCTGTTCGACGCGCGCGTGGCGCAGCATCTGGACACCCCGACGGCCGAGCGGGCGCTGTCCCGATCGATCGCGGCCATCGAAGGACTGACGCGGCACGATTACGACCTGAACGCCTGGCTCGCGTCGATCGGAATGCCGACGGAATGGAACGGCAAACCGGCCTGACGCGCAGTTCTGCCTCAGGCAGTCCAGTTCGTCTCCTCCGCCCACTGCCACGCCCGCCGATACGCCACGTCGAACCACGGTGCCTTCGCGTCTACGTAGGCATCGATCGCCGGTTGATATTCGGCGATTCCGGCGGCGGCTTCTGACGCACGCCGCTTGATAGCGGCGTATTCCGTCGCGACAGCCGCGTCCGCCCGGAGCCAGTCGCGGAACAACAACGCGAACGTCTGGTTCGGCCAACCGTCGACTCGAACATGGACGTTGGCCGGTCGCCCGGGGTCTGCGTTGCCGTGAAAACGCTTGCCCCACACGGCCGGATCGGCCTCACCACCCTCTCCGTACGCGGGCTTCGGATCGTCGAAGTCACTGGACTCGACGCCGGGGAACCCGGCGACGCGCAACTGTTCGCCGACCGAATCTGCGTCGGCCAGCGAGCGGACCGTGATCTGGATGTCGAGCACGTCCTTGGCGTCGAGTCCGGGTACCGCCGTCGATCCGACGTGGTCGATCCGCACAGCCTTGTCCCCACACGCGAGAGCAAGGCGCGCGATCATTCGCCGCGCCTGGGATTCCCAGGCCGGGTCTGCAGTCACGAGTTCCGGATGCGTCCGGGCGACAATGCCCTCTCTGAGGTTGCGCTCGAAGGGAATCACGCGCTCGTTCCACAAGTTTCGTACCTGATCGTCGACGCTACCGGGCGCACCCGTGTTGTCTATCCACACATCTGCCGCAGCTCGGCGCGCATCGTCGGTCGCCTGCGCGGCGATGCGCGCGCGGGCATCGGCCTCGGGCATGTTTCGTTGGCCGGTCAGCCGACGTACTCGTTCCTCGGCGTCGACCCAGACGACGACGACCAGATGGAAGAACGGAGCCATCGAGCCTTCGACGAGAAGTGGAATATCTTGCACCACCACGGCATCCGCAGCCGCACCCTCGATGATCTCGGTAGTGCGCTGTCCGACCAATGGATGCACGATGGCATTAAGCTTCTTTCGCGACTCCTCGTCGCCGAAAGCCTTGGCGGCCAAGGCCGGCCGATCGAGTGACCCGTCGGGTGCCAGTATCTCGGTACCGAAGGTGTCCGTCAGTTGTTGCAGCCCAGGCGTTCCCGGCTCCACCACTTCGCGGGCAAGTACGTCCGAGTCGACGAGCACTCCCCCGAGTTCGGTCAGCACTTTCGCCACGGTCGATTTGCCGGCACCAATTCCGCCGGTCAGTCCCAGTCTCAGCATGCGTCCAGTCTGACACTCGAACACGCCGAAGCCCACCAGCCCCAAATGCACCGGTTTTGCGAGCCTGTCGGTTATCTTCGACGAGCGCGACCTCGATGTGCCGACCCACCGCCAGCGAAAAGGACACCCATGCAAAGCAATCAGATCCAACCGGGTCGGCACCGCCTCGGCATGGATGCAGGCGTTCACTGCATTCTCATTCCAGAAGTAGCCTCGGCGCTGGCCGACCACCGGCGTAACTGGTTCACCAACCTCCTGACCCCTGCCCGCCACAGCTTTGCCACGATGCGTAAGCGCACGGCGAGCGTCGGCCAGTGGAGTCCAGCCACCGCCGCGTAGTTCGCACTCCCCCTCAACCTTGGACCCGGTTCACCAGAACCGGGTCCATTGTCGTTCCCGTTGCACTTGCGTATTCGAACGAGAAAGCCCCGGTTCTCACAGGGAGAACCGGGGCCGAGGTCACACCCTCACGGGTGGACTACTTCTATCAGGCGTTGCCCGACAGCTTCTCGCGAAGTGCAGCGAGCTGCGCATCGCTGGCCAGCGATCCACCGGTCGAGGCGGGAGCCGACGCTGCGGGAGCATCGCCTTCTGCATCGGCGGGAGCCTGACCCGACTCGGAGGAGTAGTTGGTGTTGGCGGCTTCGGCAGCTTCGTCCTTGGCCGTCTTCTCCATCTGAGCGGTGTGCATCTTGTGGCGACGCTCGGCCTCGGCGTAGCGACCTTCCCACTCTTCACGCTGCTTCTCGTAACCTTCGAGCCATTCGTTGGTCTCGGAGTCGAAGCCCTCGGGGAAGATGTAGTTGCCACCCTCGTCGTACGAGTCGGCCATGCCGTACTTGGACGGATCGAACTCTTCTGCGTAGTCCTCGTTGGCCTGCTTGAGGCTCAACGAAATCCGGCGACGCTCGAGATCGATGTCGATGACCTTGACGAGTGCGTCGTCGCCGACACCCACGACCTGGTCCGGAACCTCCACGTGGCGCTCGGCCAACTCGGAGATGTGCACGAGGCCCTCGATGCCCTCTTCGACGCGCACGAACGCACCGAACGGAACGAGCTTGGTGACCTTGCCGGGCACGATCTGGCCGATCGCGTGGGTGCGAGCGAACTGGCGCCACGGATCTTCCTGCGTTGCCTTGAGCGACAGCGACACACGCTCGCGGTCCAGGTCGACGTCGAGAACCTCGACGGTGACCTCGGTGCCGACCTCGACAACCTCGGACGGGTGATCGATGTGCTTCCAGGACAGCTCGGAGACGTGCACCAGGCCGTCGACGCCACCCAGGTCCACGAAGGCACCGAAGTTGACGATGGAGGACACGACGCCCTTGCGGACCTGGCCCTTCTGCAGCTGGTGCAGGAACTCGCTGCGGACCTCGGACTGGGTCTGCTCGAGCCATGCGCGACGCGACAGGACCACGTTGTTGCGGTTCTTGTCGAGCTCGATGATCTTGGCCTCGATCTCCTTGCCGACGTACGGCTGGAGGTCGCGGACGCGACGCATCTCGACGAGCGAGGCGGGGAGGAAGCCACGGAGACCGATGTCGAGGATGAGTCCACCCTTGACGACCTCGATGACGGTGCCCTTGACGGCCTCGTCCTTCTCCTTGAGCTCCTCGATCGTGCCCCAAGCGCGCTCGTACTGAGCTCGCTTCTTGGACAGGATCAGACGGCCTTCCTTGTCCTCCTTGGTGAGGACGAGTGCTTCGATCTCATCTCCCACGGAGACGACCTCGTTGGGGTCGACATCGTGCTTGATGGAGAGCTCGCGGGAAGGGATGACGCCTTCGGTCTTGTAACCGATGTCGAGTAGAACCTCGTCACGATCGACCTTGACGATGGTGCCCTCGACGATGTCACCATCGTTGAAGTACTTGATCGTGGCGTCGATGGCGGCGAGAAAATCCTCTGCGGAGCCGATATCGTTGACGGCTACCTGCGGTGAGGTTGTGGTTGAGGGCATGTGTTGAGTTGCTCCGGACGGGTTGGGTATCGGTTGATGGATGTTCGGTCGGACTTGTGAAACGTGTGCAGCACGAGCATCTTCCGCGGATCCGTTTCCGGCTCCGCACGCGTCGACGCCGGGCGAACCCGACCTGGGCGCAGCATGAACACACTCGCGTTGATCAGGGTACGCGATGCCGCAGTACCAGCACAAACCCGGTTAGAGTCGGCGTGTGACCGATCCTTCCGCACCGTCGTCCACCCCCGGCCGCGGCCGAATCGATTCGGTCGCGAGTGACCGCGCGAGTCGAACCTGGTGGGATTCGGATGCCGACAATTATCACCGTACGCACGGCGCGTTTCTGGGCGCGTCGACCGAATCCGGAGAGTTCGTCTGGTGCCCGGAGGGACTGCACGAGGGCGACGTGCATCTGCTGGGTGACGTCGCGGGCAAGGACATTCTCGAGGTGGGCTGCGGCAGCGCACCCTGCGCCCGCTGGCTCGGGACTCAGGGGGCGCGCGCCATCGGCCTCGACATCTCGATGGGCATGTTGCAGCGCGGCGTCGACGCGATGACCGCGGGCGGGTCGACGGTTCCGCTGGTGCAGGCCAGTGCCGAGTCCCTACCGTTCGCCGACGAGCGGTTCGACATCGTGTGCTCGGCCTTCGGTGCGGTTCCGTTCGTCGCGGACTCCGCCAACGTGATGAAGGAAGTGGCGCGGGTACTGCGGCCGGGCGGCATCTGGGTGTTCGCGGTCAACCATCCGATGCGCTGGGTGTTCCCCGACGATCCCGGGGTGGGCGGCCTGACCGCGACGATTCCGTACTTCGATCGAACCCCGTACGTCGAGTACGACGCCGACGGGACCCCCAACTACGTCGAGCATCACCGCACGATCGGTGATCGCGTGCGCGAGCTGGTCGCCGCAGGTCTCGAGGTTCGCGACATCGTCGAACCGGATTGGCCGGAGTGGCTCGACCGCGAGTGGGGTCAGTGGAGCCCACTGCGCGGCCAGCTGTTTCCCGGCACCGCGATCTTCAGTAGTCGAAAACCGCGGTGAGTCCGTAGTCGATCAGCGCCGGTGCACCCTGGCTTCGACGGTCTCGGTGAAGGTGCTGGTCGACGCCTGACCGCCGAGGTCTGCTGTCGCGACCCCGGATTCGACGGTGTCGTCTACGGCGTGCCGAATCCGGCCGGCTGCGGCGGCGAGCCGTACGTCCCCGTGCCGATCGTCGAGCCACTCGAGCAGCATCGCGGCCGACAGGAACAGTGCCGTCGGGTTGGCGCGATTCCTGCCTGCGATATCCGGGGCGGATCCATGGGAGGCCTGCGCCATGGCCTGGGTACGCGAAGAGTTGATCGACGGTGCCGTGCCGAGTGACCCGGACAGCTCTCCGGTCAGGTCGGAGAGGATGTCCCCGAACATGTTCTCGGCCACGATGACGTCGTAGTCCTCACCGCGTCGAACCAGATGCGCCGCGAGGGCGTCCACGTGCTCTTCGGTGACGTCTACCTGCGAAAACTCCTCGCCGACGGACCGGCAGGCATCGCGAAACAACCCCGTCGTCAACGACAGCACGTTGGTCTTGTGCACGATCGTCACTTTCTTCCGCCGCCGGTCTGCGAGCGAGAAGGCCTCACGAGCGATGCGTTCGCACGCCGAACGGGTGAACACTCCCACCGCGAGCGCTACATCGGGCGTGGGCATGAACTCGCCACTGCCGACGAACATGTTGCGGTCGGCGTAGAAGCCCTCGGTGTTCTCCCGCACCACCACCAGGTCCATCTGCGGCGACATCGCGCGCACTCCAGGAAGTGCCTTGGCCGGACGGATGTTGGCGAACAGATCGAAATGCTTGCGAATTCGTCCGCCAGGAGTCAGCTGAGATCGGAACGGCTCAGGGTACGACGCGCTGTCGTGAGGCCCGAGAATCCACGCCTCGAGCCTGCCGAGCTCGTTCAACGTGTGCTCGGGCATCGGCGTTCCGTGCTCGTCGAGAGCACCCAACCCCAGCGGCAAGTGCTGCCAGTCGACGACGGGACCGTGCACAGCGGCCAGAGCTGCGTCCACCACCCGGATCGTCGCAGGGACGATCTCGTGACCGATACCGTCGCCGGTCATGGCCCCAATTCGTAAAGTCGGTGCATCTCGTCCGTCCGTCTGCGCCATCATGACTACATGGTGCAGTCCGCCGAACTCCTCCTCGACTCGGGGCTCGATACTGCGGTTCGCCGCGAGTGGGCGGCACTCTCCGATGCCGGCCTGCCGAGCCAGAACCGTCATCGGGGCGAGTCGAATCGCCCGCACATCACCGTCTCGGTGGCGTCGTCCATGCCCGCGTCCGTCGATTCCGGTACGGCCGTGCGTTTCGACCCGTTCGATGTTCGTCTCGGCGGCCTCGTCGTATTCGGTGGCCGGACCGCCACCCTGGCCCGTTTGGTCGTGCCGAGCGTCGAACTGCTCGACCTGCATGCTCGGATGCATGCCGCCGTAGGCCCGGGCTCGTTCGACAACGTCGCCATCGGGCATTGGACGCCGCACGTGACGCTGGCCCGGCGGTTGACACCCGACGAAGCCGGTGCCGCGACGCGCCTGCTGTGCCCGCACCTGGACGACCTGATCGGCTCTGCCGTTGCCTTGCGTCGGTGGGACGGCGACAACAAGTGCGAATGGCGCATCGGCTGACCGCCGGGCCTGTCAGAACCGGAAGTCTCCGAACTGGGTCACCTCCGCGTGTGTATCCGGCGTGCGGCCGACAGCGACCCACGCATCGAGGGCGAGAAACATCAACACAACCACCAGTACAATTGTCATGCCACCAGCGTCCTACCTGCGCCGACCCAACACGAGTGGCAGTAACGACATGTATCGTCGATTTTCTGCCATACTGCTGTCATGCTAAAGAAGGTGGTCGCAGTACTGCTGCCGTTGACCGAGCAGTTCGAGCTCGGCGTGGCCTGCGAGGTGTTCGGATTCGACCGCTCCGACGAGGGACTGCCCACCTACGACTTCTCGTTGATCGCCGGGGTCCCCGACACGATTCGCACCCGGGTGGGTTACACGATCGATGTGCCCCACGATCTCGACCGGCTCGACAGCGCCGATCTGATCATCGTTCCGGCCGGCGGCACCGAATCGGCCGACGACGGAAGCTACGTGTGCGGCAGTAAGTACAGCCCCTCGATCGAGCCACTACTCGACAAACTCCGTGCGGCGGTGGACCGAGGCGCGCTGGTCGCCAGCCTGTGCAACGGCGCGTTCGTACTCGGCGCGGCGGGCCTGCTCGACGGCAGGCGGTGTACGACCCATTGGCGACACTCGGCCTCCCTGGCCGCGAAATACCCGTTGGCCCAGGTCGATCCGAACGTTCTCTACGTGGACGACGGGAATGTACTGACCAGTGCGGGCACGGCGGCCGGTATCGACCTGTGCCTGCACATCGTCCGCAAATACCAAGGCAGTGTCGTGGCCAACGGAATCGCGCGCAGAATGGTCGTTCCGCCACACCGTGACGGCGGCCAGGCGCAGTTCGTCACCAGTCCACTACCGGCGATTCGAACCGAAACGTTGGCACCGTTGCTCGATTGGATGACCGAGAACCTCGATTCGGAACTCACGATCGGCCGACTGGCGGCGCGGGTGAACATGTCGGCTCGCACATTCGCCCGGAAGTTCGCCGCCGAGACCGGCACGACGCCCGCGCGGTGGCTCAACGACCAACGCGTACTGGCTGCGCAGCAGCTCCTCGAAAACTCCGACCTGCCCATGGATTCGATAGCCGAAGTCGTTGGTTTCGGCAATGCCGCAGCCCTGCGCCAGCATTTCGTCAGACTTCGCTGCACGACGCCCAACTCGTACCGCCGAACATTCCGGGCCGCGCCGCAACCCGTGTGACGGACCACGGAGAGGAGTGGGTCCGGGAAGATTCCGGAGAACCTCTGCGTTGAGACGAACAAGAAGCGCAATCAATCGAAAGGGTACGCGTGGCCACTCAGACTTTGACTCAGCAGAATTTCGACGAGATCGTCACCAGCAACGACGTGGTATTGGTCGACTTCTGGGCCTCTTGGTGCGGTCCGTGCCGCCAGTTCGCGCCGACGTTCGAGAAGTCTTCCGACGCGCACCCGGACATCGTGCACGCCAAGGTCGACACCGAAGCCGAACAGGGCTTGGCCGCTGCCGCGCAGATCCAGTCGATCCCGACGATCATGGCCTTCCGCGAGGGCATCCTGGTCTACGCCCAGCCCGGCGCATTGCCCGCTCCGGCGCTCGAAGACCTCGTCGGCCAGATCAAGGCACTCGACATGGACGTCGTCCGTCAGCAGATCGCCGAGCAGGCACCCGCAGCGGAGTAGTTCCCTCACAGCACAAAACGAAGGGCCGCTCACCGAATGGCGGATTCTAGGGGTCCTCGCAACACCTGATGGTCAGATGCCTGTCAGTAGATCACGTAAACGCTCGGCTGGAGTTTTCCAGCCGAGCGTTTTGCGTG
>NZ_NOYJ01000021.1:0-580 GCF_002258365.1 Rhodococcus sp. 06-221-2
GAAGCATTCCCCGCGCCCGAATGCGGCGACGGCTTCGCGGGTGGCGGAGTCGAACAGTTCGGGGATTTCCTCGCGGGTGCGGGCCACTTTCATGCCGCGGCCGCCGCCACCGAAGGCGGCTTTGATGGCGATGGGGAGGCCGTGTTCGTCGACGAACGCCAGGATTTCGTTCGCGTCTTCGACCGGTTCGGAGGTGCCGGGGACCGAGGGCGCTTTGGCGCGGGCGGCGATGTGGCGGGCGGTGACCTTGTCGCCGAGATCGCGGATGGACTGCGGGGACGGTCCGATCCAGATCAGTCCTGCATCGATGACGGCTTGGGCGAAGTCGGCGTTCTCGGAGAGGAATCCGTAGCCGGGGTGGATGGCGTCGGCTCCGGATTTGGCGGCCGCGTCCAAGATTTTGTCGATCACCAGGTACGACTCCGCGGAGGTTTGTCCGCCGAGTGCGAATGCTTCGTCGGCCAGGCGGACGAACGGTGCGTCGGCGTCGGGTTCGGCGTACACAGCGACACTGGCCAGCCCGGCATCAGCGGCCGCCCGGATCACCCGAACCGCGATCTCACCACGATTGGCAACAAGA
>NZ_NOYJ01000032.1:0-45507 GCF_002258365.1 Rhodococcus sp. 06-221-2
TCACCATCCCGGCAACAGGAAGCGGTGGCACACACGACGGTGCGTGCCACCGCTTCACCATGCCGTCGTTGACAGGCCGACCTCCATATGAGAGCGGCTTCGCCGCATGTGCGCGGAAACTCGTAGCAGAGACCGAGTTTCCGCGCACAACGATCAATCGGCAACGATGGCGTCGATCTGGCCCAGTGCCAAGGCCATACCTTCGTCCATGCCCATCTCAACGAGTTGTTCGAGCTGGTCGAGGGAGTCGAAGCGCGACCGAATGGTCATACGCGTTCTGCCGTCGAGATCATCGAGAATCGCGGTGGCGTGAGTGACTGGCATCGTCGGCGACGGGTTGCCCGAGTCGTCGGCGAACCCGTCGTCGAACGAGAGCGTCGTCGGCTCGGTGATGTCGGTGAAAATCCACCAGCCAGCGGCCTTTTCGCCCTCGGGGCCGGTCATGTAGTACGACGCTTTACCGCCCGGCACGAAGTCGTGGCTCTCGAAGGTCGCGGGCCACGTCGGTGGTCCCCACCATCGTTCGAGCTGTCGAGGGTCCGACCAGATCCGCCATACGCGGTCGACCTTCGCGTCGAACTCGGCGACCAGCGTTACGGTCAAGTTCTCCGCGTCCTTGTATGAGCTGATGAACGGCATGGTGCTATCCCTTCGGGTCTTCGCCGAGTATCTCGTCGATCCGGTCGATGCGATGTCGCCAGATCTCTTCGTAGGCATCGAGTACGGTCCGTGCTCGAGCGATGGTGTCCAACCGAACCTGCACGATCTGCTCCCGGCCGCGCTTGTGCTTGGTGACAACCGCAGCGCGTTCGAGAACCGCCACGTGCTTCTGTACAGCGGCAAAACTCATGGCGTAGTGAGAGGCCAGTTCGGATACCGAGTGCTCGCGGTCCGTCACTCTCGTCACGATGTCGCGCCGCGTCGTGTCGGCGAACGCCTGGAAGAGGCGGTCGATTTCTGCTTCCTTCATCTCATCTACAACCATTTGGTTGTACGTTATGCCTCCCTGGATTCTCCGTCAAGGGGGTTCGAGCAACGGTTCGGGCACCATGGAGGTCGGACGCGACCGACGTCGTCCGGGAGAGGGGTCTTCGTGTCGATACGTCCGGCCGAGGTCGGCACCGTGTCGATCGCGTTGGGAGCGCTGGTCGTTCTGGTTCTCGATGCTCACACTGCATGGCAGACGCCTTCGCACCTTCGGCGCACGATCAGTGAATACGGACTCGGCGCACAGCAGTGGGTGTTCTCGATCGGGGTCGTCCTGCTCGCGTTGGGTTCTGCTTTCACTCTGCTGGCCGCGGTGCGACAACGGCTCACCCGACCCACCTCGGTAGCGTCCTTGTGTCTGATGCTGTGGACGATCGGCCTTGTTGCCGTTGTCGCCGTGCCGAAGCAGGATTGGTCGAACGACGCGTCGCTGAGCCTCGGCGGGACGATCCACCGACTCGGTGCCGCAGTGGCGTTCGTCAGCATCCCCGTCGCGGTCTTCGCGTTCTCGCGGCCCTGGATTCGGCAGGGGCCATGGACTGTCCGGGCACGAACGACACTGTGGCTGAGCCTGCTGTCCGTCTGCACGCTGCTCCCGATCGCATACGCACTCGTTGTCGGTGCCGTCGGCACGCGACCCTGGTATCGGGTGGTCACCCTCGGCTACGTGGAGCGCGTGCTCGTCGTTGCCGAAGTGATCGCATTGATCTCGCTGGCCTTGTGGGTGTGGGCAGCCGAACGTAGGAGTCCTGCTTCCGTGAAGTCACAGGAGATCGAGGCCTCGCAGCCCGTCTAGGGAACCGATCGCGCGTTGCGTGCGTCCAACCTGTCAGTGCCGTCGGCGTCGAGAGGTTGGATGAATGCGTGTGATGTCCGGACGTCGAATTGCTGTGGCGTGCAGCGCGGTGCTGTTGCTGACGGGATGCGTCGGCTCGACAGATGGAAGCCCGGTCGCGAGCGAGGACACATCCACGTCGGCGGTGACACCGGGTCCACGAGAGCCATTCGATCCATGCACTATCCCGAAATCTGCGGTGACAGCAAGCGGCTTGGACGTGAGTACGGAACGGCCGGACTTCGCAGGAATCACCACATACCCGGGTTGGAAGAACTGCACGTGGGATGCACGAGGGCCGGAGGCCTGGCACTACCTGTCCGTCATGTCGTCGATCAACTCGATCGACGAGTATCTGCGTAGTCCACAGAACGAGCGGCAACTCTCAGTCCAGGTCGGCTCGCGTGACGCAGTTCAATACAACTCCGACTACCAAGGAAACCCGCCAACTGGATGTGACATCGCACTTGACGTGAACGGAAATCTGATCATTTTCGTGGTGGACACGATTGGTTCAGAAGACACCTTGGGTGATCCGTGCGAAGAGGTTATGGAGCACGCAATCGAGCTCGAGCTGCACCTACCGAAGTGAGGAAGTAGACGCATGACCGACAGATCGTTCGGACTCACCGACAACCTCATTCATTGGCAGATGCTGCGGGACCGAGCCTCCGCAGGCGAGCTCTCGGTCGAATCGGACGTTGCCCAGCGGTGTGACAGGGCATGCGAGATTTATTTGCTCGACCTGTCCAGGATGCTCGAGATGACCAATGGTCTGTCGAGGCCTGAAGCTTTTGGCAATCTGCCGTCAGCCCAACAACTCGGAGCCAAATTCCATCGCCTTGCTGTCGGCGAAGAAGGCTCCGCTCGCTTTGTGATCAAGCAGCAGATCGAGATCATCAAGACCATGCGCGAGTTCTTTCGACACAATTTCGCGAGTGTCGAGGCCGTGGACAGTGCTACCGCGGCATCGGTCGAAGCGCTGTCGCCACCGCGATAGACGAAAAATCCCGACGACCCAGTTGCTCGGTCGTCGGGATCGGTCGCTCGAAACGTCCTGCTAGCGAGCCAGTTCCACTTCGGCTTCCTCGTCGACGAAGGGATCGCCGTTTCGCGGAGCGTTGTAGCGCTCGAGATTCAAGATGCCTTCCCGCTTGGCGACGATGGTCGGCACCAGAGCCTGGCCGGTGACATTGACCGCGGTACGGCCCATGTCGACGATCGGTTCCACTGCGAGCAGCAGGCCGACGCCGGCGAGAGGCAGTCCCAAGGTCGACAGCGTAAGAGTCAGCATCACCGTCGCGCCTGTCGTTCCTGCTGTTGCCGCTGAACCGATCACAGACACGACGATGATCAGCAGGTAGTCGGTGATGGTCAGGTCGATACCGTAGAACTGCGCGACGAACAGTGCTGCGATGGCGGGATAGATTGCCGCGCAACCGTCCATCTTCGTCGTCGCCCCGAGCGGTACCGCAAACGAGGCGTACTCACGCGGCACGCCCAGGTTGCGTTCGGTGACGCGCTCGGTGAGAGGCAGAGTGCCGATCGACGATCGCGAGACGAAACCGAGCTGGGTCGCGGGCCACACGCCCGAGTAGAAGGCGCGCACCGAAAGACCATGAGCGCGAACGATCAACGGGTACACCACGAAGAACACAACAGCCAGGCCGACGTAGATCGAGACGGTGAACACTCCGAGCGAACCGATGGCGTCCCAGCCGTAGGTGGCCACAGCATTGCCGATCAGAGCAGCAGTGCCGATCGGCGCGAGGCGAATGATCCACCACAGCACCTTCTGGACAATGGCCAGCAACGAGGCGTTGAACGCGAGGAAGGGCTCGGCCTTCTTGCCGACCTTGAGTGCAGCGATACCGATGGCAGCGGCGATCACCAGCAACTGCAGGATGTTGAAGCTCAACGACGTGGTCGCGGTACCGCTCTCGGCAACCGTGGTCTTCGCACCGAGCGCGAGGAAGTTGTTCGGCACCAAACCGGTGAGGAACGACCACCAGGATCCGACGCTGGACGGATCTCCTGCCGAGTCCGCCCCAGCGCTGGTCCGCGATCCGGGCTGGGCGACCAGACCGATGACGATGCCGATGATCACCGCGATGAACGCCGTGATGGCGAACCACCACAGCGTCTGGATTGCCAGACGTGCAGCGTTCGTGACTTCACGAAGATTGGCGATGGAACTGACGATGGCCGTGAAGACCAGCGGAATGACCGCGACGGTGAGCAGCTTGACGTAGCTCGAACCGATGGTCGAGAGGGTACCGACCAACCAGTTTTCGTTGCCGTCGGCCGCGTCGGGCATCGATCGAGCGATCAGCCCGAACACGACACCGAGTACGAGACCGGCAACGATTTGTGGACCGAACGCGGTTGCCCAGGTGGGGACACGGCGCGTACGGGTAGCGCTGGGCGCAGACATGGTTATGCCTTTCGAAAAGAAGAGACGCCGACAGAGGTGGGCGAGAAAGTGCTCACCGGGACGATGTGCCCGACGGAGAGGTTGCGGTCTAGAGGACCGTCAACAGGTAGCGCTGGCTTGCAGACGCAAGTCGACGTAGCGTCGAGAGGTCAGCAGCGGATTCACTGGTAAGACGGTACTCGTCCGACAATTGCCGCGACGGGCAGGGTTCTTCTGAGGGTTCACTGTGGAATCGATGAGGGTGCGCTGCGCGATCGACGGTTCGCCGATTTCGTGAGCTACGTTGAGTTTTCCGCAGCCGACGAAACGAGATCATGAGTACGACAGCAAAGCCTCGAGGACTGGTTCGGCGACTGGTACAAGCGATGTGCGCTGTTGTCGCCGCGCTGGTCGCGGTCGTTCTGGCGTCGGCCGGATGGGTTGCGTACGCGACGGCGGGCAAGGTCTACGACGTCGACGACGCACCGGACGCGCCGGTAGGGATCGTTCTCGGCGCCCAGGTGCGAGACGGCAAACCGATGCGCTTTCTCGCCGGTCGGCTCGACACCGCCATTCAGTTGATGGAGGCAGGAAAGATCAAGGCAATCCTTGTCTCCGGTGATGCAGACGGCAAGTCCGGCAACGAGATTCAGGCTATGACCGAGTACCTGATCGAGCATGGAATCGACCCTGACGTCATCGTCGGTGACGACCACGGCATCGATACCTACGACACGTGCGCCCGCGCGAAAGAGACGTTCGGCGTCGAACGTGGACTCATCATCAGTCAACCCCTTCATGTCTCCCGTGCCGTCGCACTGTGCGAGGACATGGATTTGGAGATCGACGGTGTGACTGCCGGCTGCATCGACTGCAACACGCTCGCTGTTGTGCGGAACTACGCACGAGAGTTGTTGGCACGCCCCAAAGCAGTTCTCGATCTGTGGTCAGGGCGCGACCCAGTCGTCGTGTCCCCGCCGAACGATTCACTTGCGACAATCACAGGGCGATAAGTGTGCCCGTGGGAGATCGGCTCCTCAGATTGGGAAGTATGACGCCGATCGGCGCCTGCATGTCGAGTCCGGGGAGCTGATCCGCGGCTGGTCAACTGATCGGCGACGCGGAGTGTTCGCGCAGACGCGACTACAGTGAGCGAGTCGGTTCGACGACTCAGCGAACCCCGTGCTTTACAGGAGTGGACGCTTGAGCTGGATTCGCTTGAACGACGTTGCCAAGGGATACGACCAGAAGGTGATGTTGCGTGAGGTGTTCTTCCGCCTCGCCGACGGCGATCGCATCGGTCTGATCGGCCGCAACGGAACGGGCAAGACCACCCTGCTACAGCTTCTCCTCGGCCGAGAGACCCCGGATTCGGGGACCGTCGACGTCACCGAGGGTGCTCGCATCGGCTACTTCTCGCAGTTCTCCGAACTGGACGGCGATCGCAGCATCCAAGCGGAGCTCGAATCTCTCTTCGGTGCTGTCCATGCAATCGAGACCGAGTTGGCCGAGGTCGAGGCCGCATTGGGCGGTGACCTGGACGAGAAGCAGATGTACAAGCTCGTCGACCGCCAAGCCGAACTGCTCGACGCCATGGAGAACAGTGGCGGTTGGACCTACCACCAACAGATCGACACCGTGTTGTCGATGCTCGGATTCAACGCCGAACGACGGGAGCTCCCCGTCGATCGACTGTCCGGTGGTTGGCGCAACCGCGCGGCGTTGGCCAAGATCCTCATCGAGGCCCCGGACGTCCTGCTCCTCGACGAGCCGACGAACTTCCTCGATGTTGCCGGAATCGCGTGGCTCGAACGCTGGCTACGAGACTTCCGCGGTGCGCTACTCGTTGTCTCGCACGACCGCGCATTCCTCGAGCAGGTCGTCACCAGCATCGTCGAAATCGAGAACCATCACCTGCAGACCTACGACGGTAGCTACTCGGAATACGTGCAGCAGAAGCAGTTTCGACTCAAGAACCTCGAACGTGAGTTCAGCAACGAACAGCAGCTGCTGGCCTACGAGCAAGAAGCGATCAGTGATCGTAAGGAAGCAGTGAAGAACCCCAGCGGAGTGCTCAAACGTCGACTGGCGAACATCAAGAAGAGCAAGAGCCCCCGGCCGGTCGACACGGTGGTCACCGCAATCTACGGCGGTTTGCATGTGCACGACAACCTGGCGGAGATCACGGAAATCTCGAAAAGCTATGGCGAGCAACGACTCTTCGAGAACATCTCGTTCACCGTGCACCGCGGTGACCGTATCGCCATCACCGGACCCAATGGATGCGGAAAGACCACGCTGGTCGACATTCTCGTCGGTGCCGAGCAACCCGACAGTGGCAAGATCAAATGGAAGACCAAGGCACCGTCGTTCATCTATTACAACCAGGTGCTCGCCGATCTCGATCTCGACGACACCGTGTCACACTCGGTCAACGCGATGCCGGGCAGTCTCGCTCTGACGGCGACGAAGAAGGAAGTCCACCGCTTTCTCACGTTGCTGCAGTTCTCCGAGATGGATCTCAAATCGAAGATCGGCGTGCTGTCCGGAGGGCAGAAGGCACGAGTTGCATTGGCGCAGTGCCTGTTGTTCGGCGCAGGCGTCATCGTGCTCGACGAGCCCACCAACCACCTCGACCTACAGAGCACCCAGGTGCTCGAACGTGCGCTGACGGCCTTTCCCGGCGCGGTGATTCTGGTGAGCCACGACAGGTTCTTCGTCGAGAAGGTGGCATTTCGGCAGCTGTCGTTCGACGGCAAGGGCGGCGTCACCGAAATCGCCGGTGTGCAGATGGCGTGACCAGAGTTGCTATCCGTTGATCTTGGACGCGGACGTGCCCCACTCGGCGTCGCGCAACTCCTTCTTCCTGATCTTGCCCGTCGATGTCTTCGGCAGCTCGACGATGAACTCGACGTTGCGCGGAGCCTTGTACGACGCGATGGCCGATTTCACGTGCGCCACGAGCTCGGCTTCCGAGACGTCCACGCCGGCCACCAGCACCACGAACGCCTTCGGCCGCTCTCCCCACTTGTCGTCGGGCACCCCGATGACCGCAACGTCCGCGACGGCAGGATGGCTCGCCAGTGCCTGTTCCACCTCGATGGTGGAGATGTTCTCGCCGCCGGAAATGACGACGTCCTTGGCGCGATCGAGTAGCTGAACGTAGCCGTCGGGATGCATCACCCCGAGGTCACCGGAATGGAACCAGCCGCCCGCGAAAGCCTGTGTCGTTCCGGCTGTGTCGTTGTAATACCCCTTCATGACGTTGTTGCCGCGCATGACGATCTCACCCATTTCGGTGCCGTCGGGCTCGACATCGATCAAAACCCCACTGGGGCCAGGCTTGTCGCGGACCACGCGCAGACGGTCTGCGGTGAGCATGCCGACTCCTTGTCGAGCCAAGCGACGGGCCTGTTCGTCAGCGTCCAGTTCGAGCCATTCCTGCTTCGCCTCGCACACCGAATACGGACCGTAGGTTTCGGTGAGGCCGTAGACGTGTACGAGCGTTGCTCCCAATGCTCGAATCTTGGCGATGATCGTCGGGCTCGGAGGAGCTCCCGCAGTGACGATGGTCAACGGTCGATCGAGTGAATGTGCCTCTGCAGCAGTGGCGAGAGTGGTCAACACGGTCGGCGCACCGGCCAGGTGATCGACGCCGTTGTCGATGGCCGACCAGATGGCGTCGCCGCGCACTCCGCGAAGGCACACGTGTGTGCCGGACGCGGCTGTGACCGCCCACGTGGTGCACCACCCGTTGCAGTGGAACATCGGCAGAGTCCACAGATATCGGGTGTCGACCCCGAATCCCTGGTGGTGAAGTTCTCCCAGGGAGTTGAGGTAAGCACCGCGGTGGGTGTACATCACGCCCTTGGGTCGACCGGTGGTGCCCGAGGTGTAGTTGATCGTGATGGTCGACGTCTCGTCGTCGACCTCCCAATCCATCGGTTCGTCCGTGCCCCGTTCGAGGAACGCGTCGTATCGCGTGGTGTGCGGCAGCCTGTCGTACGTGCCGTCCACCGAGGGGGTCTCGACGATCTCGGTGACCGAATCTGCGATGGGATCTGTTCCGAGACCGGCCAGCAGTGCCGAATCACCCACCAACAGAACCGAACCGGAGTGATCGCAGATGTACCGAACTTCGTCCGGCGAGAGCCTGGTGTTGATCGCGACCAGAACGGCACCGGCCAGTGGCACCGCGTAATGCGCGAACAGCAGCTCTGCCGAGTTCGACGCAATGTAGGCCACCCGATCGCCGTGGCCGACCCCCGACGCGCGCAGTGCATGCGCGAGCCGGGTGACGGCGGCGGCGAACTGTTCGTAGGTGAAGGTGCGCGGACCATCCTCTACGGCGATCTTGTGGGGATGAACCTCTGCAGCGCGTTCGAGAAAGCGAAGTGGTGTCAGCGGAGTATCCAGACCGGTCATGTCAGCCAATGTAGCGCGCACTACGAGGCCAGATCTGATTTGTCGATACGTTCGCGCCCACCGGTAAGGTCGGCGCGTTCGGCGGCGGCACGGCCTGCACGTCGACCCGCATGATCGCGTGCCTCGATACGCACCTCCGTTGTCGAGGGATACATGGCCGTGAATGCCTTGTTCACGGCATCGCTGCGCTCGGCCAAGATCGGCAGCAAGGCGCTACCGTGATGCTCCGACGCCGCCTTTGTAGCTCGCTCCCGAGCTTCCAGCAAGCGCTGGCCGATACGGTGGGCGTACGCGATCAGAAAAGATTTCCTGAAGCTGCGACCTCGGGCTTCCGGTGATTCGGCGAGTTCGTCGAGTGCGCGAGAAGACTGCACGAGTAGCGATGTGAACAGCAGTTCGCACAAATCCAGATCGACTTCGAGCCCGACGATGTTGACCAGAGCGAATCGCTTGTACCACAGGGTTCGGGCACCATTTGCTTCGCAAACACTGTGCAGGAGAAGAGACTTGGCCTCCGAGTACGGACTGTCGACCAAGATGCGGCGGGTGGTCACGTCGCCGATCGAACCGCGCGGGTTGTCGGACTCGAGCAGCGCATGGTCGATGGCATAGCGGGTCATGAGATCTTGAGCCTTCGCCGAAAACGCCTCGGCCTCGGCCGGAAACTGGGTGGACTCCGCCTTTGCCAGTAACCCCCGGATCTTGCCCAGCATCTTGGGATCCGAGACGCCACTCTTGTGGGCCGATGACGGTGCGGGCGAGGATCGAACCGACGACCACTGCGATGGAATGGGAACCAGCTTGTCGAGTGAACCCAGTGCGGTCGTATGACCGAGGACGGTCAACACCGTGTTCCAGGAGTCGGACGTGGAGACCCGAGGCCTCGCACACCACCTTCGGAGGCGTTCGACGGACACGCCTGCGGTGGAATCGATTTTCAGATCGATCAGTTGCTCTCGCCAGGAATCGGGTGCGTTGGTGAGGGCAGAGGAACGCCCCGCATGGGTGGCGACCGCCTCCACCACGAGCAATCCGGCCGCGCCCCCGACCATCTTTCGAGTAGCGTGCGCGAGTTCGGCCGGCTGCCAACCGATCTCGAACAACCTGTCGACAGAGTGGTCGAGTATCCGTGCTGATACGGCGTACGCAGGATCGACTTCGGGCGTGCACTCGAGTTTCGCGAGACGGTCTGCAACCAGCCGAACGTACGCCTTCCACCCTGACCCTCGAGTGGCGTAGTCGAGGCCCATTTCGACGAGGCGAACCGGATCCGCGTCCGGCCGGATTTGACCGGTGCGGTGAATATTTTGAAAGCTGTCCAGATCGATACGACTCATCGTCGTCCCCTCCACGTCCCCCGGTGTGGTCCCCGAACTTTTCGGTGAATCGCAGAGTAGGGGAGGGGTCCGACAAGTTATTCGAACATGTCAGCGAGGAGCGAGCATCAGCAGCAGTTCTTCCACCGACGGCAGGCCGGGAATCACGGGAAGGTTCGGTACAGGAGAAGCAGCGGGCGGTGCCGTCAACTCGACGCCGCCGAGCGCTGCCAGGACGTCGTCGGTCTGTGAGCGGCGCGGTCCATACGTGTTGGAAGCCACGACGAATTCGTCACCGATCGACGCGGACGCAACCACGCTCGATCCGTCGTCGGCCCATCCCCATTTGCTACCGGTCACGCCGGGTAGTTGCTGGGTGCCCCAGTCCTGCACGGTTCCGTCGGCTGCAACCGGTGCGGCGGAGTTCATCCAGCCGAGGACCGGGCTGGCGGGGTCTGTTCGCTTCTTCGCCGCCAGGAATCGCACGGTGTCGGCTGTGCTGGTGTAGGAACTGCCCCAGAAACCGCCCCGCGAGGTAGAGGTGAGTCCGAACTCCGTTGCCGTCGAATCGATGGCCTGGGGATATTTGTTGTCGAGTACCGAGGCGGCACCGTCGTCACTGACCTGGACCATGCGTGCGGCCAGGTCGCGATCTCGCGGCGAACCGTCTCCGAAACGCACGACGTAGTCGGCCATGTAGAGCTTGACCGTCGACAACCCCGGGCGCGCCGAATTGTCCTCTGCGCTGCCGACGTACGTACCCGTCGGAACGTGTTCGTACGAGATCGACGTCCGCGCCGGCACATCTGCCAGATCGCCCGGTGTGGGCAGGGCCTGCGCCGGTGCGGCGCACGCGAGCGCGATGGCAATTCCGACAAATGGGACAGCGGCTGTGGCTGTGATGCGACGCAGGCCCGGCATCTCGGTCTCCTCGAGGTGTTGGCCCGCCGCGAATCGGTGGCCGATGAAAGTACCTACCCTAATAGTAGACGCTTCAACCTCACCCCTGCCCGGATGAATGTGGCTTTGTTGCACTCAGAACGACTGACAGTCGCATTGATCCCGACCGGGTGGGGTGTCGGAGCCGATCGGTCAGGATCGGCGCAGTGCCAGCAATTTGTCTTTCGAGCGACGCAGCGACCCTCGACCCGAGCCCGCCGTCCATGCGCTCGGCAGATCGATCGGATCGGTCAGGCGGCCTGCGTTGAAGTCGTCGACCAGATGTCCGACGGTCTCCTGAGCACACGACTTGTTGGTGCCGATGAAGCCCGAAGGTCCTCTCTTGATCCACCCGGTGACGTACGTACCGGTCGACGGGGATCCGCCCACTTCCTCGAGGACGCGGCCGCCGAGGTTGGGGATGATGCCGACTGCGTGATCGAACGGAATTCCCGGCAGCGCGACGCCGCGGTATCCGATGGAGGTGAGGACGAGGCCGGCGTCGATCGTTTCGATCTCGCCGGTGGCGGTACTGCGCACCACATCGTCGGTGTCGGCGGTCAGACCCATGCGCTCGAACTCGACCCCGGTGACCCGATCCGTGCCCAGGATTCGAGTGGGGGAGAGCAGGTAGCGCAGCGTGACGCGCTTTCGGCCGTCGATGTGCTCGGGTGACTCGTCGACGTGCCGCAGCAGTTGCAGCTTCTGGGCGACGGCGTGAGGCAGGTCGTTGGTGCCGGCCAGTCGTACCGTCACCGGATCCAGTGCGAGCTCGCTGCGATCGACGGTGAGATCGATATCGGGGACGGTCAGCAGTCCCGCGAATTCGGGCACGGTGAACGCGGATTGCGCCACGCCACGCCGACCGACGACCATCACCTCTCGAATGGCACTGTGGCGCAGCGCTTCCAAGGCGTGGGGGGCGATGTCGGTCGCGGCGAGTGCGTCGGGGTCCATGGTCAGGATCCGGGCCACGTCGAGTGCGACGTTGCCGTTGCCGATGACGACCGCTCGTTCGTGTGACAGATCGAACGTGCGGTGAGCGTGATCGGGATGGCCGTTGTACCAGGCGACGAAGTCGGTCGCCGACGTGCGCCCGGGCAGTTCGGCTCCGGGGATACCGAGTTCGCGATCCGACGACGCTCCGACCGCATAGATCACAGCGTGATGGGTGTCCATCAACTCGTCGTGCGTCACGTCTTTTCCTACCTCGACGCCGAGGTGATAGGTGAATCCCTTTTGCGCCGAGATGGTTTCGAACAGCCGTGACACTTGACGCGTCTTCTGGTGGTCGGGTGCAACACCCAGGCGTGCCAGACCGTGCGGTTGCGGAAGCCGATCGTAGACATCGACGCTGACCCCCGGCTGCGTGAGCAGCTCGTCGGCCGCGTACATCGCCGAGGGTCCGGACCCGACGATCGCCACTCGGAGCGGTTGGCGATCTCTCGACACCGAGGCGGCCGGCGTGACCGGAGCCAGAATCGGCCGTGGCGGCCGCTCCTGCTTGTAGAAGTCGGCGTTGATGGTCAGGAACGGAAGTTGAGCCTCGGTCAGTTTGGCCTGGGGAACGATGGCGTCCACCGGGCAGGCCGACACACAGGCACCACAGTCGACACACGATTGCGGGTCGATGTGCAGCATTTCCGCCGTCAGGAAGTCCGGCTCGTCGGGGGTGGGGTGTATGCAGTTGACGGGGCACGCGTAGACGCACGACGCGTCGCTGCAACATGATTGGGTGACGACGTGGGGCATGTGGGGTTCCTGACGGCGGGCGCTGCTGTACGGATAACTGGCGCGTGGGGTGTCGAGAGGGCTATGCGGCGAACTGGCTGGAGCTGCGGTCCGGCTCACTACGGAAACGTGATGCCTTGCCGTCGATTCCACACAGCTTCCACATCAGGCGAGCCGCCCGGTTCATCATTCCGGTATCGGTGGCCAGCATGCGCACATCACCGAAGTAGTCCTGCAGAGCGTGCTGCGACTGCTCGGTTCCCCAGAAGAGGTCCTTCTTGACACTCTTCGGAATGTCGAACTTCGTCCAGAATTTCTTCGGCGGGATGACGATGACGTCGCACAGAATGCGCATCGTGACCGGGAAGGCCAGCGACAGCAGGAAGCGTCCGATCCTGGACATCTTGGGCACACGACGACGCAGGAGCTGGTGCGCGAAGGAGATGTGCCGAGCCTCCTCGGCCACGTGAATGGCCATCACGCTCTGCATGATCGGATGGATCTCTTCGCCCGAGCGAAGCACCGACTTCTGGATGTGGTCGATGGGTTCCTCGCCTGCGAGGACGCCGACGAAGAACAACTCGGGTAGCAGCGTCGCGAACAGGGGGATGAACGGCGAGAGCATCTTCATCGGTCGACTCATGCCGGGAGCGTCGGAACCCACCCGATTGACCATCTCCTGGAACATCAGGGTGTGGTTGCACTCTTCGATGGATTCGTGGGTGCAGTAGCGCGCCTCGGCCGAACCGTTGGGCAGCGAGAATACGTACTGCATCATGCCGCGGATCAGGATGTTCTCGAACTGCAGGCCGACCTTGGCGACATTGGCCTGACGCCACATACCGATCTCGATCTGCCGGTCCAGCGGCAGGGACTTGTACCAGTCATGGCCCCCGATGGGGTCGGTCTTGGCGGGCAGTACCCAGCGGGGATCGTTCGCGGGAACCGCGAACTTCTCGGACTCCCAGTCGATGTCGACGTAAGGATCGAAGTGTTTGTGCACCGAACCCTCGGACAGCAACGTGAGTGTTTCGTTGTACTGCTGCTCGTCCGTGGCGTCGATGTCCACCGAAACGGACGTGGTGCCGGTCGTCAGTGTCATGGCTTCTCCAAACGTGATGCGAACATGGAGTTAATGTAACCCCAGTTAACATGAAAGGGAAGCCCGTCGAAACTTTTCTGTTTCGGATGGCGCTACTGATCGTCCGAACGCTCGTCGGACACCTCCGCGACTTCGTCGGTCTCGAACAGCTGCAATTGGATCGCCGACGGATCGACCACAGGAGTGACCTGTTCGGGGGTGCTCCGCAGCACCTCCCGCAGGGCAGCCACTGCGCGACCCCAGTTCGCGGCCTCGCGATCCGCCTCGTCCACATCGCAGTGTTCGTCGCCCAGGTCCGCGGCTACCGCCATGCCGCGCCACGATGCCTCCTGCTCGGCGCTGATGCGGAGATACGACACGACCACGTCACGGTCCGAAGAGCAGCACTCGAGGACGGTGCGTGGCTCGACAGCATCGGGCGAATCCGCGATCAGCTCAATCAACGCGAGCAGACCGTCCGGGAAGTCGTCACCTTCGAGGACCGGAGGGGTCGGTTCGCCGAGCCTGCCCCCGAAGTCCTCGGCGAACTTGTCGTCGACCTGCTCCCACACGTGCGAGAGCATCCGGACCGCCCACAGCAGGTGATCGGCCACGAACGGTGATCCGCTGACACGTACCTGGGCCACGATGCAGTCCTGGACGAGATGCAACATCACGTCGGGAAGCTGCACGTTGAGATCGACCAGCAACTCGGCCGCGCGGGTGCGACCGGTGACCGCGTGTACCAACGTCGAGTTGATCTCGACGACCGGCTCGGTGGATTTGACCGTGACGTATGCGGTCCCGTTGACGAATCGCAGAGGAATGTCGCCGTCGGGGTCGTGATCGGGCGGAAAGCCGAACCAGGGTTCGAGTGCACGATCGACCAGTTGCTGCAGGTGGTCCTTGCCTTTGGGCTGCACGCACAGTGGAACGACTGCGGCGACGGGTTCGGTGCTGGCCTCGAAGCTCGGCACGTCGTAGCGTCCGGTGGCCCGCGAACTCAGAAAGGACGGGTGCGGCAGGCCCCAGATGTCACGGAACACCGCGACCGTCTTCTTCGCCAGATCATCGGACCACGAACGATTGCGGTCGACGTGGGGTGGTGTCGGCTCGGAATCCCGAGACGTTCGAAAGCCCAACGCGTGCAGTGCTTCTCGCTGAGCGTCGGTGATGGCGCGACTACTGTGGAGGTGCTCGTTGGCGGGCAGCTCGCAGCGAACCATGTCGAGATCCCAGGCGTAGAACTGGACGCAGGCCGCGGTGTCGGGAACGCCGTCCGTGCTGTCGTATCGAGACTCGATCACCAAGGCGTCACCGTCGCGCATGGCGCTGACGTACTCGCCGAGCCGGCGCTGGAAGTGCATCCATGCCGAGTCGACGTCGAAGTCGAACTCGAGTGAATCGCTCATGTCGGCTCCTTACCCGAATCGCGCTGAGATAACGCGGCGTCGGTCACGCTAGCGGCGAGCACCGACAGAGTCTCGGCGCGCGCGAGTGCGTTCACGACGACGCCGAGTCCTCGAGCGGCTCGTGCGTCTCCTCGTCCAGCGCCCCGAAAGGGTGCGCCTCGGCCACCCCGTCCAGAACAGCGGGACGCAGCGCATGTGGAACCGCCAGGACTTCTTCGATTCGCACGAGAATGCCTTGCTCGATCAGAGATCGAACCCGGTGGTCGATCAGCTGCGCCGTCCGCAGGTCCTCACCTTCCAAATCGGCGTAGTCCTCGCCCTCGTTGTTCAGAGGCAGCTCGTCGGTCATCGCGGCCAGCAGGGTTTGAACCGCGAACGTGTTGGCAAGCGAACGGGACACGTCGGGGTCGTCGGCGTCTCCGGACAGCTGCACTCGGACGTGTTCGGCAACCAGCTCATGAACGGTCTCCGCCTCACGCTTGGCCAGAGACGGGGCGTTGTCGCCGAGCTTGGCCGTGTCGCCGTCGATCCGTACCAATTCGGTCGCGATGGCCGTCGACCAGTAATCGACGGCTGCAACGTCCGAGGACTCGGCGAGTGCGGCGGAGTCGAGTGGAGCCGGGCCGACGGCGGTGCGTAGATGGACGTCGTCCGACACTGCCAGTCCGTCGGCGACGCGAGCAACGATGTCATCGAGCGCAGGCAACAGCGGCAGAGCCGAAATGGCCGCAAGCTCCTGGTCGAGCGAGACGTTCGGCAGATCGATGTCGTCTGCGTCGAGCATGTCGGGCTCGTCGCCCTCGAGGAAGTCGGAGAGGTCTTCCATGCAGTGTGCGTAGTCCTCCGGGCTGCCGTCCCACAGATCGGTCTCGTCGAGGAACGTCAGATACTGCAGCGACGTGAGAACCAGGTTCACCGCCGGTTCCTCGGCGGTCTCCGATTCCTCCTGCAGAATGCGTTCTGCAGCATCCACCAGCAGGTGCGCATCGGCGGGAATCCACGCGCTGGGGGAGAACCCGTGGCGCGCACCGGACAACTGGGTCAGTGTCGACGACACCAACCGTGAGATTGCCTCGGCCTGCTCCGACATCTCGCTCTCGTCGAGCCACTCGACGAAACCGTCGATCAGATCGCTGATCCGCTCGGATACGACACCGGTCGGTGCCGGCCGGGATTGCTGGTGACGCCGTTGCCGGGCCTTGGTCTTTTCTGCACGTTTCTGTCCGCGGTTGGCAGGCCGCTTCGATCCCATGGCTCGCAGCTTATCCGCTGGCATGTCCGGTTTCGTCGCGCGACGCCTCTAGCCGCGAAGGAACGAGTCCGCGGAAGCGGCCAGTGCAGCATCGGGTGCCCGGCGATACAACTCGGCCGGGCGACCGCCACCTGCCGTCGTCGTCGTGCTCGTTCCCTCGAGTGCGGTGATGACGTGGCGGCGAAACGTGTCTTTGGAGAACGCGCGATCGAAGACGATTTCGTACAGCGACCGCAGTTCGAGGAGCGTGAAGGTGGAATCCAGGAATCCTGCAGGGTCGATCTCTCGCGCGTAGCGAGCTCGGAGGTCCAGCACTGCCTCGGTGACCATCTCGCTGTGATCGAACGCCAGCGTCGAGCCCGGCACCACACCGTCGATGGCGACCGATTCGGCTGTCGCAGGCAGTGATCGACTCGGTGTGGCTGCGCCGTGCGCCATCGACAGCACCCAACCGCGGTCGTCGCGGCCGGGCTCGTCGAAGAGCTTGAGTTGGTGGAACTGCAGATCGACGATGTTCGCCTTGGACTCGAGTGCGCGTTCGGCGGCTTCGGTCAGGGTTTCCGACGGGCGCAGAAACGTTCCGGGAAGTGCGAGGCCCCGCTCAGAGGGCACGACAACGACCTGTAGCTGCTGTTCACGGACCGTCAGGACCGCGACATCGACCGCAACCGAAGGTCGCGGGTAATCGGTCAGAGCCTTGCCGTCTCGGTCCGTCCACGTCATGGGTTGCAGCTTAGCGCAAGTCTGATCTATTGTTAGATCAACAACGATCTAAGGGGCAGCGAATGAACTTGACCGACAATCAGCGGGATCGGGCGCGTGGGGTACTGCTCGGCACTGCAGTGGGCGATGCGTTGGGCGCGGGGTACGAATTCGGATATCCGACGCACGAGACCGCCATTGCGATGATCGGCGGCGGCGCATTCGACTGGGCCCCGGGGGAATGGACCGATGACACGTCGATGGCACTGTGCGTTGCGAGCGCTCTCGAGATCGGCGGAGACGTCGACGAGGTGGCAGCGAACTTCCGCGCCTGGTTCGCGGTGAATCCTCCCGACGTCGGCAATCAGACCCGGAAAGTGCTGTCGCAGAGAGCGAGCACCGGATCGGAGATGGCCGCGGTCGCGGCGTCGCTGACCGGCCGGACCGGTGGAAACGGCTCGTTGATGCGGACCGCGCCCGTCGCGCTGGCCTATCTCGACGACGTGACCGGATGCCGGGCTGCTGCGGAGCGGATCAGCGCGCTGACCCACTCCGATCCTCGTGCCGGTCAGGCATGTCAACTGTGGTCGCACGCGATCCGGCACGCGGTGCTACACGGAACGTACGACGGTATCGCCGACTTCCTGCGCCACGAAGAACCCGATGTCCGGGACTTCTGGCAGCCGCTGCTCGGCAGCGCTCGGGAGGGCGAGCCGACCGACTTCCCGAAGAACGGTTGGGTCGTGCACGCGCTCCAAACGGCCTGGTGGGCGATACATCGCGCGGCAGACGCATCGTTGCCCCTTCCTGCCGCGCTCGAACTGTGTGTCCGAGCAGGCGGGGACACCGACACCACCGCCGCGATCGCAGGCGGACTTCTCGGTGCACGGTGGGGCGCGTCGGCGGTCCCGACGCAGTGGCGCGAGCTGGTCCACGGCTACCCGGGGCTGCGCGCCGACGACCTCGATCGCATCGCCATCGCGATCGCCGAGAGAAAGGACGACGCATGACGATCATCGACGTAGTGCACGGTGATATCACCGAGGTGGCCGCAGACGCGATCGTCAATGCGGCCAACACCCGACTCCTCGGCGGCGGTGGGGTGGACGGCGCGCTGCATCGGGCCGGAGGCCCCACGATCCTCGCGGAATGCAAGGCATTGCGGGCCACCACCCTGCCCCACGGCCTCGACACCGGTGCCGCTGTGGCCACCACCGCAGGCAGGTTGCGCGCCAGTTGCGTGATCCACACCGTCGGCCCGCGCTATTCGAAGAACGAAGACAGATCCGAACTACTACGCCTGTGCTACCTGCGCAGCCTGGCGTTGGCGGCGTCGATGAATCTGAAATCCATTGCTTTCCCACTCATTTCGGCCGGCTCCTACGGTTGGCCGATGCACGACGCCATCACTCGACAGGTCCTTGCCGTCAAGTCGGCGCGGCCATCCGTCGACCTCGTCATGCTCGTCGCATACTCTCGCGAGGCTGCGGAGCTGACACGGCGGATGGTGAACTAGTTCTCGCAGCCGACCCCGTCCCCGTCGCGGTCGAGTTTGCTCGCGTATCCCGGGTCGCCGGCGTAGATAGGGGCTGCGCCTGCTGCACGCACCGCGGAGCAGTTTGCGTAGTAGACGCTCTCCGGCACCGCTGCCAACGGCGCGGGAACGGTGTAGACGGGCTCGGGTGTGTACACCGGCTCCGGGATGTAGACAGGTTCGGGAATGTAGACGGGCTCGGGATCGGGGATGTACTCCGACGTCGTCGGTATTTCCACGATCGCGGCGACGGGCTCTGTTGTGGGTGCGGCCGTGGTCGTCGTGGTCGGTGCCGGTGTGGTGGTCGTCGGACGTGCGGAGGTCGTCGTCACGGTGGGGAGCGCGGGCACGGCCGCGACCGGGGTGACGGCCACCTTCTCGGGTTCGGTCGATCCCGTCATTCCCATGACGATCAATGCCGGAAGAACAGCGATCGCCGGTACGGCCCAACCCTTGCGTCCACGCTCGGGGGACAACCGCAGATACGCGATGCCCGAGGCGACCATCAACGCTCCGACGAGTACTGCACCGAATTCGAACGATGCGATCGCTCCGATCAAGAAGACGGCACCGAAAATGATTGCGCCACAGGCAATGATCACACCGATGAGAGGGCGTCGAGAAGGAGCTGGCTCGGGTGCGGGGCGCTGGAACGGTGGTGGGTAGGCACTGGTCATGTCGGATCGTCCTCGGGTCACGGGGTGTCGGCCTCGCGGCGAAGGGTGTCCGCGAGACGGGAGCAACCCCACGTTCTTCCGAACCGGGCGGTCGCATTTCCTTCCACCATGTCGCACCGCGTGCGAGCGTCGTTACACCTCGAGCCGAGACGGCACGCCCCGGCTCAGTAGTGCTCGCGAAAACCGCCGATAGCGGTGATGGAATTGCCGTCGGGATCCGTGGCCGTGGACAGCCGAACGCCCTTGTTCGCTTCGACGATGTCGGCGAAGTCGATTCCGCGCGAGTGGGCCGCCGACACGAACGATTCGAGGTCGTCGACCGCCACATTGAACAGCGACGAGCCTGCACGCTCGGAATCGACGGTCACCTGCACCCATGCTCCGGGAGCGGCCTGCCACTCCACCAGTGTCGACATCGGATTGTTGTCCGCCCGGCGGTCGAACAACTTCTCGTACCAGGCGTTCGCGATATCGATATCCCGGACCGCCACGACCGCGAAAATGTATCTGAACATGCCGTTCTCCTCCGTTGCTGTCGGGTTCTGCACATACGGACCGGTGCCGAGGGCTCGACTCACCGGACAGAACTTGTCGGTGGCTCGAGTAGGGTCGTCACCAGTCCGAATTCGGGCGTTCTCAGACGAGCAGGCAGGGGACTTCGACCGTGTTGACGCTCCACCGCGCCGAACGTGCAGGAACGCTCGCTGCGGCCCTCGCCGATGTACTGTCCGAGCCGCTGCCCGATGCCTTCGTGCCCGAAATCGTGTCGGTGCCGGCAAGAGGTGTCGAGCGGTGGCTCACCCAGCGTCTGTCGAGCGTCCTGGGTGCTCCCGACGGTGATGGAATAGCTGCGAACATCGAGTTTCCGAGCCCGGCGAGGTTGGTCACGCGCACCATCTCCGAGGTCGACGGCATCGATCCCGACGACGACCCGTGGTCTCACAATCGAGTGCTGTGGACCGCGCTGTCGGTGATCGACGACTGCCGCACCGAACCGTGGGCCGCGGTGCTCTCCAAGCATCTGGGTTCAGGGTCGGACGATCATCGGGTAGGGCGCCGCTGGTCGACGGCCGCGCACATCGCGGAGCTGTTCCGCGCCTACGGATCTCAGCGACCCCAGATGCTGCGCGACTGGCGCGCCGGACGATTCACCGACGGGCTCGGCCAGGAACTGGACGACGACCTGACGTGGCAACCGCGGATATGGAGCCTGGTACGCGAGCGGATCGGCAGTCCGAGTCCCGCCGAGCGCCTTCCCGATACGTGTTCGACACTGCGATCGGAACCGAACGCGGTGGACCTACCGTCCAGGTTGTCGGTGTTCGGTCCGACTCGGCTGACCGCCGACCAGCTCGACATCCTGCACGCGCTCGCGCACCACCGCGACGTCCACATCTGGATCCCGCACCCCAGCCCGTCGATGTGGGCCACACTCGCCGACATCCCGGCGGCCACCCGACGGCGCGACGATGTGACCGCTCTGGCCGTCGAGCACCCGCTGCTGGCGAGTCTGTCGCGCGACGTGCGGGAACTGCAAACAACCATCGGCTCGATCGCCGATCACACCGTGCACCACGAAGGGCCCGAACCAACGCGGACCTTGCTCGGAACGATCCAATCCGACATCGCCGGCGACGAAGTGCCCTCCGACGCAACGACGGTCGGCGATCCAGCGTTCGCCGACGGCAGCGTGCAGATTCACGCATGTCATGGGCCTGCTCGCCAGGTCGAGGTGCTGCGCGAGTCTCTGCTGCATCTGTTCACCGACGACCCGACTCTCGAACCCCGTGACGTGCTCGTCATGTGCCCGGACGTCGAGACCTATGCGCCGCTGATCCGTGCCAATTTCGGCCAAGCCACATTGGTGCATCCCGGTCATCGACTGCGGGTCCGGCTTGCCGATAGGGGCCTGCGTCGCACCAATCCGGTACTGGATGTGGTGGCTACGGTGCTCGACTTCTCCGAGGGGCGAGTGACGGCCAGCGAACTACTCGATTTCGCGGCGAGCGGCCCGGTGCGGCAGAAGTTCTCGTTCACCGACGACGACCTCGAACGCCTCCGCGAATGGGTCGCCACGTCCGGAGCCCGCTGGGGTTTGACGGTGCGACAACGAGAATCCTTCGGGTTGAACAACTTTCGGCAGAACACCTTCAAGTCCGCACTCGACCGTATTCTCCTCGGAGTGGCGGCGGACGAGAGTGGGAACGACTATCTCGACCTCGCGCTGCCCCTCGACGACGTGGACAGTAACGACATCGGGCTTGTGGGCAGATTCGCCGAGCTGGTCGACCGGCTCGCCTCGGTACTACGGGCGCTGTCCGGGCGCGCCCCCGTGACCGAATGGACGCGGCAGCTCGGCCGCACCCTCGATCTGCTCGCCGACGTGCCCACCGCCGACGAATGGCAACTGGCGCAAGCGCATCGCGAGATCGCCGAGGCCGCCGAACACGGCGACACCGCCGAGCTGCGGCTGGCGGACGTGCGCGCCATGCTCGGTGGCCGGCTCACCGGCCGCCCCACACGAGCGAACTTTCGCACCGGAGAGCTCACCGTGTGCACGATGGTGCCGATGCGATCGGTCCCGCACCGCGTCGTGATCCTTCTCGGTCTCGACGACGAGGTGTTTCCCCGCGTCGGCAGCCTCGACGGAGACGACGTCCTCGCACGCGACCCGGCCGTCGGCGAACGCGACATCCGCAGCGAGGACCGACAGCTACTGCTCGACGCCGTGATGTCCGCCGAAGAAAAGCTACTGCTCTTCTACACCGGTGCCGACCCCGTCGACGGATCGACCAAGCCGCCCGCGATCCCACTGCGCGAGTTGATGGACGTCCTCGACGTGACCGCCGGCCGTAGCGTCGAACACCGGCATCCGCTGCAGCCCTTCGATCCTCGCAATTTCGAGGCCCGACACCCGTTCAGCTTCGACACGGTGGCGTTGGCGGGCGCCGTGTCTCAGCAGCGACCGTCCGTGCCGGTGCCGTTGTTCTTGCCAGATGCATTGCCCCCAGCGAATTCGGGCGACGTGGAACTCGCGGACGTGATCGCGTTCGTGGAGAATCCGGTTCAGGCGTTTCTGCGTCAACGTCTCGGGTTTCGAGTTCCCGAGCTCGAAGACGATCTGGCGGACAGTCTCGACATCGAACTGGATCCGTTGTCTCGGTGGAACATCGGCGATCGGATGTTGGCAGCGGTGCTGGCCGGCACGGACATCGGCGAATGCGCCGACGCCGAATGGCGTCGGGGCACGTTGCCTCCGTTTCATCAAGGTCGACGCGAGATGTCCGACATCCGCCGAGTCGTCGGAATCATCGCCGACGCGGCCGCGCCGTTTCACGAAGGCCCGGCCGAGACCACCGACATCGTGGTCGATCTCGGTGATGGGCGACGTCTGACCGGTACCGTCACCGGCATTCACGACCGGACACTCGTGCGTTCGTCCTACTCACGGCTGGCGGCCAAGCACAGGCTCGCGGCGTGGGTGCGTCTGCTGGCGGTGGCAGCGTCCGAGCCGGGGGAGTGGAGCGCGGTCACCATCGGGCGCGCCAGCGGAATGCGTCCGCCTCGCCGGTCCCGCCTGACGACCCCTCCGAATCCCCTCGCGGTACTCCGCGACGTGGTGGACCTGCGGGATCGCGGATTGGTTGCGCCGCTGCCGATCTCGACCGGGACGGCAGCTGCCTACGCGGAGAAGCGGTTCGGCGGCGGATCGATCGAGGACGGTTACGAATCTGCCGGTTGGGCGTGGCGCGGCGATTTCGGTGACGGCACCGACCGATCGTTGCGATACGTGCACGGCCCGACGCTCTCGTTCGGAACCTTGCTCGATCCGAGCCCTCTCGACGACGAGACCGACCCCGCGAACGAGCAGAGCCGCTTCGGAGTTCTCTCCCGCCGGTTGTGGGATCCATTGCTGGCCGCAGAGAACATGGGGAACGCATGACCGCCGCACGCGGATTCGACCTACTCGGTCCGATGCCCACCGGGACGACCGTGCTCGAGGCCAGTGCAGGAACGGGCAAGACGTACGCGATCGTCGGACTTGCGGCGCGGTACATCGCCGAAGGACTGGCCGAGATCTCGGATCTACTTCTGGTGACGTTCAGTCGGGCCGCGACCCAGGAACTGCGCGATCGCACCCGCAGCCGGTTCGCGTCGATCGCCCGAGACCTCGGGGATCCGGATGCTGCGCGTAATGCGCGCGACCCTCTCGTCGCCTTTCTCGCCGCGGCAGACGACGACGAAGTGGACAAGCGGCGCCGACGTCTGCGTAAAGCGCTGTCGGACTTCGACGCTGGGACGATCGTCACCACGCACAGCTTCTGTCAACGCATGCTCGACGGGCTGGGTATCGCGGGTGAGCGCGAACCCGAATCCACGTTCGTCGAGTCGGTGTCGGATCTGCTCGAGCAGGTGGTCGACGATCTATATCTGCAGATGTTCAGCGGCGACGACGAGGCACCACCGTTCGGGCGACGCGACGCCCAACAACTGGCCGCGGCTGCCGTCGGAGATCAACAGTCGATCCTGTATCCCGACATCGACGACCTCGACGGTGACGACGGCAACCGGGAAGCCGCCCTGCGGGTGCAGTTCGCTCGGGAGGCCCGCCGTGAGGTCGAGCGTCGCAAACGTCTTCTCGGCATCCGCGACTACAACGATCTACTCGGACTGCTGCACTCGGTGTTGTCCGATCCCGTGCACGGGGAGGCAGCATGCGCGCGCGTGCGAGACCGGTTCCGTGTCGTGTTGATCGACGAATTCCAGGACACCGACCCCATGCAGTGGGACATCCTGCGCCGGGGCTTTCACGGCTACACGACATTGATCCTCGTCGGAGATCCGAAGCAGGCCATCTACGCTTTCCGCGGTGCCGAAGTGCTGAGTTATCTGGATGCGGTGCAGTCGGCCGATCATCTGTACGAGCTGACGGCGAACTGGCGTAGCGACTCCGGGCTCCTCGACGCGTTGGACCATCTCTACGGAGGTGCCGCCCTCGGACACGACGACATCGTCGTCCATCGCGTCGAAGCGCGGAACCCGTTCTCGCGCATGACAGGACATCCTCCGTTGCGGCTGCGCTATCTGCCCCGAACCGGAGCAGGACCGTTGCGTTCGGGATTCCCGGCGGTGGATCGACTCCGCTCTCGGGTGGCTGCAGATGTGGCGGCCGAGATCGTGACGCTCCTGTCCGGGAACGCCGTCATGGACCGGCCGGACGGGCCGAGGACGGTCGAACCGCGGGATATCGCGGTGTTGACTCGCACGACCAAACAGGTTGCGCTGATTCGAGATGCGCTCGACGCAGTGGGTGTGCCGTCGGTGGTGTCGAGCAGCACCAGCGTCTTCGGCACCGACAGTGCTCGACACTGGTTGTGGCTACTGCAGGCGATCGAACAACCGCACCGCACCGACCGCGTCAGACTCGCAGCCCTGACACCTTTGCTCGGTTGGACTGCCGCCCAACTCGATTCCGGGGCCGAGGACGCTCTGTCGCAGGTGAGCAGCCGGCTGCGTGAGTACTCCGTGCTGTTCGACGAGGCGGGTTTCGCTGCAGTGTTCGAGCGGGTGTCGGCTCAGTCGGGTCTCGATGCTCGGTTGCTCGCGGTCGAGGCGGGGGAGCGCACGATGACCGACTTGCGGCACATCGCCCAACTGCTCAATCGCGCAGCGGTATCCGAATCGTACGGAATCACCGCTCTCACTCGGTGGCTCACCGATCGAATCAAGGAACCGGCAGCCGGCGGTTCCACCGATCGCAGTCGCCGGCTCGACAGTGACTCGGCGGCAGTGCAGATCATGACAACGCACGGGAGCAAGGGGCTGGAATTTCCCGTCGTCTACCTTCCGTACGCCTGGGACACGCTCTACTTCAGCTCACCGTCGACCCTGCTGCTGCACGAGGACGGCCACCGCATCCGGGACGTCGGCGGTCCCTCCGGGGCCGGCTACGCAGCACGAAAGCTTGTCAACGATCGTGAAGAAGCCGGAGAAGAACTACGGCTGCTGTACGTGGGACTCACCAGAGCCCAGTGCCAGGTGGTGTTGTGGTGGGCACCGGGACGCAACACTGCTACGTCGTCGTTGCACCGCATGCTGTTCGGCCGCATTCCGGGGATTGCGCAGCCGGAGCCGTCGTACAAGGTGCTCGACGACGCCACTACCGCCAACCGCGTGCAATCCTGGGTCGGTCCGTCAGCGGATCTGATCTCGATCGAGGCAGTCGGCCCCACACCACCCTCGGATCAGCAGTGGGTTCGACCCGAGGAGGAACACCGCGACGTCACTGCCGCTCGCTTCGGGCGTGCTCTGGATTTGCTGTGGCGTCGAACGTCCTACTCGGCCTTGACCGCTCACGCGCACGATGCGTCGCCCGTCGAGCCGGAGGTGGGGGTGACCAGTGAGGCCGAGCGGCCCGAGAAAGCGGATGAGCCTGTCGAACCTCCGCTGGGAAGCGCGAACCCGGACGAGCCCGTGGACGGGATCGCGTCACCGATGAACGGCATGCCGGCCGGTGCCGCATTCGGAACCCTGGTGCACGAGGCCCTCGAACACGTCGATACCTCCGCAGCCGATCTACTGTCCGAACTCGAGCAACGCTGCAGAGCTGCCGTTGCCTCACGGATGGCAGATGTCGATCCGACGGCTCTGGCAGCCGCTCTGTTGCCGGTGATGCAGACACCGCTGGGCTTCGGGACGCTGGCCGACATCGCGCCGAACGACCACCTGGCCGAGTTGGATTTCGAGCTGCCCTTGGCCGGAGGCGACGACCCGGTGGACTCGAGCGTGACTCTGACATCGGTTGCGCAGCTGCTGCGTCGACATCTCGACCCGGCGGATGTCCTCGCGGACTACGCCGATCTGCTCGATTCAGTGGAAGCCACCCCACTGCGCGGCTTTCTCACCGGAAGTATCGACTCCGTTCTTCGGGTACCCGGCCCTCGCTACATCGTGGTCGACTACAAGACCAACCGCCTGGCCCGAGGCGATCTGACGACCGGCAATTTCACGCGCGAGAAGATGGCGCAGGAGATGATGCGGTCGCACTATCCGCTGCAGGCCATTCTGTATGCCGTTGCGTTGCACAGGTATTTGCGATGGCGTCAACCGAACTACCGGCCGGAGACGCATCTCGGCGGAGTACGGTACCTGTTCGTTCGGGGCATGGTGGGGCCGCAGACTCCGGCCGGCTGCGGTGTGTTCGACTGGGATCCGCCTGCGGCACTGGTGGTCGAGTTGTCGGATCTGCTCGCCGGAAAGGTGCAACGATGACGAGTGTCTCGACGGCGCTGCGCGGCAGCGGAATTCTGCGGTCCTTCAACGACGCCGGTGTACTGACAGCGGCCGACGTGCACGTGGCGTTGCGGCTCGGTGCCCTGGCCGGGGAAGCCTCCGAACCGGTGCTGCTCGCCACGGCTCTGACGGTGCGCGCAGTGCGATCCGGATCGATATGTCTCGACCTGCAGCGACTGCGTGATGTCACGGTGGACGAGGAATCGGACGTGGATCCGAGCCTTCTTCCCTGGCCCGATCTGTCCGACGTTCTCGACGGGTTGGCGGTCAGCCCGCTCGTGGTCGGCAGCGCCAACGGGCCGCTGACGCCGCTCAAGCTGGTGCGCACCGACCTGGGTGAACTGCTGTACCTGGATCGATATCACTTGCAGGAGAACACAGTTCGAGGAATACTCGACGCTCGATCGCAGTCGCACCCCGTCGTCGACGGTGCAAAGATCGACCGTGCGTTGGCCGAATTGTTCATCGACGAATCCGGCGCACCCACCACCCCTCCCGATCGACAGCGGATTGCAGCAGCCCTCGCGGCGACGCACTGGACCACGGTCATAGCGGGCGGGCCGGGCACCGGTAAGACCCACACGGTGGCTCGAATTCTGGCGCTGTTGGTTCGAGAACACGGCAGCGATGTGAGAATCGGTCTTGCCGCCCCCACCGGCAAGGCTGCCGCTCGTCTGCAGGAGTCGGTGGCCGAGCAAGCGGGACTGCTGGGTCTCCCGGCAGAACTGAAAGCAATGACTCTGCATCGCCTGCTCGGGTGGAAACCGGGCAGCAAGACCAGGTTTCGTCATGACTCCCACGATCGACTGCCGTACGACGTGGTGGTCGTCGACGAGACGTCGATGGTGTCGTTGACGATGATGTGCCGGCTGCTCGAAGCAGTTCGACCGGAATCGCGGTTGATACTGGTGGGCGATCCCGATCAGTTGACGTCCGTCGACGCCGGAGCAGTGTTGGCCGACCTCGTCGCACGGCCGGTCACTGGCACCGAGAACCCTGTGTTGGCGCACCTGGTCGACGCGGATTTCGACGCAGCCGAGGATCCGGACGAGGCGGCGCTCAGTGCGTTCGAGCGAGACAGGTTGCGCGGCGGAGTGGTTCGGCTCAGCCGCGGTCGACGATTCGGTGGCGCGATCGCCCGTCTGGCCGTCGCAGTTCGAGACGGCCGCGGTGACGAGGTGATGAAACTACTCGAATCCGGTGACGACCAGATCTCGTTCCATGCACCCGAGGACACCGACGCATTGCGGGCCGACGTGGTCGACACCGCCGCCGAGGTCACAGCGGCGGCAACCCGCGGTGACGCCGCCGCGGCGCTGCTGGGACTGGAGAAGCATCGACTTCTGTGCGCGCACCGTGAGGGGCGGTGGGGCGTTGCGCTGTGGGATCGGCTGGCACTCGAGTGGGTGGGAGAAGCGAACAAGGCCTTCGTCGACCCCGCCTACTGGTACCCCGGTCAGCCGCTGCTGGTGACGGCCAACGATCACGAAGCGCGAATCTACAACGGAGACACGGGTGTTGTGGTGTCGGGTGAGAACGGAACTCCGATGGCTGCTTTCGCGCGGGGTCGCGGCCACGTTCTCATTCACCCGAACGTCCTCTCTGCCGTCCAGACCGTGTACGCGATGACGATTCACCGGAGCCAGGGAAGTCAGTACGACACCGTGTCGGTTCTGTTGCCCGCCGAAGCATCGACTCTGCTCACTCGCGAGTTGCTCTACACCGCGATCACCCGTGCGCGGTCGCATGTACGGGTGATCGGCACCGAGGAGGCCATCCGAGCCGGAGTCGAACGTCAGGTCCTGCGGGCCAGCGGATTGCGGCGAAGGATTCTGTAGCAGTTCAGCGACAGGCGTGCCGGTCCGATCCGGCTGCAGCTGCGATACTGCGGGCAACCAACAGCCAGGTTCGGGCCAGTCCCGTCCACACCGCGATCGAGGTGCCTGTTCCCTCGGCTGCGCTGCGGTCCGAGTGTGCGGCAGCCGAGCGATGCAGGGCGAGCGCGTGTACACCGAGTTCATCGATGTCCGCCCCCACGCACACCGAGTGCACTGTTTGCGCGTCGGCTTTTCGACCGGTCAATTGGCACAGGGTGTGCAGTGATCGCAGTTCGTCGGGAACGTCGGTGATGTCGGACGGGGGATCGGTCGGCGTCGACTCGGCACTGCCGTCCACGGCAGCGCTGGTCCGGACGCCGACGATTCCGCGCTGGAGGTCGATCGGCCCCGAGGCGGCTCCGTCTGCGGCGACGCCCCACACGCTGAGAAACGACGGATGGGGAACGTTCCACAGCTCGCGGAACGCCCGGGTCACCATCTCGGCGACGAGAGCAGCGTCTGCCCTCGAATCCGTTCGCGTGAGATCGATGACCGACCCGTCTGCGACGGGCTTGCCTCGGTCCAGCCACCCGAAGTCGAGCAGCTGAACGTCGAGGGTGACCGACTCGGGTGCCTGTGGATACAGCAGCGAGGGCAGCGACGCGATCGACACCAGAGCCCCGTCTCGAGTTGCTGCGATGTCGATGTACGGCCGGAGCCCGCGCTCGCCCGGGCTGGCTTGCGCGGCCGTCACAGTGATGTAGTCCCGCATCGGCAGCGACCGCAGGTGCGCGTGCAGATTCTCGGTGAACGTGCCCCATGCACGCGCGGTGGTGGAGTCGAAATGGTCGTTCTGCACTGCGTTCACGGTGCACACCCTCTACTCGGACGAGAACTTCATTGCTGTGCCCGTGACGGTAGCGAGGGGGTCCGACAAGAACGGCCCGTCAGTAGACGTCGCGCAGATAGCGCTTGGCGCGCTTGAGGTCGTTCACGTAGTCCTCCGCGGCGTCGGAGGAGCGCCCACCGTGTTCGGCGACGACCTCGTGGAGTGCCTCGTCGACTCCCTGCGCCATGCGTGACGCGTCTCCGCAGACGTAGATCTGTGCGCCTTCTTCGAGCCAGCCGTACAGCTGCTTTCCGGCCTCGCGCATGCGGTGCTGTACATAGATCTTCTCGAACTGGTCGCGCGAGAACGCCAGATCCAGCCTGGTCAACAGACCGTCACGCTCGAAGTCCGTGAGTTCGTCCTCGTAAAGGAAGTCGCTCGCTCGATGTTGGTCCCCGAAGAACAGCCAGTTTCGGCCCGACGCACCGCGAGCCCGACGTTCCTGCAGAAACGCACGGAACGGTGCTACTCCGGTGCCCGGACCGATCATGATGATCGGAGTGTCGTCGGAAGGAAGTCGGAACGACTTGTTGGCCGAGAGAAACACTCCCGCTTCCTGCGCGTCGCCGACACGATCTGCCAAGTACGTCGAGCACACCCCGCCGCGATCTCGCTCGGCCGATCGGTATCTCACGGTCGACACGGTGAGGTGAACGCTTCCCTCGTGCGCTGTCGGCGACGACGAGATCGAATAGACGCGGTGCTGCAGGGGACGGAGCAGGCCCAGGAATTCGGCGGGGTCGAGAGCACCCGACCGATCGAGGTCGAGAACGTCGGCGACGTCGCGTCCCCATGTCCACGCGTCGAACGACGCCCGGTCGCCGTTCTGCAGCACGTGGTCGAGTTCGGCATCACCGGCCCGCTCGGCGATGGCTTCTATCAGGTCCATCGACGGTATGCCGATTTCGTATTCGGTGGTCAGTGCCTGGGCGAGGCTGATTTCTCCGGACTTGGTGTGGACGGCCGTGTCTGCGGGGACACCGAGACGGTCGATGACGGCCGAGACCAGTGCGGCGTCGTTGACGGGTTTGACGCCGAATCCGTCTCCCGCCTCGTAGGTGATTCCGCTGTCACCGAGGTCGATCGAGAAGTGTCGTACTTCTTTTGCAGAGGTGGGACCGGACAGCAATCGGTTGCTCGACACCTGCGCGCGGTACGGATTCTTCCGATTCCACGGTGACCGCTTCGATGCTGTTCGGGTGGTGCCGAGGTCGCCGGTTCGAGCGTCGATGTCCTGTACCTGCCTTGCCGTAGCTGTCGTGATCGGTCGAATGTCGAGAGTTCGAGAACCCCGTGGTATCGAAATGCCCGAACTGATCGAAACCTTAGTAGGGACCGCTCAGTTGCGGTGCAGCACCTCGATACCGTCCACGGAGTAGACGACGTCGTATCCGGTGGTCAGTGCCCGGTCGATCGCCTGCCGATCGCCGCGTTCGTCGGTCGGCCAACCCGCGGGCCGTTCTCGGTTGACGACGATCCAATCCGGGACGGTCGAGTCGGTCGGTCGCTGCGGAAACACCGAGACGTCGTGGTCGGCGACGAGTTGTGCCACGAGGTTGTTCGACGCCGCAACGCGGTCACCGGCCGGGATCCACGCCGAGATGTCGCGGGCAGTGGCTGCTTGTGGATCGACTCGCCACTCCTCGGCGTGCACCATCCGCGACATGGGCAGGAACGGTAGTGCCACCAATGCGAATGCAGCGACGAAGGCGACGATCGCTCGTCGACCTCGTTCGGTCAGCTGGGCGTGGCGCTCGCTGCGTGCCAAGGCGTCGATCAGGGCGACGAAGACGATCACCATCAGAATGGCGTTGTAGTGGTAGATCGGTTTCCAGAAGTTGGTGTTGTCGCTGAGGAATCGCCAGGCAACCGTCGGTACCGCGACCAGCAGGAGTGGAGAGCGCAGCGCGAAGAACCCCGTGACGGCAAGCAGCAGAAACGCCGTCGCGGCCCGGGAGTCTCCGGCAACCAGCCCGTGCGCGGTATCGGCGATCCCTTCGCCGATGGGCGGCAATTTCGAGCCCTGGCCGTACGAGTCGTCGGAGCTCAGCGCGGGAACGATCACCTTGACGGCCACTACCACCCAGGTCAGCCCCCACACCGCGGTCATCGCGCCCAGGATGCGCGGGCGGCCGGTGGTGAACAGGGCAACCAGTGCGCCGATGACGACGACCGTCAAACCCATGTCCTCTTTGACGAACACCAGCGGAAGAGCCCAGGCCAGAGCGGGCACCCAGCGTTCGCGAACGAGAGCCACCAGGGACATTGCCAGTAACGGCATCGCGAAGGCCACTTCGTGGAAGTCGAAGTTCAGCGCGGCTTGTACGCCCCACGACAGGCCGAACGCGCCGGCAATCACTGTTCCGACGACAGTGCCGAATTTCTGCACCGCCAATCGACTGATCGGAATCACCGCGAGCGCGAACAGAACCGCCTGAGCGACGAGCAGCGTCTCGGCATGAGGGAAGACGCGATACACCGGACCCAGCAGGGCCGTGATCGGCGAGAAGTGATCACCGAGGGTGTTGTAGCCGGTGCCCAGCAGATCGGAGGTCGGAGCCCGAAACTGCGAGTACGACGCGACCTGCTGCACGAATATTCCGAGGTCGAAGCCCGATGTGCGCAGTTGACGGTGGCCGAGAACGGACATCGTCGAGTACAGCGATGCAAGGAGTACGAACGCGACGGTCGGGACCATCACATCGGGAGACCGGAGTCTTCTGCGCAGACGGCCGATGGCACGTGTGCCGGTCGTAGTTGCGGCGACGCTATCGCCGTCGGTGACGACCTGGGATTTCTCGGTAGTGGTCACGAGATGGCATGTCTACCGGACCGACGTGAGATCTTCCTGAGAAACGCCGGTCAGCGCTTGCGTTTCTTTCCTTGCGTGCGTCGCGGCGGCTGCGAGGTCAGGTGGTAGTACAGCGCGTCCTCGGAGTCCTCCACGACGACGTCGATGTAGTCGCCCACCTCGAGGTAATCGTTGACTGCGATGCGATCGGTCGAGCCGATCACGGCTTTGACCGACCGTGCGGGGACGAGCCCACGGCGCCCGTCCGGACCGACGGCCAGGGCGTAGCGAGGGCCGGTGCGCGTGACGCGTGCCCGGATGAAGTCGGGGTCCTTGGGGATCGGGTCGGGTGCCACCACGCTGCCGTCCTTCGAGGCGGCGGTCAGCGAGTCGAGCTGCGCGGCGAGATCGTCGGCCATGGCGTCGACCTGATCGAGCAGGTGCGCCATGTGCGCGGCGTAATCCGTGTGCTTCTTGGTCGGTTTGAGTGCTTCACCGGGCTTGTACATGTCCTCGTGGGTCAGCTCGCCCCACGCGTCCTGCAGCCGAGTCTTGACCTGAACCTCCACCTTCACGTCGAGGTCGCCCTGATGAGTGGCCACTCGTACGACAAGCACAGCGTGATATGCCCGGTATCCGCTCGGCTTGGGAAACGAGACGTAGTCGGTGGGCGGCTGCGCGAACCGCACCGAGCATTTCGGATCGGTACACGCGCGCTCGAGTGCGGTGACGAACGAGAGCTGGTCCCGTGGGGTCTTGCACAGCACCTTGATGCCGACCAGATCGGGCAGTGCGTCGGCCACGGCGTCGGCGTCGTGCGGTTCGCTGATGCGTCCCTCGGACAGATATCGACGGAGTTTGTCGGCAGATCTACCAGGGTCCTTGATCCGCGCGGTCTGGGCATTGAGTCTGTCTCGGTCGACATCTTCGAGTATCTCGTCGGCGATGGTCTCCAGAAAATTCTGTGCGGTGACGAGTGCGGCTTCCCACGCGCGACGACGATGCAGATACAGCTCTTCTACCAAGTCGTCGATGCTGCTGAGCGATGTCACGAGCCGAGGTTAACCCAGAGGCCCGACCAATCCCGGCGGTGGCGCGCGATCGGCCGTCGATGCGACCGAACCCGGTTTAAGCTCTTCCGCATGACCGTGGCATCTGTGCAGAACGACGACTTCGTCGCGCAGTTCGATCCGTTCCGTCGCGAGCTGTTGGCGCACTGTTACCGCATGACCGGGTCCATCCACGACGCCGAGGACATGCTCCAGGAGACCTACATCCGCGCCTGGCGGGGGTACGCCAAGTACGAGGGCCGATCGTCGCTGCGCACCTGGCTGTATCGAATCGCAACGAACACGTGCCTCACCGCCCTCGAGGGGCGAGCCAAGCGTCCGCTTCCTACCGGACTCGGCGCGCCGAGTTCGGGCCCGACCGACGAGCTGGTGCAGAACAACGAGGTGCCGTGGCTCGAACCGATTGCCGACTCGGATCTGGCCGACTCGAACGACCCGGCCACGTTGGTGGTGGGGAGGGAGTCGGTTCGCCTCGCGTTCGTGGCGTCGCTGCAGCATCTGTCGTCGAGACAACGCGCAGTGCTGTTGATGCGCGAGGTGTTGCAGTGGAAGGCCTCCGAGGTCGCCGAGGTTCTCGCCACGACGACCACTGCGGTCAACAGCCTCCTGCAGCGGGCCCGCGAGCGACTCGAAGAGATCGCTCCGGAACTGGACAACGTGGAACCCATCGAATCTGCCGAACTGCGCCAGCTCCTGGCCCAGTACGTGGAGTGCTTCGAGCGTTACGACATCGACCGGCTGGTCACACTCTTCACCTCGGACGCGGTGTGGGAGATGCCCCCGTTCGTCGGCTGGTATCAGGGAGCCGAGACGATCGGATCGCTCATCCGAAACAACTGCCCCGCCCAGGGAGCGGGCGACATGCGGATGGTGGCGACATCAGCGAACGGTCAACCTGCGTACGGGCTCTACATGGTGGGCGAGGACGGAATACATCGACCGTTCCAACTACACGTTCTCGACGTCGACGCTCGAGGCGTCGGGCATGTCGCCTGCTTCTTCGATCTGTCGCTGTTCGATCGATTCGGACTGCCCGACCGCCTCTGAGCGACATCAGCTCGTCGGAACGGCCGAGGGGTCCATCCACATCACTTCCCACACGTGATCGTCCAGATCACGGAATGCTCGGCCGTACATGAACCCATGATCCTGCGGTTCCATCCACTTCGATCCACCCGCGGCGATGGCCGCGTCCGTGAGTGAGTCGACCTCGGCGCGGCTGTCGGCCGAAATACACATCAGTACCTCACGAGCCGACGTCGTGTCGCAGATCGAATCGGAGATGAAATCCCCGAACCTCGATGTGGCCAGAAACATCACCGTGGCCTGGTCGCTGACGATCATCGAGGCGGTGTTCTCGTCGCTGAAAATCTCGTTGAACTCGAACCCGAGACCCTCGAAGAATGCGCGGGTGGCCACGACATCGCGGACGGGCATATTGGCGAACAGCAAACGGGACATGGATGACACCTATTCGTCGGGTACCGGCACGACCGTCGAACAACGGTCGTGCCGGTACTGACAACGGTCCGTCGACAAATTCACCGGTGCCGTGCCCAGACACGACGCGACCCCGCCGAGACGTGCTCGACGGGGTCGCGGACTGCGAAATAAAGGGGGAAGGACGTTACCGGGTGATCTGCGCGAGGCGGGAAAGCATCCGCGAGAAAACTCGGCCGTCGTTGCCGAGATCGGCGTAGGGGTCTGCTGTGGTGTCCGACACGGTGGCGTCGGGCGTCACGGCAGCGAGGGTGCGCGCCAAGCGGGTGCGGCGCTCGATGGCGTCGAGGATGTTGGCGTCCAGCGTTGAAACTTCGTCGAAGAGTTGGTCGACGTCTGCGATCGCATTGTCGGCATTGCTGGTGCCAGCTGCGAGCGAATCGATCTGAACAGTCACATCGTCTCCTTTTGTTCGCGTCCTGAGGTGTGAGTCGTTAGTCCGAGCCGAACCGTTACAACCCAAAATGTGTGAACGCGATGTTTCGTCTCGCAAACCAAGATGCCCACTGGACGGGCCTGGGCCAACCTCTACGGGGTGTGATGCTGCATACAGTTCGTTCGGTTCGATTTGATCCGGCCTTCCGAACCGAGGCGTCGGAGTGGTTGCGCTCACGCCGTTCCGGGTAGCCAGGTCGTCGATACCCCCCACGTGCAAGGAGTGAGCGATGCGATACGACTACCTGATCATCGGCGGCGGAATGGTTGCCGACAGTGCTGCTCGTGGGATTCGTGAACACGACGCAACGGGCTCCATCGGGATCTTCGGAGCCGACTCCGACGAGCCGTACACGCGCCCCGCGTTGTCGAAGAAGTTGTGGACCGACAGCGAGTTCGGCCGTGATCAGGTTCCGCTCGGTACCGCCTCGGACACCGGTGCCGAGGTCCATACGGGTACGCGTATCGCGTCGGTGGACCGGTCTAAGCAGGCGGTCACGACAGCGGCCGGTGAGACCCACGAGTACGGAACGCTCTTGTTCGCAACCGGCGCAGCGCCGACGCAGATCGACCTGTCGCCCAGTCCGCGAGTGATCTACTTCCGCACCTTCGCCGATTACCGGATGTTGCGGGAACTGACCGAGACCGCGGAGCACATAGCGGTGGTGGGCGGCGGGTACATCGGAACGGAAATCGCAGCAGCGCTGTCTCAACAGGGTGTCAAAGTCACGCTCGTCACGTCCGACGACGTCGTGGGCAGCCACATGTTCCCCCGCTCGCTGGCCGCCGGATTCGACAAAGGGTTCTCCGATCACGGGGTCACCGTGCGCCGAGGAACCAAGGTCACGTCGGGTGCGGAGGCGTCGGCACGTGTCCAGCTGCAATTGGACGACGGGTCCGCGGTGGAAGCAGATGGGGTCGTGTTCGGCCTCGGTGTCCGGCCCAGCACAGACCTGGCCGAGGCGGCAGGTCTCGAGGTGGACAACGGCATCGTCGTCGACGAGTTCCTGCGCACCGCGGACGAGCACATCTACGCCGCCGGCGACGTGGCCAACTATCCGGACGCCATTCTCGGTCGCCGACGCATCGAGCACGTGGACAACGCAACCGAGATGGGCAAATCGGCAGGCCGCAACATGGCAGGTGCCGGCGCGGCCTACACCTACACTCCGTACTTCTACTCCGACGTGTACGACGACGGCTACCAGGCAATCGGAACGGTGGCAACGTCGCTGAACACTGTGGAGGACTGGAAGACGATCGGCAAGGATGGCGTCGTCTACTACCTCGATGACGATTCCGTCGTGCGTGGGGTACTGATGTGGAATGTCTGGGAGGGGCTGGACGAGGCGCGCACCTTGCTGGCCGAGAAGAAGCCGCACACCGAGGAAACCCTGAAGGGGTTGATCTGAACTTTCTGGAACACTCGAAGGCGAGCACGCCGGACCGCGGTGCGACCGAGGAGAAATCATGTCTCAGTTCGATGCAGGCGATTCGGCACAGCAGCGCGCTCGATTCGATGACCGGGTGCATCGCCTCTGTGCCGACTGTCGGATACCCGGCCATTCCGAGCCCTTGTCCGACGCCGCCGCAACGGCCGTCGCGGCGGGCAGGGTCGATGGAGCAACCAGAACGGTGCTCATTGCTCGGTGGCGTGCGGGGCGTTCTCTCCCGTCGGTCGGGGGATTCGGAACCTTGCGGCAGTTGGTGGACGAGCGGGATCGATGGCGTGCCAAGGATTCGTCGGGTAAGCCCGGCGCGGCCCTGGTCTACAAGTTGCGAGTCGCGGAGTCGAACAAGCGGATCGAGCATCTGCGAACCACGGTGGTGATGTCGAACCGGCATTACGCCAACGGCGTCCGCGCGGCACGCAAGGAACGTCGCGAAGGTATTCATCTCGACCTGGAACAGCGCGACGCGGTCTTCGATGCACTGATGCACACGCCCGCACCCATCAAATTCGGGGTGCTCGCCGAGCGAGGTCTGACGTTGGCGGACGCCGCAAAGGATCGAGTCAGCACGCTTGCGCGTAGAACGCCCATCGACAAACGGGTGCAGTGGGCAGCCGGGGTGGTCGATCAGTTGATCGATCGCAAAGACGATCGATTCTCGGACCGCTACGACACGCTGCTGTTTCTCGCGGGCACCTCGTTCGATCGCATACATCGCTCGCCGGCGTGGCAGTCGACGTACTTCGAGTTTCAGCGAAGCCAGGTCGATCTGTTCGTCGAGCTTGCCGAAATCTCGGTCGACGCAACGTCTTTGCGGTCGGTAGGGGAGGAGTTGATCCGTATAGGTCGGACGATGGTCGACGAGGACACGGCGGAACAGGTCGAATCACGTCGCCGCGCACTGGAAGTCGTATGGACCCAATTGACGGGACGAGTGGCTGCGTTGGTTCGTTTGGCCGATCTGGTCGAATCTTCGGAGGGTGAAGCACGTACGTCGGACGCCATGGCTCGCGCCCACAGCCTGGACGACCGAATCGACGATCTCGTCGGACGGTCGGGCAGCCGCGAAATGTCGGCAGAGAACACCCATTTCGTCGGTGATCAGGTGCACTCCCAGTGGCGCGATCAGGTGCCGACATCGACACCCGACCGCGCCGTCGAGTTAGGCGATGATCGCGAAGAGAATGCCGGCAACCGCGAAGCTGACCACGGACAGAATCGTCTCGAGGACGGTCCACGTCTGTAGCGTCTGCTTGACGGTGAGGTTGAAGAACTTCGAGATGATCCAGAAGCCTCCGTCGTTGACGTGGCTCGCGATGATCGAGCCCGCTGCGATGGACATGGCGATCAATGCGACGGCGGGGGCCGAGTAGTCCTGCGCTGCGACGAGTGGGCCCACGATGCCACCGGTGGTGACGATCGCGACGGTGGCCGAACCCTGTGCGACACGCAGTGCACAACTGATGATGTACGCCAGGACGATGATCGGTAGACCTGCCGCCGCCATGGTGTCGGCCAGTGCGGTGCCGATCCCTGTGGCAGAGATGACCTTTCCGAAGAAAGCACCCGCGCCGACGACGAGCAAGAGCATGCCCACCGGGCGCAGCGACTCACCTGTGAGCTTGCTCAGCTCCTGAACGGTGGACCCGCGGCGTATACCCAGAACGTAGAACGCGATCAGCACGGCAATGAGCAGCGCGACGGCCGGAGTGCCGAAGAATGTCAGCACTTCGAGCAGATTGCCCGGGTCGAGGAGGATGCTGCCGAAGGTGGCACCGAGGATGAGGACCAGGGGCACTGCAATGATCGCGCCGATGGTGCCCACCGAGGGAGGCGTCGTGACCACCGGTCGTGCGGTGGTGACGGCACCGGCGCCACCGTTCGAGTCGCGGGGCGAGTCGTCCCCGTCGTTGATGAAGTCGTCCGGAACCTCGACGATGATGCGCTTGCCGATCCAGTTTCCCCACACCAGGCCCGCAGCGATGAATCCGGGTATGCCACAGATGAAGCCGAACAGGATCAGCCAACCGAGATTGACCTCGAGCAGTCCACCGAGTGCCACCGGCCCGGGGTGCGGCGGCAAGAATGCGTGCGTCATCGACAAGCCGGCGAGCATCGGCAACGCGTACAGCACCAGCGACTTTCCGCCTTGGCGCGCGGCGACGTACACCAGCGGGGCGAGCACGAAGATGCCGATGTCGAAGAACACCGGGATACCGAAGATCAATCCGAGCAGGCCCATCGCGACGGGTGCGCCGCGCTCGCCGAATATTCCGAGCAACTTGGCGGTCAACGCCTGTGCGCCGCCGGACTTTTCGAGTATGGCCCCCAGTACGGTGCCGAGGCCGATGATGACGGCGATATGCCCGAGAATTCCGCCGAAGCCGGTCTCGAGCAACGACTCGTTGCTCTTGATCGCGGTTCCGACGATTTGATTGACCGGAAGACCGGCGGCCAGGGCCAGGCCGAGTCCGACGATGAGCAGTGCGACGAACGGTTCCAGTTTGATCTTGATGATCACGACGAGTAACACGGCGATTGCTATGCCGCACAGCACCAGAAGGCCGGGTGTCGAGGTTCTCAGCCAGTCGACGGCAGAATTCATGACAGTTCTTTCTCGTTGGCGGTTTCGATGGCGTGGACGAATGCCCGGGCTCGTGCTGCGATGTCGTCCCATTGAGCGGTAGCAACAGAATTCGGCGGCACCACATCCGTGCCGGCAGTTACTGCCACTGCTCCGGCTGCCAGAAAGTGCGCGGCATTTGCGGCGTTGACGCCGCCGGACGGGACGAGACGTGCATCCGGGAACGGACCGAGCAGATCCTTGAAATAGGCCGGTCCGACGGTGCGCGCCGGGAAGATCTTCACCGCGTCTGCACCGAGGTCGAGCGCGGTCATCACCTCGGACGGGGTGAGTGCCCCCATCATCAGCGGTATGCGCGCGGCGGTCACCACGGCGGCGACGTCTGACCGCAGCCCGGGTGTCACGACGAAACTGGCACCCGAGTCCAGGGCGGCCCGGGCTTGATCGGCTGTGAGGACCGTTCCGGCCCCGACGATGGCACCCGCATCGGATGCGGCCCGGATGAGGTCGAGGACTCCCGGCGTGGTGAACGTGAGCTCCACAGCGCGAATTCCGCCGCCGGCCAGGGCGTGTGCGAGTGCGGCAGGATCCGAGATGTGCGGCGCGCGCACCACGGCAAGTGCGCGGTCTTCGAGAATTGCCGTCAGTGCATTCACGACGTCTGCTTTCTGGCTGAGTCCATACGCAGGGCATGGCCTGCCAAGGAGTGGGTGGGAAGGAAATCGTCTATCGCGAACGAGCCGTTCACCATCACGTGGCTGATTCCCGCGGCCTGCTGTTTGGGCTCTTCGAACGTGGCGGTGTCTCGAACGGTGTCCGGGTCGAACACCACGAGATCGGCAGCATGACCCACGGCGATCGTGCCGCGCCTGCGCAGTCGTAACCGTGCAGCCGGACGACCCGTGAGGTGATTGATGCACTCCTCGAGTGAGAGCAGTCGCTCGTCCCGCACGTAGTGGCCCAGATAGCGGGGGAACGTTCCCCACGCACGCGGATGTGGCTTTTCGCCTACGAGAATGGCGTCACTGCCGCCCATGTGGCGCGGATGCTGCATGATCTCGCGAACGTTCTCCTCGTGCCCGACATGCTGCAGGATGGTCGTGGCCAGAGCGTCGCGGCGTAGAAAGTCGAAGAACACGTCGACCGGCTCGAGCCCTTCGTCCGCCGAGATGTCGGCCATCGTGCGACCGACGTACCGGTCGAGTTCCGGGTTCGATACTCCACTGAGCTGAATCGTCTCCCACTCGACGGTGACTCCGTGGCAGCCGTCCGAGCCGTCGACATCGACGTCCTGCGCTATGCGGCGACGCTCGGCCGGATCGTCGAGTCGTTCCAGCGCTCGGTCCGGCCCACCCGACATCGCCCAACTCGGCAGCAGCGCAGACAGAGTCGTGGCCCCGGGTAGGTACGGATACGTATCGAGCGTGACGTCGCAGCCGTCGGCTATCGCGGAGTCGACAAGATCGAGAAATTCACGTGCCCGACCACGATTGACACCGAAGTTCATCGTTGCGTGGGTCAGATGAAGGGCGCATCCGGTTTCTCTGGAGAGATCGAGCATCTCCTGGTAGGCGTCCAGTGCACCCGCGCCGTACGACCGGGTGTGGGGAGCATAGAACCCGCCGAAGTCTGCCACTACCTCACACAGTGCTCGCAATTCGCTTGTGTCGGCATACATTCCGGGTGTGTAGGTCAGTCCGCTCGACATTCCGACGGCACCGTCCTGCAAGCCCTGCGCCAGCAACTCCTGCATGTGGGTGATCTCGGACGGCGTTGCGGGGCGTCGATCGGCACCGACGGCCAGGTAGCGCAGCGTTCCCTGCGGAACCAGATATGCGGCGTTCGGGGTGATGCCACGGTCGAGTCGGGCGAGATACTCGGCAACCGTTCGCCAGGAGAAGTCCAGATCGACGGGATTGCCGTTCCACCCGGCGATCTGTCGCCGGATGACGTCCAACGTCGCATCGTCGATGGGCGCGTACGCGATGCCGTCCTGTCCGATCACCTCGGTGGTGACACCCTGGCTGATCTTGGCGAAGTGCCCAGGATCGGTCAGCAACCCCAGATCGGAGTGCGCATGCATGTCGATGAAGCCGGGGGACAGGACGTGACCTGGTGCTGCATCGACGATTCTGTCTGCACTGGAAAGGCTTCCGGGCTCGACGAGTGCTGCAATGGTGCCATCACGGACGAGAACGTCCCGACGCAGCCGCGCGGAACCGGTGCCGTCGATGACGTCGAACCCGCGAAATAGTGTGTCCGCCATCAAGTTCTGCTTCCTAGAAAAAGGTGTGTATCAGATCGACCACGAGTGGGTCGTCGCTGTCCGAGTCGTCCACGACGGGGATCAGACGCCATTTGTCGAACGCAGTGCAGGGGTGAGAGAGGCCGAGCCGCAGCACCGCCCCCACCGGAAGTGCGTCGGCGTCGTCTGCCGGTAGTCGAAGAAAAGCATGCTGGTCGTTGAGTGCCGTCACCTCCGCGCCCTGATCCAGGAGCTCATCACCTCGAACACGTTGCGGGACGGGCATTCCTTCGTCGAAAGGAAAGTCGCGCTTACCTGCGTCCAGCAATGCGAGGCCGGGCTCGGGGCGTGACACCACTCGCGCCCATCCGTGCATCGCAGAAACCAACGGCGTCTCGGTTCGGGCGGGAGTCAGCGGTGAGATCTGCGAATAGAAGCCGTCGTCGTGCGCCACGTAGGCCCCGGATCGGAGCACGACGTCGGTGCGCACGCCGTTGCCCGAGGTCAGAGAATGCAGGCGTTCGACCACCAGATCCTGGTACGCGCTCCCGCCTGCGGTCACAATGGCGTGATCGCCGTACAGTCCTTCGGCATCGAAGGTGCGATGTAGTGCGGCGAGAGTGTCGAGGTAGGTGCGTACTGCCGCGAGACCGGCCTCGGAACGGTCGTGGCTCAGGGCACCCTCGTAGCCGCCCACACCGGCCAGTGCGAGGCGCGGTGACGCGGCGATCTCCCGTCCTACTGCGACGGCCTCCTCGGTCGTTCGCGCGCCGGTTCGTCCGTGCTCGCCGCCGAGTTCGACGACGACGGACACCGGTCGATCGCCGTGGTCGGCAAGGATGCGGTTCATCTCTCGCACCGTGGCGACGCTGTCCGCCCAGCAGTAGAACTCGAACTCGGGATGCGAGTCCAGTTCGGCAGCAACCCAATTCAGAGCAACAGGATCGACTTCGGCATTGGCGAGAACGATTCTCTCCACACCGAATGCGCGTGCCACCTGAACTTGCCAACCGGTAGCGAGGGTGATGGCCCAGCAGCCCGCATCCAGTTGCTGCTTCCACAGTTGGGGAGCCATGGTCGTTTTGCCGTGGGGTGCCAGGAGGACGCCCGCCTTCGCGGTCCACTGCGCCATCACATCGACGTTCGATGCGATGCGTGTCCTGTCGAGGGTGAGTACTGGGGTGGTGAACTCCGACAGCCGCGGCGCGGTGGCCAGAAAGCTCTCGGCGCTCTGTCCCCACGATCTCGCTGGAAGCGATTTGTGTTCGGGCCCCAGGAGTCGTCGACTCAGCGCCTCGACTCCGGCAGTGTCGATCACGGCAGTCTCCTCGAGTTTTGCGTTGCGCTATATGCAACGACGGTTGCGTATCGTGTCTTTCATTTGTAGTCTGCATCCAACGATGCATTCCCGCAAGAGTTCGAGGAGACGGACATGGCAGCCCCCCGGGTGGTGTGTGTAGGCGAAGGCCTCGCTGTCCTCGTCGCGGACCCTGGCCCACTGGAACGGTCGGAGACGTTCCATCGCACGGCTGGAGGTGCGGAAGCCAACGTGGCTCGTGTCCTCGTCCAACTGGGTGTCGAGGCTGCGTGGGTCTCGCGGGTGGGTGACGACGGGTTCGGCCGATATCTGGTCGCGGAACTCGATGCTGCCGGTGTGGACACGTCGGGCGTGATCGTCGATAACGGGCGGCCGACGGGCCTCTACATCAAGGAGCGCGGATCGGGGTCCGATCACCGTCACGACCTGCCTCTGGGAGACAGCGCGATGACGTACTACCGGTCTCTGTCGGCTGCTACTGCGCTCTCGCCCAACGATATTCACGGCGAGGTGCGAGCGGCGATCGACTGCGCCGACATCGTCCATTTCACCGGCATCACCGTCGCCATCTCACCCACTGCGGAACAATTGACGCGAAGCCTCATGGCCGGCCCGTCCACTGTCAGCTTCGATCTCAACTATCGGCCGGCCTTGTGGGCCGGGCGTTCGGACGACGCGGCCCGCGTCCTCGGTGAGCACGTCCGCGGTAGCGACATCGTGTCGATGGGTGCCGACGAGGCCGCTTCGGTGTTCGGGACCTCGAGTCCGGTGGAACTACGCGAGATGTTTCCCGAGCCCCGTCATCTGGTGATCAAGAACGATGCGCACACGGTCACGGCATTCGAGGGAGTCGCGCGAGTCGACGTTCCCGCATTGACACTCGACGTCGTCGAAAAGATCGGTGCAGGTGACGCTTTCGCCGGCGGCTTTCTGGCCGCGTTGCTGATGGGATACAGCGCGGTGCAGCGTGTGCGATTCGGACATCTCTGTGCCGCAGGCGCATTGACCGGCGACGGTGATGTAGCAAAAGTCCTGCCGCACGACGAGCTGGCAGCACTGGCCGGAATCGACGACAATGCGTGGGCGACACTCGACTACGCGGCCGTGGCAGCGGTGCACACCGAGGCGGCGTTGTGAGCCAGAGCTTGTCGAGGGCGCTGACGATCCTGGGTTTGCTCGGGGACGGATCCAAGTCACTCGACGAACTCGCCGCCGTCCTCGGTGTACACAAGACGACGGTGCTGCGACTGCTTCGGACCATGGAATCGGACAGGTTTGTCAGCCATGGAGCAGATCACCGGTACCAACTCGGTTCGAGGCTGTTCGAGCTCGCAAATCACGCGCTCGAGCAGCGAGACGTGCGCACCGTCGCGCGACCGCATCTCGCTGCACTGAACTCCGACACGGGCCAGACGGTGCACCTGGCCACGTACGAGGCGGGGGAGGTCATCTACATCGACAAGTTCGACGCACAGCAGAGCGTGCGGATGTACTCACGCGTCGGCCGGCCGGCACCGCTGCACTGCACCGCGGTGGGAAAGATACTGGTCGCAGGCCGCCCGCGCGCCGAACGAGAAGAGATCGCTCGACGCATCACGTACACGCCGTTCACGGAACGCACGATCAGCACACCGGAGCAGTACCTGCGCGAGCTCGAGCTCGTGGACCAGCAGGGTTTTGCGGAGGACCGTGAAGAACACGAGTCTTTCGTCAATTGCATCGGCTGCGCGGTGCGCAACGGGACCGGAGACGTGGTGGCCGCGGTGTCCATGTCGGTACCGGACATGTTGCTCGACCATCAGCAGGTACTGGCTGCGCTGCCCGCAGTGCGCGGCACGGCAGCGGCAATTTCCGAAGGACTGGGCTGGCGGCCGCCCGATCGACATGACCGCTCACTGACAAACGACAGTTCGATGGAAGGAAAATCATGAGCGAAAAGATCGAAATCCGCACCACCGGTGCCCCGGCCCCGGCACACACCTTCTCCCAGGGGGTGCGGAAAGGGCCGTTCGTGCAGGTTTCGGGTCAGGGCCCGGTGGATCCGGCGACGAGCGAATACCTGTTCCCAGGTGACGTCGCCGCGCAGACCACTCGAACCTTGGAGAACGTCAAGGCAATCGTGGAAGCCGGCGGAGCGACGTTCGACGACGTCGTCATGCTGCGCGTGTACCTGACCAAGCGTGAGGACTTCTCGATCATGAACGACGCCTATGGCGAGTTCGTCTCGGCGAACACGACAGGCGACGTGCTGCCGAGCCGGACGACCGTGTTCACGGGGCTTCCGCGCGAGGAGATGTTGGTCGAGATAGACGCCATCGCCGTCGTCTGACTGAACGCTCGACCTAGATGTTCACAAGAAAATTACATCTGACCTGGCGATTTGCGTAAGCGTTGGTCTTCGCGTAACTTTTGTCGAGTCAGAGCGACACGGACACCGACCCGGTCTTCACAAACCGGGACAACGAGGTTGTACGGAGTACGTCCTGAACAACCCAGACAAGGCAGAGGTTATCAGCCATGTCTGGGGTTCGAGCGTGTAAGCCCCGGGCGTTGCCGTTCACACGGTGACCATGGTGTGTGCGTGTTCTTTGAGAACTCAACAGTGTGTCGATGAATGTCAGTGCCGAATTTTATTTGGTGAAAGCATTCGATGTATCAGCCATCCGCTTGTGGTGGTTGTTGTCGGGTGTTGTTTTAAAATGCTAGTTGAGTTTTTTTGCTAGTGATTTGACTCTTTATGTTTATGACTGATTTGCAGTTTCGACTGTTGATCGAGAGTCTTTTACGGAGAGTTTGATCCTGGCTCAGGA
>NZ_NOYJ01000018.1:0-38774 GCF_002258365.1 Rhodococcus sp. 06-221-2
GGAAACGCCCGGTCCCATTCCGAACCCGGAAGCTAAGCCCTCCAGCGCCGATGGTACTGCACTCGACAGGGTGTGGGAGAGTAGGACACCGCCGAACACAACTTGAACCAAACAACCCCCGACCATCACGGTCGGGGGTTGTTTGCATTCGAAACCACCACCCACGCAACAGTATTCGCCGCTTTCGTTGACCTGAACGCGCAGGCATCCACACGTGCACCCCCCAGTCCCATCATCGCCATACGGACCCCCCGTCCCCTCGCCCCCGGGGCGCGAACGCGCGCGCGTTCGCCGGACGCGAGCAGAACAGCGACACCAGACTGCGCGCACCCGACAAACGCGTGCGCGTTTGTCGGGCCGTCGAACCGGACCCAACCCCAACAAACCAACTACTGCCCATCGAAGCTTGGCGATCGATCGTGGGCAAACTTCGATTCTGCAGACGCGCTCGCATTCGCGAGGGGGACCGGGCACAGGACGGCCGAGTCGTCAGTGATGAAAACGGCAGGTGCACAGTGCACTACACGTACTGCGCCCAGTGATCGGGTGGATCAGACGTGAACGGATTCGGCCTCGTCTGCGGAAACCTTCACGTCCTTGGGGTTCGCCAGAACTGTCTCTGCGGATCGCCCTCGAAGGGTTACTCGATCACCGAATTCCCAGCGGTCCGCTTCGTTCTTGGCAGCACCGTCTACCGCTGTCTTGGAAGCGAGTATCGCACCGGGAGCACTCTTGGCCAGTTCCGATAATCGCGCAGCCTCGTTGACCGGATCGCCGATGACGGTGTACTCGAATCTCGACTTTGCTCCCACATTGCCGGCAACGGCTCGGCCGGCTGCAACGCCGACGGCTGCGCTGCACTCGGGTACTTCGACCAGCAATCGGCGGGCAATGGCACGTGCGGCCGAGAGTGCCGATCCGCAGTGATCCGGAATGTCGTTCGGTGCTCCGAAGATGGCGAGCGCCGCGTCGCCCTCGAATTTGTTGATGAAGCCGCCGTGTTCGTCCACCTCGTCCACGACGACGGCGAAGAAGCGGTTCAGTAGATCCACCACCTCGGTCGGCGGTCGTGATGCGGCCAATTCGGTGGAGCCCACCAGGTCGATGAAGAACACTGCAATATCGCGCTCCTGGCCCCCGAGTTCGCTCTCGGACTGCAGGGCCTTCTCGGCTACCTCGTGTCCGACGTGTCGTCCGAACAGGTCGCGGATCTTCTCTCGATCGCGCACACCGTCGGCCATGCGGTTGAAACCGCTCTGCAGTTCGCCGAGCTCGGTGCCGTCGTACACCGCGAGTCGGACATCCATGTTGCCCTTCTCGACTTCGGCCATGCCCGCCCGCACGTTGTTGATGGGGGAGGTGGTCGCGAAACCGCCCAGGACGGTCAGCGCGAATCCGAAGACGATGGTGATGCCGCCGAGCGCGAGGATGGACACAGCGAGCTGGTTTGCACTGGTCTCGGGTCGAAGGAAGCGGAACACCGCGATCATCATCAGGCCGGAGACCGGAACGCCGGTTCCCAGCAACCACGACAGGATGGAACGCCCCATGACACCGGCGATTCGGATGCGCCGTGGGTCACCTGCTTGCAGGGCACGAGCCGCGATGGGTCGCAGAGCGAACTCACTGAGCAGGTAGCTGAAGGCGCACACGACCGTGCCGCCCGCGGCGATGGTGAACGCCACCTTCGGGATCGCCTGGGGGTCGATGATGCCGTCGATCGTGGTGAGCAGAATCAGTCCACCGGTCCACAGCGCAATCTGCATGCGCGTCAGGCGCCAGGGCATGGCCAGCGTCGCGACCTGCTCGGACCGGGTGGGCTCGCGATCCTCGATGCCCCACCGCAGACTGCTGAGCGCACGTGTGGTGCCCCAGACGACACCGACCAGGAATGCCAGAAAGACGTACACCGGGACGACGATGAAGTTGACCCACCAGTAGCGGTCCATGTCCAGAACGTCCGGGCCTGGAACGACGACACTGATGAGGACACCGACGATCACCGCACCGATCAGGTTGGACAGGACCAGGAACACCGTCAGCAACAGCTGGATTCGGATCCGGCGTCGGCGCGGCGATTCGGTGGTGTCTCCGAGCAGCCGGGAACCCAGCGGAGCGGCAGATCGTCTGAATTGGGGCATGGTGGTCACAGAGTAACGGCCGTGCTGCCTTATGGTGGTCGAGTGCGTTTAGTTATTGCTCGTTGCCAAGTGGACTACATCGGCCGCCTCACCGCACATCTCCCTTCCGCTCGACGCCTGCTGCTCGTCAAGTCCGACGGATCGGTCAGTGTGCACGCGGACGACAGGGCGTACAAGCCCCTCAACTGGATGTCTCCGCCCTGTTGGATGGTCGAGACCACCGAGGACGAGACCATCAAATGGGTCGTCACCAACAAGGCGGGCGAAGAACTTCGCATCACGATCGACGACGTCGAACTCGATTCCAGTCATGAATTGGGGATCGATCCAGGGTTGGTCAAAGACGGTGTCGAGGCTCATCTGCAGGAGTTGCTCGCAGAACACGTCAACACCCTCGGTGAGGGGTACACCCTGGTGCGGCGTGAATACATGACGGCAATCGGACCGGTGGATCTGTTGTGCCGCAACGCAGATGGTGGCACTGTCGCCGTCGAGATCAAGCGTCGCGGTGAAATCGATGGTGTGGAGCAGTTGACTCGGTACCTCGAACTGCTCAATCGTGACCCGTTGCTGGCACCGGTCAGCGGTGTGTTCGCCGCACAGGTCATCAAGCCGCAGGCGAAGACTCTGGCCACCGATCGCGGTATACGTTGTCTGACACTCGACTACGACGTTCTCCGCGGCACCGACAGCACCGAGTTCCGGCTCTTCTGACGTCTGTCTGCCGAAGCGGCGCGATTCTCTACACTGGATGCGTGCCTCGTCGCAATCAGCCCCGCAAAGCGAGTCGGAGTGGTCCGAGCAGTCTCGGCCCGGCTACCGATTCCGTCCTGGGCGGCAATCGCGTCGAGGTGGGTCCTGACGGGGACACGTACACGACTCGGATGATTCCCGGTGCCAAGGCCGTCAAGACCTACCGTTGCCCGGGCTGCGATCACGAGGTACGGCCAGGGGTCGCCCACATCGTGGCGTGGCCGTCGGACGACTTCGGGGGAGCCGACAACCGCAGACATTGGCACACCGGGTGTTGGAGCGGCAGAAACACGCGAGGCCTCACCCGTAGATGGTCCTAGCGGGGGAGGCCGAGCGTGTGCTGCGAAGTCAGGACGCCGAGTCGGCGGATTCCTTCTCTTCGTCGTTGTCCTTCTCGGCCTTCGCCGCAGCCTTCTCTTCTTCTTTCTTGAGGATGGCCGTCGGGTCGGGGTTGTCCAGCAACTCGCTTTCGCGGTTGACCGAGGCCAGCATGGCCGGTACCGAATCGAGCTGGCCCCGGATACCCAGCAGCTGAGCGAGGACGCGGCTTCGCAGCACGCGCAGCTCCTCGGCCAATTCCTTCGAGTGCGCGATACGCCGCTCGGCTTGCTCGCTGGCGGACTGCAGCCGGCGTGCGGCCTCGGTCGTCGCCTCTTCGATACGGCGAGCAGCATCGGCCTTGCTGGACGCTTCCAGTTCTTCGAGCGCGGTGAGCACCTTGGTGCGGCGCTCGGCCATCGTGATCTCGAAGTCTTCCTGAACCTCGGCGCGCTTGGCCTCGGACTCGGCAGCCAGCTTGTCGCGCTCTGCCTGTGCGGCCTCGACGACGCGCGCAGCCTCGGTGCGTGCCTGAGCCATGGTCTGCTCGTGCTCGGTTTCGAGTGCCGTGCGGCGCTCCTCGAGTTCTGCGACCAACGATTCGTGACGGCTTCGCAGGCGAGTGCTCTCCTGCTGCGCAACCGAGATCATCTCCTCGGACTCCGCGTGCGCCTTCGCGCGAACCTCGGAGGCCTCGTCGGACGCCAGTCGCAACATGCGGGAGATGCGATCGCTCATGCCTTCCGCGGTGGTCGGCGGCACCGAGAGACGGTCGATGTCCTTGCGCAGTTCGTCGATCTCGTCGCGAGCGTCGTCGAGTTGCTTGGCCAGATCACGCGCCTGTGCCGCGGCGGCATCACGGTCGGCCGTCGTCAGCCGTAATTCGGCGTCGAATCGCTCGAAGTAGTTGGTGACTTCGTCGCGATCGAACCCCTTCCGAACGATGGAAAAGGGAAGTTGCACCGTGGAAGTGCGTTCATGATCGATGGCCATGGCCGTCAATTTACCGGTGAGTCAAGTGGAGAGCCATACGGCGTAATCACCGAGTCCGGTCAGTGCGCGTTGTGGTTCGGTTCGACCAGTTCGATCAGTACTCCGCCTGCGTCCTTGGGGTGGACGAAGTTGATACGCGAATCGGCCGTACCGCGGCGGGGGGCGTCGTAGAGCAACCGAACGCCGCGGGCGCGCAACTCGGAGGAGATCTCCTCGATGTCGGTGACCCGATACGCCAACTGTTGGAGTCCGGGGCCGTTTCGGTCGATGAACTTCGCGATGGTCGAGGATTCGTCGATAGGCGCGAGCAACTGCAGTGCCGCGGACTTCTCGCCTGCCCCGGGGAACGAGAGCATCGCCTCGCGGACGCCCTGTTCCTCGTTGACTTCCTCGTGCACCGCAATCATGCCCAGGTGGTCGGTGTACCAGGCGATTGCGGCATCGAGATCGGGTACCGCGATGCCGACGTGGTCGATAGCCGTCACCAGGTCGGAGCGGAGTGGGGCGCCCGTGTAAGACTGCGTGCTGGAGGTCATGGACAAGACGTTAGCGTCAGCTGCGTCACGGTGTTCCGCCAGGCTGGTATCGGTAGGGAGCCTGGCGAGCGTTGATCTCCACAAGGCCGTCTTCACACTTTCGGAGGAAATCGTGACCACAACAGTCATCGTCGCCGGTGCTCGTACGCCCGTCGGGCGCTTCTCGGGTGCGCTCAAGGACTTCTCGGGTTCCGACCTCGGCGGAATTGCCATCAAGGGCGCACTCGAGAAGGCCGGCGTCGCTCCGGATCAGGTCGACTACGTCATCATGGGCCAGGTCCTCACTGCGGGTGCCGGGCAGATCCCGGCCCGACAGGCCGCCTTCGCTGCAGGTATCCCGATGACCGTTCCGGCCCTGACCATCAACAAGGTGTGTCTCTCTGGCGTCGACGCCATCGCGCTGGCCGACCAGCTCATTCGCGCGGGGGAGTTCGAGATCGTCGTCGCCGGCGGTCAGGAATCGATGACCCAGGCACCGCACATGCTGGAGAAGTCGCGGGCGGGATTCAAGTACGGCGATGTCACCATGCGCGACCACCTCGCATACGACGGCTTGTACGACATCTTCACCGATCAGGCCATGGGTGCGCTCACCGAGCAGCGCAATCAGAGCTCGGAGGCAATCAGCCGCGAGGAGCAGGACACCTTCGCGGCCGCATCACATCAGAAGGCCGCCGCGGCGTGGAAGAACGGGGTCTTCGACGACGAGGTGGTGCCCGTGTCGATCCCGCAGCGCAAGGGTGAGCCCATCCAGTTCACTGCCGACGAAGGAATCCGGGCCGACACCACGGTCGATTCCCTCGGCAAGCTTCGCCCCGCGTTCGACAAGGCGGGCACGGTCACTGCCGGATCCGCGTCGCAGATTTCCGACGGTGCCGCCGCCGTCATCGTGATGAGCAAGGACAAGGCCGAGTCGCTCGGTTTGACCTGGCTCGCCGAGATCGGCGCGCACGGTGTGGTGGCCGGCCCCGACTCCACCCTGCAGTCGCAGCCCGCTCGCGCCATCGCCAAGGCCTGCGCGAAGGAAGGCATCGACCCGAAGGACCTCGACGTCGTCGAGATCAACGAGGCATTCGCGGCGGTCGGAATCGCGTCGACCCGTGAGCTCGGCATCGACCCGGAGATCGTCAACGTCAACGGTGGGGCGATTTCGATCGGTCATCCCCTCGGAATGTCGGGCGCTCGCATCGCATTGCACCTGGCTCTGGAGCTGCAGCGACGCGGTGGCGGAGTGGGCGCCGCAGCATTGTGCGGTGGCGGCGGACAGGGCGACGCGCTCATCGTTCGAGTCCCGAAGAGCTGAGTCGGTAGTGGCTCTGGTCCGATGAGACCAGAGCCACTACGTTCTGTCGTAGTAAACCGGGCACAATAGCGGGCATGACGAATTTCTTCGACCTGAGCAGCACGGCCAAACGCTTCCGTTTCATTGCCGTGCTCGAAGCGTTCACCTGGCTCGGACTACTGGTCGGCATGGCGTTCAAGTACCTGCCGGCCGACGGCAACGAGATCGGCGTGAAGATCTTCGGGCCCATCCACGGTGCGGTGTTCATCGTGTACCTTGCCGTTGCCGTTCTGACGGCCGTCAAGCTGAAGTGGGACGTCAAGGCCACGCTGCTGGCGCTGGTCGCGGCATTTCCGCCGTTCGGAACCGTGGTCTTCGAGATCTGGGCCGTGCGTACCGGACGCCTTGCCGAGCTGAGCAGTGGCCGACCCGCAGCCGACGCGAAGGTTCTGTCCTGACCGCCCGCCAGTGGATGACACATCGCGTTAGTGACAAACTGTAGGGCGTGACTCGACCCGGTTCCCGTCCTCCTGTCCGCCCGTCGGCCGCCGTCCCCGCATCCATTGCCGGAGCCGTCGACCTGTCCGTTCTCAAGGACCGTCCGGCACCTGCTCCCGCTGCCGAAGCCAGTGGCGATGCGGGAGGGTTGGCTCCGATCGTCGACGTGACCACGGCCAATTTCGAAGCCGAGGTTCTGCAGCGATCGATGCAGGTACCGGTCATCGTCGACCTGGGATCGGCTCGGTCGCCGCAGTCCCAGGCGTTGACGCGTCAGCTCGGGCAACTTGCCGTCGAGGCCGGCGGCACGTGGATACATGCCCGCGTCGATGTCGACTCGAATCCGCAGATCGCGCAGGCATTCGGCGTGCAGGCCATTCCCACGGTGGTTGCCGTGGCGGGTGGGCAACCGCTCGCCGATTTCCAGGGCACGCAATCCGACGAGCAGTTGCGTCAGTGGCTGCAGGCCGTCGAGCAGGCAACCGCCGGAAAGCTGTCCGGTCCACCCGGGTCGGCTCCCGCCGGCGAGCCGGAACCCGAGGTCGAGGATCCGCGCATCGTCGCTGCGGAAGAGGCGATCGACGAGGGTGACTTCGACAAGGCGGCGGCGGCGTATCAGGCAATCATCGACGCCGAGCCGAAGAACACCGACGCCGTCGCCGCGCTGCGTCAGGTCAAGTTCCTGGCTCGGGTGCAGAACGTTGCACCCGATGCCGTCGAGGTGGCCGACGCCGATCCCAATAATGTCCAGGCCCGCATCGATGCGGCCGACGCGGAAATGGCGGGGCAGCAGCCGGAACAGGCTTTCGCACGGCTCATCGACGGAATCAAGATCAGTGCGGGCGACGACCGCACGGCCCTGCGTACCCGCCTACTGGAGCTGTTCGAGTTGTTCGACGCCGCCGATCCTCTGGTGGTCTCGGCGCGTCGCAAACTCGCGTCCGCTCTGTACTGAATCCCTCAGCTGTAACGCGAATCGCACAGGGGTTTGCCGCCGAGAACTCCCGAGCGGAACGCGTCGACTCGGGAGAAGCCGGACGGCAGCGTCGTTCCGTTGACGTCGCTGGCGGCCAATCCGTCGCTGAGTAGACCGGAGACGGCTTCGTCGAGATCGCCGGGGGAGAGCCGGATTTCGAGAGCGGCCTCGTTGGATTCGGCGCTCAACGCTGCGGTGATGACCCCGGACAGGCATGCGGATCGAAGTGCGGTCTGAGGGTCGTCGAGCGTCTGGCCCGCTTCCTTCTGTACTGCGAGGGTGTAGCGAGACGCGAACAATACGTACGCGCTGTAGTCACCGGATACGTTGAGTGGCAGGATGTCTCCGCGCTGAGGTGTCTCGGGTTGCCCTATTTCGGCCAGGTCCTCCACATCGACACCGATGGTGTTGGTCGACGGGCAGTACGACACCGGAGTGGTGGCCTCGGCGTCGGTGCACCCGGTGTCCGATCCTGAGTAGTCCACGGTCGGGGGATCGGCGACGGGAAGCGCCGTCTCGAACGATCGCGTGAATGCGCCCAGGGAGTCCTCGGTGACCGGTAGCTCGCCGGAGTCGTCGGCGCTGTCGAACTTCTGCGGCAACGACGCTCGGCGTGAATCGATTTCGGCCTCGTCGATGCGTGTGCAGGCAGCTGCACCGTCGGTGAACCCGATCTGCACGGCAGTCACTCGTTCGAATGCGGACCCGTGTACCGATTCGGGATCGTTGGGGTCCACGTCGCGCACCGCGACGGTCGCAGCAAGAACACCGTTGAGCCCATCCGAGGTGTTGATGGTGAAGTGCTGCGAATCGCCTTCTGCGACATGGCGGATGAATGCGCCGGCGAAACAGTCGGCTTGCTGCTCGGCCACGATGGTCGGGGTGTCGTCGCCGACGAGTCCCGACTGATGCTGGATCGCGTGGCCGTATTCGTGCGCGATCACCATGACCACCGACATCGGCCCGAACGCGTCGACCAACGCCGGAAGCAGAATGGTGCGGTCCCACCCGATCGAGTCGTCGCGGGTGCAGTACGCGGCATTGGGGACTCCACCGGTTCTGTCTCCACAGAACCGGATGCCGGATCCCTCGTCCTCCGACGCATCCCACGAGGTCAATGTCGAGACCGGCGTGAACGAGCCCTTGAACAGGGCCGGATACTGCTCGGCCCAGAACTGCTGGATGTCGTCGATCGCGTTGGTTGCCAAGATGTCCGAGTCGGTGCCTTCGGCGTTCTCGACGGCGATGGTCGAATCCGGTACTCCCGGACGCGGTCCGCTCGGTCCGCTGGTGACCGGAAGGCCGGCGACCGTGAACGGATTCTCGTAGATCGACACTGCATTACCGCCGACGGTGGCGGCGCACGATGTCAACAGTAGTAACCCTGCAGTGGCGGCCGCAGCCAGAAGTCGTGGTCTGCGGCCGCCGGTCATCTACTGCTCCAATTTGATCCAGATCGCCCCGTTGGCGGGAAGTGCAACCTGGCCTGATGCCGGTCGACCGTGCCACGAGTGCGATGTTGCCGTCACTTCACCCAGATTGCCCATTCCGGAGCCGCCGTACTCCGTTGCATCGGTGTTGAGGATCTCGATCCAACGGCCTGGTTCCGGTAGTCCCACACGATAGCTGCCGTGCTCGGAACCGGAGAAGTTGAAAATACACGCGACAACCGAACCGTCGGAGCCGTACCTCAGAAAGCTGAGCACGTTGTTCTCGGTGTCGTTGGCGTCGATCCACGAGTAGCCACTGGGCGAGGTGTCCAGCGTCCACAGTGCCGGATGCGACCGGTACGTCGAGTTCAGATCTGCGACAAGCGATTTCACACCTCGGTGCAACGGCTCCTCGTCGATCTGGTACCAGTCCAGGCCTCGCTCCTCGGACCATTCGCGAGTCTGACCGAACTCCTGGCCCATGAACAGCAACTGCTTGCCCGGATGTGCCCACATGTAGGCGAGCATTCCGCGCAGCCCTGCGGCCTTGGCGTAGTCGTCCCCGGGCATGCGGGTCCACAGCGTGCCCTTGCCGTGCACCACCTCGTCGTGGCTGATGGGCAGCAGGTAGTTCTCGCTCCACGCGTAGACGAGCGAGAACGTGATCTCGTGGTGGTGGTAGCTGCGGTGGATGGGATCGCGCCCGACGAAGCCGAGGGTGTCGTGCATCCACCCCATGTTCCACTTCATGTTGAACCCGAGCCCGCCGACGTTCGTCGGGCGAGTGACGCCCGGCCAGGCGGTCGACTCCTCGGCAACGGTGACGACTCCGCGGTGCTTCTTGTGCACCGTGGCGTTCATCTCCTGCAGGAAGGACACCGCTTCGAGGTTTTCTCGGCCACCGTAGATGTTGGGCGACCAGCCGCCCTCGGGACGCGAGTAGTCCAGGTACAGCATCGAGGCGACGGCGTCGACGCGCAGTCCGTCGATGTGGAATTCGTCGATCCAGTAGAGCGCGTTCGCGACCAGGAAGTTGCGGACCTCGCGTCGGCCGAAGTCGAAAACCAGTGTGCCCCAGTCGAGTTGCTCGCCTCGCTGCGGGTCTCCGTGCTCGTAGAGCGGCCCACCGTCGAAGCGGGCGAGGGCCCATTCGTCCTTGGGGAAGTGAGCGGGGACCCAGTCGACGATGACGCCGATGCCTGCACTGTGCAGGTGATCGACGAAGAACCGGAAGTCGTCCGGACTGCCGAACCTGGACGTCGGTGCGTAGTAGGACGTCACCTGGTAGCCCCAGGATCCGCCGAACGGGTGCTCGGCGACCGGGAGCAACTCCACGTGGGTGAAGCCGGTCTCGATGATGTACTCGGCCAGTTGCTCGGCCAGCTCCCGGTAACCCAGGCCCGGTCGCCACGACGCCAGATGGATCTCGTAGACGCTCATCGGAGCCTGCGTGGGTTCGATGCCGGCTCGGGTGTCGAGCCACTTCTCGTCGTTCCAGGTGTACGTCGACGCGGTCACGACCGACGCGGTGGACGGCGGAACCTCGGTGGCGAAGGCCATCGGGTCGGCCTTGTCCTTCACCGAACCGTCGGAGCCGTGGACGCGGAACTTGTACAGAGCGCCGGGTTCGATGTTCGGGACGAACAGCTCCCAGACTCCGGTGGAGCCGAGGACGCGCATCGGCCAACTACGGCCGGTCCACCCGTCGAAGTCGCCCACCAGCGTGACGCCCTGGGCGGCAGGGGCCCACACCGCGAACGAGGTGCCGGTGACGGGGCCGTCGGGAGTGGCGTAGGACTGCTGGTGCGCTCCGAGGATGTCCCACAGACGCTCGTGGCGACCTTCGCCGAACAGGTGCAGGTCGAGTTCACCGAGGGTCGGTAGGAACCGGTACCCGTCGGCAGATTCGGACACGTGCCCACCTGGCCAGGTGACCACGAGCCGGTAATCGATCAGGTCCTCGACCGGGACTAGCGCAGAGAAGAGGCCGTGGGCGACGTGGGTCAACTCGTGGTCGACGCCCCCGACGCGCGCGATCACTTTCTCCGCGTCGGGCTTCAGCGTCCGAATCGCTGTTCCGCCGGGCACGGGGTGCGCGCCGAGCACGGAATGCGGGTTGTAGTGCCGACCAGCGGCGAGAAGATCGAGGTCGTTGTCGGACGGGGCTGCGACGGAATCTTCGGGCGTCGTCGGATTCTTGGTCACGTTGAATCCACTCACTTTCGGTTGCCGCGGTAGGCCAGTTCGATTCGTGCCGGATAGGGAATGTGGGGGAGCGTGAATATGTGCGCCACCGAGGTCCAGGGCTCGAGTCGGACGAAGTTGGTGTGGCCCCAGTCGTAATGGATGCCGCTCACCTCGTCCTTGATCGTCAGGGTGTCCTGCCAGTCGTGACCGAGCGCGGGCATGTCCAGATGGACGGTGCCCTCCTCGGCTCCGAACGGGTTGAGGTTGATGACCACCAACACCGAGTCGCCGGTCTGCGGATCGAACTTGGAGTATCCGATCAGCGCTTCGTTGTCGATCGTGTGGAAATGGATGTTGCGCAGTTGTTGCAGGGCCGGATGCGCACGGCGGATGGAATTGAGGGTGGTGATCCACGGCTCCAGCGATTCACCGCGGGCGAGCGCACCCTCGAAGTCGCGCGGTCGCAACTGGTACTTCTCGGAGTCCAGATACTCCTCGCTGCCCTCGCGCACGGCCTGATGTTCGTACAGTTCGTACCCGGAGTACACGCCCCACGTCGGAGCCAGGGTGGCGGCCAGAGCTGCTCGCAGAGCGAACATTCCGGGTCCTCCGTGTTGCAGGCTCTCGTGCAGGATGTCCGGGGTGTTGACGAACAGGTTGGGCCGCGCGTCGTCGGCGCGTCGGGCATGCTCCTCGGCGAACTCGGTCAGCTCCCACTTCGCGGTACGCCACGTGAAGTACGTGTACGACTGCGTGAACCCACGTTGCGCGAGACCGTACATGCGCACCGGCCGGGTGAACGCCTCGGCCAGGAACAACACGTCCGGATCGGTCTTCTTGACCTCGGCGATGAGCCATTCCCAGAAGTCCGGTGGCTTGGTGTGTGGATTGTCGACTCGGAAGATCTTGACGCCCAACGAGATCCAGTATCGGACCACGCGTAGCACTTCCTCGTAGATGCCACGACGGTCGTTGTCGAAATTGATCGGGTAGATGTCCTGGTACTTTTTCGGCGGATTCTCGGCGTACGCGATCGTGCCGTCCGGCAACACGGTGAACCACTCCGAATGTGTTGCGGCCCATGGATGATCCGGAGCGGCCTGCAGGGCAAGATCGAGCGCCACTTCGAGGCCGTGCTCTCGCGAGGCGTCGACGAACGCACGGAAGTCGTCCTCGGTTCCCAGCTCGGGATGGATCGCGTCGTGCCCGCCGTCCTTGGATCCGATAGCCCACGGCGAACCGACATCCTCGGGGCCCGGAGTCAACGTGTTGTTCGGGCCCTTGCGGTTGATCGTGCCGATCGGGTGGATCGGTGGCAGGTAGACGATGTCGAAGCCCATGCGCGCGATGCGCGGCAACTGCTCGATGGATGTCGCGAACGTGCCGTGCCGCGGTGATCCGTCCTCGTTCCACCCGCCCGTGGAGCGCGGGAAGAACTCGTACCAGGCACCGTTGAGGGCCAGGTTTCGGTCGACCCACACGTTCACGGCCCGTGATCTGGTCACCAGCTCGCGCAGCGGGTGCTGGAACAGCAGTTCGGTGACCGACGATGCGAACGCCGAAGACACGCGCGCGGGCAGCGGGCGGTCGGTGTCGCGCAGGCCGGCGGCGACGTCGGCAAGCAGCTGCCTGCTCTCCGCAGGAACGCCGGTGGCAGCGCGGAGGAACAGGCGCGCCCCGATCTCGAGGTCGTTGGCGAGTTCGTGGGCGCTCTGGCCCACTCCGAGCTTCGCTTCGACGGCGTGACGCCAGGTGCTGATCGGGTCGCTCCACGCCTCGATACGGCAGATCCAGTAGCCGGGCCGGGATGGGACGAACACCGCGTCGAACGTGTCCGGCTCGTGGCCGGGCGTCATCGGGATGCGTTCGAGCTTGCCTCCCGGTCCACGCACCGACAGCGTCGCGGCCACTGCGTCGTGACCCTCGCGCCAGACGTCGGCGGAAACTGGAAACGTCTCGCCCACCACCGCTTTCGCGGGGTATTTCCCGGTCGTCGTATCTGGAAGGACATTGTCGATACCAAGTCGACCTGTCACTTCACACTCCATTCTTCGTTAGAGGTATGGCTGCGCGGGCGCAACCTCTGATCGAACCGATATTTGGTGTGCTTCTACTCGTCAACCGTAGTGCAGCAGCGCAGATGGCGCGTGCGCCGACGCATACTGACCGCGACGGGCGCACGAGGAAATTTCGCCGAGCGCCCCATCGACACAGGTATCCGTGGGTAGGGTTCGGCTCTGTGAAAGCCTTGCGTCGATTCACCGTCCGAGCCCACCTTCCCGCCCGTCTGAATGCCCTCGCCGAGCTGTCGACAAACCTCAGGTGGTCGTGGCATTCGGCCACGCAGGATCTCTTCGAGCACATCGATCCTCTGCTGTGGACCGAACTCGAACGCGATCCGGTGGCCGTGCTCGGTGCCGTCGCACCCGGCCGGCTCGAAGAACTCGCCGAAGACGCATCGTTCCTGGCCGAACTGGACGCCGCCGAGGCGGATCTACACGACTACCTCGCCCGACCCCTCTGGTACCAGAACGAGCTCGCCGAGGGGCGAGCTCTGCCGTCGGGCATCGGTTATTTCTCGATGGAGTTCGGGGTCACCGAGGTGCTGCCGAACTACTCGGGTGGGCTCGGCATTCTGGCCGGCGACCACCTCAAGGCGGCGTCGGATCTCGGTCTACCGCTGATCGGCGTCGGACTGCTCTACCGCTCGGGGTACTTCCGGCAATCGCTGACGGCCGACGGCTGGCAGGCCGAGCGTTACCCGTCCCTGGACCCGCACGGTCTGCCGCTACGACTGCTCACCGACGACAACGACTCACCGGTGTTGATACACGTGTCGATGCCGGGGTCGCGCGTGCTGCGGGCCCGCGTGTGGATCGCTCAGGTGGGACGCGTTCCGCTGCTGCTGCTCGACTCCGACATCGCCGACAACGATCCCGAGCTCAGAGGAGTCACCGACCGCCTGTACGGCGGCGATCAGGACCACCGCATCAAGCAGGAGATCCTCGCCGGAATCGGCGGAGTACGCGCGATCAGGGCCTACACGCGCGCGCACGGACTGCCCGATCCCGAGGTGTTCCACATGAACGAGGGCCACGCCGGCTTCCTCGGGGTCGAACGCATCCGTGAACTCGTCACCGGTAGCGGGTTGGACTTCGATTCGGCGTTGGCCGCCGTCCGGGCGGGAACGGTGTTCACCACCCACACCCCGGTGCCTGCCGGCATCGACAGGTTCCCCGCCGATCTGGTGCGGCACTACTTCGGCGGTAGCGACGGTGCACCGGACTCGGCCCTGTTGCCGGGATTGCCGATGAGCCGAATTCTGGCGCTGGGTGGCGAGAGTGATCCGTCGGTGTTCAACATGGCGCACATGGGCCTTCGCTTGGGGCAGCGCGCCAACGGAGTGTCGAAGCTGCACGGAATCGTCAGCCGCGAGATGTTCAACGGCCTGTGGCAAGGATTCGACGCGTCGGAGGTGCCGATCGGATCGGTGACCAACGGTGTCCATGCGCCGACGTGGGCGGCGCGGGAATGGGCCGAGGGGGAGACCGAGACAGGTGAGCCGTTGTCCTCGGAACAGGTGTGGTCCACGCGAAACGCGTTGCGCGCGCAGTTGGTGGACGAGGTGCGCCGAAGGGTGCGCCGCTCGGCACTCGAGCGAGGGTCGACCGAGGCCGAGATAAGCTGGACTGCAAATGTTTTCGACCCCGACGTGTTGACCGTCGGCTTTGCTCGACGCGTACCGACGTACAAGCGTCTGACGCTCATGCTGCGCGAACCCGAGCGATTGCGGGCGATGTTGCTCGATCCCGTCCGCCCGGTTCAGCTGGTGGTAGCCGGAAAATCGCACCCGGCCGACGACGGAGGAAAGGCGCTCATTCAGCAGATCGTCAAGTTCGCCGACGAGGCCGATGTGCGACACCGCATCGTGTTCCTACCCGACTACGACATGTCCATGGCGCGCTTTCTGTACTGGGGATGCGATGTGTGGCTGAACAATCCGCTGCGACCCCTCGAGGCCTGCGGTACGTCCGGAATGAAGTCGGCGCTCAACGGCGGCCTCAACCTGTCGATTCGCGACGGATGGTGGGACGAGATGTACGACGGCGAAAACGGGTGGGCGATCCCGACGGCCGACGGCATCACCGACGACAATCGCCGCGACGATCTGGAAGCCGCTGCCCTCTACGAATTGCTCGAGCAGGCGGTGCTGCCGAAATTCTACGATCGCGGGGAAGACGGAGTGCCGGCTCGCTGGATCGAGATGGTGCGGCACACACTGGAACAGCTGGGACCGAAAGTGTTGGCATCGCGCATGGTTCAGGACTACACGCTCGGCTACTACGCGCCCGCTGCGCACTCCGCCCGCGCTGTGTCGGCCGACGGCTACCACGGCGCGAAGGACGTCGCGTCGTATCGCGGCCGCGTCGAGCAGGCGTGGCGCAACGTGAAGGTCACCCGAGTCGACAGCGAGGGGTTGCCGGACACCCCCGTCATCGGTGCCGAACTGTCGCTGCGCGCCATCGTCGACCTCGGCGGTATGGAACCGGGCGCCGTCGTGGTGCAGGCCGTGGTGGGACGCGTCGACGAGGGCGAGGACCTCAGCGATATCCACACCACCGAGATGTCGCACGTGGGCAGCGAGGGCGGCGAGCACGTGTACGCGGGCGAGACGCGACTGCCGCACAGTGGAGCGGTGGGCTACACGGTGCGGGTGTTGCCGCGGCACCACGGGCTTGCCTCCGATGCCGAGCTCGGTTTGGTGTCGACGCCGTAGGGAGCAGCTACTTTGCGGCCAGGCGGGTGAGGGCCTTGCGGACCACCTCCGGGTCGGAGGTCTCCCAGAACGGCGGCAAGGACGCGCGCAGGTAACCGCCGTACCGGGCGGTCGCCAGGCGCGAATCGAGCACGGCGACAACACCTTTGTCGTCGACGCTACGGAGCAGTCGACCGACGCCCTGGGCGAGCAGCAGGGCCGCATGGTTGGCGGCGACGGCGAGAAAGCCGTTGCCGCCGCGGGATTCGACGGCTTGCTGCCGAGCCACCAGCAGTGGATCGTCGGGCCGGGGGAACGGAATGCGGTCCAGGATCACCAGGCTCAGCGACGGACCGGGCACGTCGACGCCCTGCCACAGCGACAGCGTCCCGAACAGTGAGGTGGCCTCGTCGTCGGCGAACTTCTGCACCAGTGCGCCGGTGGAATCGTCACCCTGACACAGGATCGGGGTGTCGAGTCGTTCGCGCATCTCCTCTGCCGCGGCCTTGGCGGCGCGCATCGACGAGAACAGCCCGAGCGTCCGACCACCGGCTGCCTCGACGAGCGATTCGATCTCGTCGAGCGAGGACTTGGACAGGCCGTCGCGTCCGGGCGGAGACAGATGTTTGGCGATGTACATGATGCCGGCGCGAGCGTGGTCGAACGGCGAGCCCACGTCCAACGAATTCCAGCGAATGGATCCGTTGTCCGAGGGTGGTTCCACTCCCGACGCCATGGCGGTGTCACTGCGAGAGGGTTTCTCTGCGGGCAGGCCCCAATTGACGGCCAGGCCGTCGAAGGATCCGCCGACGGTGAGCGTCGCGGAGGTCAGCACCACGGTGGATTCGGCGAACAACCGTGCCCGCAGCAGCCCGCCCACCGAGAGCGGAGCAATGCGAACGGTGCGTTTGACGTTTCCTCGGAAATCGTCGACGGCGTGCCAGACGACGTCCTTGCGCTTGGCCGGGTCGGGCTCGTCGAAGGCAGTGAGCACTCGTACGGCGCTGTCGTGCACCTCGTCGACTGCCACGAGTGCTGCGCTGCGGGCCGCGGCGGCCTCGGGATCGCTGCCCGCCATGCCCTGTTTGTTCGGGCCGATCGCGGTGCGCACGGCCCAGGCGGCGTCGCGGACGGACGCCAGGGCCGGTCCGACGCCGTCGGGAAGGGACTGCCATCGACCGGGCGGTAGTTCGTCCAGAATCGCGGCCCAGTTCTCGGCAGCTCCTTCGAGTTGATCGACGGTCTCTTCCTCGATGAGCTTGGCGCTACGGCGTGCGGCCGCGGTGACGGTGGCGGCCGAAAGCTCCTCTGTGGCAACGCCGGTCACTCGGTCGACCAATTCGTGGGCCTCGTCGACGACCACGACGTCGTGCTCGGGCAGGATCTGAATTCCGGTGATCGCGTCGATGGCGAGCAGCGCGTGGTTGGTCACGACCACGTCGACCTGTGCGGCCTCGGTGCGGGCGCGCTCGGCGAAGCAGTCCTCGCCGACGGGGCACCGTGATTTCCCGAGGCACTCGCGAGCGGTGACGCTGACCTGACGCCAGGCCTGGTCGCTCACGCCGGGCACCACGTCGTCGCGATCACCCGTTTCGGTCTCCGAGGACCACTTCGTCAGCCGCACCACCTCGCGGCCCATCCGCGAGACGGCGAACGGGTCGAACAACTCCGCGTCCGGTGCTTCCTGTGCGGCACCGGTGTGAATCTTGTTCATGCACAAGTAATTGTTGCGGCCCTTGAGGATCGCGAACTTCGGACGCCGACCCACAGCCTCGGTCAGTGCGTCGGACAGACGTGGAAGGTCGCGGTCGACCAACTGTCGCTGCAGCGCGATCGTGGCCGTCGAGACGATGACGGTCTTTCCCGATTCGACCGCATGCCTGATGCTGGGCACGAGGTACGCGAGGGACTTGCCGGTGCCCGTGCCCGCCTGCACCGCGAGATGCTCACCGGTGTCGATCGAATGCGCCACGGCAGAGGCCATCGTCAGCTGATTGCTGCGTTCCTTGCCACCGAGCGAGTGCACCGCAACCTGCAGGAGAGCGGGAACGGTGGGCAACTCGGTCTTCGACGGCACCGAAGCAGACTACTGCCGATCGCCCACCGGGTTCGGCACCGACACCGCCCCTAGCCCAGGGCGAACCGGGTCGGTATCGCCGGTTCGCCCTGGGACAGGGCGAGCCCCTCCCACGGCAGGCTGACCAGGCGTCGCGCGAGGAGGTCCCGGCCCTCGGCGAGAGTCGGTAGATCGGCGACGCGCCGGCCGCCACGCATCAGCGGCGTGGTCAACGTCTCCACCGTCAGACCGTCTTCGACCGTCGGGGCGGCGTCGAACGGGTGCACTATTTCCTCGACAGCCGTACCGGTCCCACGCGCGGTCCGCAGCGCTGCCTTGGTACCCCCGCGCGATTCCTTGTGACTGCTGCGCTTGGCGACGGGTATGCCGTCCACGGTGACCAGCTTGTAGACCATTCCTGCCGTCGGCGCGCCCGAACCGGTGACCAGCGACGTGCCGACGCCGTACGAATCGACGGGTTCGGCGCGCAGCGCGGCGATCGCGTACTCGTCGAGGTCTCCGGAGACGACGATCCGCGTGTTCGGCGCACCGAGAGCGTTCAATTGGGCGCGGACCTGACGGGCGAGGACACCGAGGTCGCCGGAGTCGATGCGGACACCACCGAGCTCCGGACCGGCCACCTCGATCGCGTTGGCCACGCCCTGCTTGATGTCGTAGGTATCGACCAGCAGTGTCGTTCCCACCCCGAGCGCTCGGACCTGAGCGGCAAAAGCGGCCTTCTCGTCGGGGCCGTCGGCGGTGGTGTGCAGCAGCGTGAACGAGTGGGCCGACGTGCCTGCTCCGGGGACGCCGTGGCGTCGGACTGCTTCGAGGTTGGAGGTCGCGGTGAAGCCGGCCAAGTAGGCCGCGCGCGATGCCGCGACCGCCGCCTCCTCGTGGGTGCGCCGCGATCCCATTTCGATGATCGGCCTGGCCTCGGCGGAGGCGACCATGCGCGCTGCCGCAGAGGCGATTGCGCTGTCGTGATTGAGAATCGACAGCACCACGGTTTCCAGGACCACGCACTCGGCGAACGTGCCGCGGACCGTCAGGACGGGGGAGCCGGGAAAGTACAGATCGCCCTCGCGGTAGCCGTCGATGTCGCCCGTGAAGCGGTAGTTGCGCAGCCACTCGACGGTGTCGGCGTCGAGAAATTTGGACACGACACGCAGCTCGTCCGGGCCGAATCGGAAGCGATCGACGGCGTCGAGAATGCGCTCGGTGCCGGCCACGACGCCGTATCGGCGGCCGCCGGGTAGCCTGCGGGCGAAGACCTCGAAACTGCACGGTCTGTCTGCGTAGCCGCTGGCCAGGGCCGCGGACAGCATCGTGTACTCGTACTGGTCGGTCAGCAGTGCAGTGCTGGCTCCGTCGCTGGAAAGCGTGTGATCGGTGGTCGCGTCATTGCTCACCTCGATCACACTACGAGCGCAGGGGCGAACGTGTGGGGTCGGCCCGACACGCCGTACCCTGTTGCCATGCCTTGGTTGACGGTGGATGGATCGCTTCTGCCCGTGGACGGCTTCTCGGCACTCGAAGTCGCGGCGGCGTCGCCGCAGGCGGTGCCGGCCGAAACCGAGGCCGTTGCTGCCGACGAAGCGCACGACACTCCGTGGGTCACCATCGTGTGGGACGACCCGGTCAACTTGATGCACTACGTCACCTACGTGTTCCAGAAGCTCTTCGGCTACAGCAAGGCCAAGGCCACCGAGTTGATGATGCAGGTGCACTCCGAGGGCAAGGCGGTCGTGTCGAGCGGCGAGCGCGATGCGATGGAGAACGACGTCAAAAGGCTGCACGCGGCGGGCCTGTGGGCCACCATGCAGCAGGACAAGTAGTCAGCAGTTCGCCACCTCTACGTCAGAGAAGGACATCACCGACAGTGCGCACGTGGACGAGACGGAATTCGTTGTCCGGGGTCAAGATCAAGTCCGAGATCGACGCTCGTGAGGCGGCGGTGCTCAAGTCCCTGGTCGCATCCGTTCTCGGCCTGCTACGCGATCGTTCCGCCGCGGCACCCACCGACGAGCTCGCTGCGCTGACCGGGCTGCGTACCGGCCACAACAGCCCGCCGGACGATGCAGCGCTGGCTCGGCTGCTGCCGGACTTCCACCGCGCCGATCCCGAACACGACGATCAGGATCCGGCCGATCTGAACGGTGCCCTCCGCGGGTTGCACGAGCCCGAGATCATCGACGAGAAGTTGGCTGCCGGGGCAGTGATCCTCGCGACCCTGCCCGATTCCGGCGGAAAGATCGTGCTCACCCAGGAACAGGCCGACGCGTGGTTGACGGGTCTCAACGACGTGAGGCTGGCGCTCGGGACCACACTGGGCATCAGTGCGGACACTCCTGACGTACTCGACGAGGGCGATCCTCGTGCTCCCCATCTGGACGTGTACCACTGGTTGACCTGGATGCAGGATTCCCTCGTCCAGGTCCTCGTTCCCTAGGGTGCCGACGTGACCGCAACCTTCTCGAAACCCGGCCCCCGGGACTGCTTGACCGATGTGGCAGGTCTGTTGGTCGGCCATCATCACGAACTCGACGACGACGCCGCGATGGGGTTCGGTTCGGCCACCGGCTGCACTGTGGTGCGCGTTCTCGGTGGGGCGACGGCGGCCGTCGACGTGCGAGGCGGCGGACCGGGAACACGCGAGACCGATCTGCTCGATCCGAGCCATTCCGTTCAGCAGGTCGACGCGATCCTGTTGACCGCGGGCAGTGCGTACGGGCTTGCGGCCGCCGACGGCGTCATGCGGTGGCTCGAAGAGCACGAACAAGGCATCCTGATGGGCAGTCCGGCTCACGTCGTGCCGATCGTGCCGGCTGCGGTGATCTTCGACCTTCCGGTCGGCGACTGGGCCGCGCGCCCCACCGCGGAGTTCGGCTACCGTGCTGCGGCCACGGCGGCGACCGAGTTCGCGACGGGATCGGTCGGGGCAGGAGTCGGTGCTCGCGCCGGCGTGCTCAAAGGTGGGGTGGGCACCGCGAGCACGGTGATCGAGGGCGGTCCGGCCGACGGAGTGACGGTCTCGGCGCTGATGGTCGTCAACCCTGTGGGCGCGGTGTTCGATCCGCGCACCGGGTTGTTGTGGGGCACCGGCACACTGGGGCCCGCGGAATTCGGCATGCGCAGTCCCGACGTCGACGAGGTGCGGACCGCGGCGGCGCTCGAACCCAAGGCCACAGCTCTGAACACCACGATCGGCGTGGTTGCGACGGATGCGCCGCTGTCGTCGGCGTCGTGCAAGCGAATAGCCGTCGCGGGTCACGACGGACTCGCGCGGGCCATCAGACCTGCGCACTCGCCACTCGACGGTGACACCGTCTTCGCCGTGTCCACGGGTACCAGGGCCGTCACCGCCGAGTCCTCTGTGCCCGCAGCATTCTCCCCGGAACTACCGGTACTGGCCGCGGTCACCGAAGCCGCGGCGATCGTCGTCGAGCGAGCCATCGTCCGGGCCCTGATCGACGCCACCTCGGTGGCCGGCATCCCCACCTATCGCCAGATCTTCCCCTCCGCATTCACGGCATCGCGTCTCTGACCGGCAGGTAGCCGCTACCGGTACCGTGGAGAGACCGAGGTTGGAGGCGATCATGAGTGAGACCGGCAAGCTTCCCGGTGAGCGAGAGCGGCCCGCGTGGATGCAGGCAGCCGTCTTCGTCGGAGGATTCGTGGCGCTGCTGTGGATCATCGAGATCATCGACGTCGCGAGCGGTTCACGGCTCGAGCAGAACGGTATCGAGCCTCGTTCCGCCGACGGCTTGTGGGGCATCCTGTTCGCGCCCGTGCTGCACGACGACTGGCAGCACCTGATCGCCAACACGGTTCCCCTGATCGTGCTCGGATTCCTGGTGTTGCTCTCGGGCATCGCGCGTGGTCTGGCTGCCACCGGGATCGTCTGGGTGATCGGCGGCGTAGGTACCTGGCTCACGGCCGGCACCTACAGCAACACGATCGGCGCGTCGATTCTGATCTTCGGCTTCATCACGTACCTGCTCGTTCGTGGATTCTTCACCCGCCACCTCGGCCAGCTCGCGATCGGGGTCGTGGTGTTCGTGCTGTACGGCAGCGCGCTGTGGGGCGTGCTGCCGAGCGATCCGAGCATCTCCTGGCAGGGTCATCTGTTCGGCGCGGTGGGTGGGGTCGTCGCGGCTCGACTGCTGTCCGCCGACGCTCGGGCCGACAGAGCGCGCGCCAGAGCACTCGATCGTCCCACTCCGTAGGCGGTAGGTAACCGCGAGCACAGCTGTGTTCGGGCGTGAAATTCGCCGACTCGCGCGGTCAATACTGCCCGAACGTTTCGAGTGACGCGCTCGGCGTGGCAGCATGGCTTACATGCGAATTACCGTCCTGGGATGTTCGGGCAGTGTGTCCGGACCCGATTCACCCGCGTCGGGCTACCTCCTGGAAGAAGAGGAGACCGCGCCGGTCGTTCTCGATTTCGGGCCCGGCGTCCTCGGGGCGTTGCAGCGTTATGTCGATCCGGGTGACGTGAGCGTTCTGCTTTCGCATCTGCACGCCGATCACTGCCTCGATGTTCCCGGTCTGCTCGTGTGGCGTCGCTACCATCCGAACCCGCCGGAAGGGCGCGCGATCGTCTACGGACCGAAGGACACTGCGTTTCGGCTCGGAGTGGCGTCGGCCGAGTGCGGCGGTCAGATCGACGACATGTCCGACACCATCGATCTACGCCGCTGGGTGGACGGCCGGACCATCGAATTCGGACAGCTGTCGATTCTGACCCGGCAGGTGTTCCATCCCCCGGAGTCGTACGGCATGCGGGTCACCACCGGCGGCGGAAAGACATTCGCGTACAGCGGCGACACCGGTATGTGCCAGGCGGTGCAGGATCTGGCTCAGGGTGCCGATGTCTTTCTCTGCGAGGCGTCGTGGACCGACAGCCCGGATCGGCCCGAGGGCGTCCACCTGTCCGGTATCGAGGCCGGTCGCATCGCTCGGGAAGCCGGAGTGGGGGAGCTGCTGCTGACCCACATTCCGCCCTGGACGTCTCGCGAGGATGTCATAGCCGAGGCGAAGGCAGAGTTCAGCGGACCGGTGCATGCCGTCGAGCCAGGGGACGCCTTCACCGTATGACGACGCGCTAGGCTTCGAGTCGTGTGCAGACGAGAAGACGGCAGAGCGGACGACGAGCTCCGCACCATCAAGATCACCCGCGGATTCACCACTCACCCGGCAGGGTCGGTGCTGGTCGAATTCGGCAACACCAGGGTGATGTGCACGGCCAGCGTCGAGGAGGGCGTACCGCGCTGGCGGAAGGGATCCGGCCTCGGCTGGCTCACCGCCGAGTACGCAATGCTTCCCGCTGCCACCCACACGCGTAACGGACGCGAGTCCGTCAAGGGCAAGGTCGGCGGCCGCACTCAGGAGATCTCCCGACTGGTCGGACGCTCACTGCGCGCGTGCATCGATCTGGCAGCGATCGGCGAGAACACGATCGCCCTCGACTGCGACGTGTTGCAGGCCGACGGCGGCACCCGTACTGCTGCCGTGACCGGAGCGTTCGTGGCTCTCAGTGACGCTGTCACCTACCTACGAGCAGCCGGACGCCTGGCCGACCCGCAGCCGATCTCGTGCATGATCGCCGCGGTCAGTGTCGGCGTCGTCGACGGCCGGGTGCGACTCGACCTTCCGTACGAAGAGGATTCGCGAGCCGAGGTCGACATGAACGTCGTTGCGACCGACACCGGAACTCTGGTGGAGATCCAGGGAACCGGCGAGGGCGCGACCTTCCCGCGCACGACCCTCGACAAGCTCCTCGACTCGGCGTTCGTCGGTATCGACAAGCTGTTCGAGGTGCAGAGGGAGGCGCTGGCGTTGCCGTACCCGGGGGATCTGCCCGAGCCTGCCACCGCAGAAACGAAGAAGAAGTTCGGTGCCTGACACCAAGCTGCTGGTAGCCAGTCGTAACGCGAAGAAGCTGCGCGAGCTGCGCCGGGTGCTCGATGCCGCCGGCCTCATGGGTATCGAGTTGGTCGGTCTCGACGAGGTGCCGCCGTTTCCCGAGGCACCCGAAACCGGAGCGACGTTCGAGGACAACGCGGCGGCCAAAGCGCGCGACGGTGCGGCGGCAACCGGGTTGCCTTGCGTCGCCGATGATTCCGGAATCGAAATCGACGCATTGAATGGAATGCCCGGTGTGCTCTCCGCGCGCTGGTCCGGAACTCACGGGCAGGACGAGGCCAACACGGCGCTCGTGCTGGCGCAGCTGAGCGATACCCCCGACGAACGACGCGGGGCGGCTTTTGTGTCGGCGTGTGCGTTGGTGGTCCCGGGCGGAGCCGAGACCGTCGTTCGCGGCGAGTGGCGCGGCGTTGTAGCGCGAGAGCCGTTGGGGGAGAACGGATTCGGATACGATCCGATCTTCGTGCCGGAGGGGGACGGCCGCAGTGCCGCGCAGTTGGCTCCGGACGAAAAGGACGCGGCCTCTCATCGCGGCCGCGCGCTCCGCAAGCTGGTTCCTGCTCTCGAAGCGTTGACAGGGCGATAGTCGTGGCGGCGCGGGCAGTGTTGACGAGAACCACGGTCGTGCTCGCTGCCGCTGCCCTGTGTTCGGTGGGAACCCCCGCTTCGGCAGCGCCGGTCGCGGGATCGTTCGCCGAGGCCTTGGTCTACTCGGTGGCCCATCCAGGTGCGACGCCGGCGGGCGCGAACGATTACTCGTGCGTTCCCAGCGCTCGACATCCCGAACCGGTCATCCTGGTACACGGGTTCCTGGAGAACTCCTACGCGAACTGGTCGTCGCTGTCACCGGCCCTGGTCGACGCCGGATACTGCGTGTTCGCACTCGACTACGGCAACACCGGGCCGGTGCCCGGGTTGGGAGCGCTGGGAACGATTCCCGAGAGTGCCGCGGAGTTGTCCACGTTCGTCGATTCCGTCCTCGAGTCGACTGGCTCATCGAGGGTGTCGATCGTGGGCCACTCGAAGGGCGGCACGGTGCCGCGCTACTACGCCCGCTTTCTCGGCGGTGATCGCACCGTCTCGCGCATAGTGGCGCTGTCTCCGCCGAACTATCCGACCGCCGGTCCACCTGTGCAGGGCGACGTGCTCGAGCGGTTGAACAAGGGCAGCGACACGGTCGCGGGGATCGATTACACGACGATCGTGACTCGATACGACCAGGTTGTCGTTCCATACACGGCGTCGCTCCTCACCGGTTCGGGAAATACGAACGTGGTGCTGCAGGACGTATGCCCCGGCAATGTCGTCGAACACACAGGAATCTCGTACGATCCGCTGGCGCAGCGGCTGGTGGAGAACGCGCTGGATCCGGAGAACGCACAGCCGATCACCTGCTGACGTCAGACGCCGAAGTCGGCCTTGACCTGCTTGGTGCGCTTGTGTTCGACGTAGAACGACAGGAACGGAACAGTTCCGGCGAGCAGGGTGCCGATGGTCCGACCGGCCGGCCACCGCACCTTGATGGCAAGGTCGATCGTCAGGATCAGGTATACTAGGTAAACCCAACCGTGCACTACCGCAATCCAGTTGGGCACATTCTCGACCTTGAAAATGTACTTCGCGACCATTTCGGTCACGAGGACGAGCAACCAGATACCGGTGACGTAGGCGAGCACGCGATAGCGCAGCAGCGCCGACGCAATCTTCCGAGTCTTGTTGGTGGACGCCTTGGTCTTGTCCGGTGCCGAACTCACGTGGTGCTCCTGTCGGTCCCGCGGGATTCGTTCAGCTCCGCGAGGTAGCTGTTGTACTCGAGAAGTTGCCTGGCCTCGGGGTCGTCCAGATCGCCGACGTCGGGGTCTGCCACGCGGCGCTGGGGGAGCAGATCGAGAGGGACCTCGGTCGGTCCGTCGGGCTGCCCGGCGTCGGGCTCGTCCTGGTCCTCGTCTTCGAGGCGGACGAACTTGCGGTAGGCGTAGACGACGAACGCCGCGAACAAGGGCCACTGGAACGCGTAGCCGAGGTTCTGGCCGTTACCGCCGACCGCCTCGAAGCGTTCCCACTGCCACCAGCCGAGACCGAGACATACCGCCGCGGACACGATCACCAGCGCAATGAGCGCGGGTCGACGCTTCGGGCGGGATGAGGTCACCACTCGACGGTACCGGAGCGACTACTACCGAAGGTAGTCACATCGGGTGGTCGGCCGGTGATTCTCACCATGGACGAGCCGGGTGCGACTCACGACCGACGACGGTTCGCCCGTGCTTCGGCAAGTTGCTCGGCACCCGGGCCGGTGATGTCGGCGAGAGCGCTGCTGCGCCCCGTCAGCACCAACGCCAGGGTGCCCGCCGATCCTTCGACGACGGGGCCCTCGCCCCGACTCCAGTCCAGATCGGTTGCGCGCCACTGCAGTCGAAGATCGGGTCCTTTGAACGGTGCCGCACCGCTTTCCGGCACCAGGAAGTCGAGCATCGTAACCATGCGGTGCTCGGGAACGTGGTGCTCGATTCCCAGCGGCCTGCACACATCGAGCCCGTGCACGATGACGTCGGACAACGGGGCCAGCGGACCGTGGCCCGGCGGGGTGAACTTCTTGTCTGCGTGAGCTGTCAGGAGCGCGGGCAATTCGTCGCCGTGCTTGCGCTTGATTCGCTGGGTCATCATCTGATTGGCCCGGTCGAAGTTCCCTCGAGTGCGCACCATGGCGAGTCCGAACTGCCAGAGCGGGACGATCAAGGGCACCACGAGATGGGCGGCGACGTCGCGGACCGTCCAGGCGTCGCACAGCGATGGGGTGTCCCACTGTTCGGGTGTCAAGGTGTCGAAAGTGCATGCGAGGGAGCGTCGTTCGTCGGAAGTTTCGGCGAAGATCGCGTCGTCATCGAGATCGCTGGACATACGAGCCACCTTTACACGTTGAAACCGGTAGAGCTGGGAGTCTCGAGAAAAGCCGGGTCGAACGACCGTTGTGCGCGAGGGGGGACTTGAACCCCCACGTCCTGAGACACTGGAACCTAAATCCAGCGCGTCTGCCAATTCCGCCACTCGCGCGTGCCGGTGAAGTCTACAACCGATGCTGCTGTGCGTGCGACGCGGTTCTTCGAGCCACGTCGACGTCCGATTAGGCTCGCCGGGTGGTGAAGAAGGAGAACTCGTTCGATCCGGCGCGCATCCTCGAACTGCTGTGGCGGGTCGACGCGAAACCGAGCCGAACCGGCCTGAGCGTCGACGCGATCGTCGACGCGGCCATCGAGATGGCCGATGCGAACGGGTTGGAGTCGGTGTCGATGCGCAATGTGGCCGAGCATCTCGGGGTCGGTGCGATGTCGCTGTACACCCACGTGCCGGGGCGTCAAGAGTTGACGGACCTGATGATCGATCGGTCCCTGGCAGATCTGTATGCACACGTCGACGAGCCGGCATCGGTTCCCGGTGGGTGGCGGCCCGCGTTGCGATTCGTTGCCGAGCGCAATTGGGAACTCTATCAACGACATTCGTGGCTGCTCGACGCCGTCGGTGCGCGTCCGGTGCTCGGTCCGCACACCAACGACAAGTACGAGGCAGAGCTGCGCACCCTCGTCGGTACCGGGCTCGGTGACGTCGAGATCGATTCGGTGTTGACACTGGTTCTCACTCACGTCTCGGGGACCGCGAGAGCCTCGGCCGCGGTCGATCGGGTGAAGAAGCAGTCGGGGATGTCCGACGCTCAGTGGTGGGCGGCTACCGCACCCGTCATCGAGCGGGTGATGACGCGCGAGCGTTTTCCGGTGTCGTCCCGCATCGGGACGGCCGCGGCGACGTCGTACGACGCCGCCAGCGACCCCGTGCATGCCTATCGTTTCGGTGTGGAGTGCATCCTCGATGGCGTCGAGGTGATGATCTCGCAGAGGTGATGATTTCGCAGAGGTGATGATCTCGCAGAGTCAGCTCGCCGATCGGAGCGCAGCCTCGGAGTGACGCTGCGGCGGCCTGCGCAGCTTGTGCTGGTAACGCCAGAGCGCGTGCTCGAGCGAGGCGAGATCGACGTGGAGTGCGTCCGCTACGGCGTCGAGAATCACGGGGGAGCGCTCCTCGGCGATGTCGGCGGCCAGGTCTCGATGGAGTGGTTCGAGAGCGTCGGCAACGAACGCGGTCAGATGTGCGGTCGCCTTGTCGGTGCGTACGCCCAGATGCATGAGCATGCACTCCCAGGTGGTCTCGCCGAGGCCAGGGATCGCGCGGAACGCATCGAAATGTTCCTTCGTGTGCTGCTCGAAATCGGTCGAACGGCTCAACCCCACCGAGATCAACGTCTGTGCCGCCACGGCTGCTGCCGCCGCCTTGGTTCGGCTGTTTCCTGGAACGAGCTGACGGTTGCACAGGATCTGCACGAGCTGATCCGGATCCGAAGTCAGTTCTGCAAGGGTTGTCAAGTCGTCGAGTCGGTTATCGCCTCGGTGTGACCGCCACCGTCCGATGACCGCTCGCACCCCACTGGTCGGTCCTCCATAAGGAGCGCGCGCGGAGAAGATCGCGTCGAGTAGCGCCGCCTCGGATTCGCCGCGCCACCCCGGTGTCCAGTGCGGTGAATTCGATTGCAAGGCACACGATTCGATGTGCAATAGCATTGCTTCGAGCTCGCCCGTCGTGCAAGTGTCCGTAACCGATGAATACATGAATTCCCCCCGGAGTTCGTCGACCGCCCTATCGGATGCGGTTCGTAGGAGAAAGCTAGACGACCCCACCGACAGGTCACCGGACGCTCGTGGAGTGCTCGAGATCACATCACAAAAAGATAACGAAAAATGCGAGGGTTCCCTCATGTTTCGCCGTCGCCGCCGAGTCTCCCGCCAGGGTCGATGCGGGTTACTCGCGAGTTGGGTAAACAAAAAGTAAAGGCGCTTGCGCGGACGTACTCGCTGGTAGCACTCGGACGTCCGAACAAACCTGAGGATTTCCTCATGATTTTGTGTCAACCTGGAGCAGCGCGAAGGAGACCTGTCGACGAAGACAGGCTCACGCTTTGCCCTGTTGCCCACGACGCACCACGGCAGTCATCACAGCGAACGCCTCGACCCCCCGAGACGTCCACGAGAGGAATCTTCAGCCTTGACGATCAACGAGAGCACACCATCACACGGACGCGGCTCGCGAAGCACAGGCAACGCAGGCAAAGCCCCTAGAAGCAGTGGCGGCTCTCGGACTCTGGCAGATCGATTCGCCGCGGGCGAGCCGTACGCCCTGGCGTTCGGTGGTCAGGGTGCGCCCTGGCTGAGTTCGCTCGAAGAGCTCGCGCGCGATTCCGCACTCGAGCCCGAACTGACCGATCTCGTCAACGAGGCCGCAGCAGTGCTCGCGCCCGTGTCCGACGAGCTGCTGGTCGTCCGCTCGGTCGGCTTCGACCCGATCGGTTGGATGCTCGAGCAGGACCTCGCCGACGACGACACCGCCGGCTCCTACGGGCCCTCCGAAGCGGCACTGACCTCGGCTGCGGTGTCTCTGCCGGGCGTCTTCCTCACTCAGGTCGCCGCGTTGCGCGCGCTGAAGCTGCAGGGCCTCGACCCCGCCCAGACCCCGCCGGTCAAGGTGGTCGGACACTCGCAGGGCCTCATCGCCGCCGAGTCCGTCGCCGCGGACGGCGCACAGGACGCCAACTTCCTGGCCATCGCGCAGTTGGTCGGTGCTGCTGCCGGACTCGTCGGACGTCGCCGCGGCATCATCGGTGCCGGTGACCGTGCGCCGATGGTCTCGGTCGGCAACGTCGAGCCCGAACGTCTGCAGGCGATCGTCGACGAGCTCGAGATACCGCGAGCACCCGAACGCTCCGCTGCTCTGGCCATCCGCAACGGTCGTCGCCGCGTCGTGCTGTCCGGGCCGCCGGCTCAGTTGGCTCGCGTGCAGGAGAAGTGCGAGCAGATCGCGGCTCGGGAAGAACGTGAGCGCGATGCCAAGAAGCGCGGCGGCGCGGTGTTCGCACCCGTCTTCGAGCAGCTCCCGGTCGAGATCGGCTTCCATCACCCCGCATTGAACGACGCCGTGGAGCTCGTCGACGCCTGGGCGCAGCGTTGCGGTCTCGACGCCGCCCTGGCCCGCGAACTGGCGCAGAAGATCCTCGTCGATTCCGTGGACTGGGTCGACGCCATCGACGGTGTCGTCGAGGCCGGCGCGGACTGGATCCTCGACCTCGGACCCGGTGACCTCCTCACCCGCATGACCACCCCGGCGCTGCGTGGACAGGGCGTCGGCATCATCGCGGCATCCTCACGCGGCGGCCACCGCAATCTGCTCACTCCAGGAGCCGCACCCGAGGTGCAGCCGGCATGGTCGGCATTCGCACCCAAGCCCGTGACGCTCCCCGACGGCCGCGTCGTCGTCGAGACCTCCTTCACCAAGATGACCGGACGTTCGCCGATCCTGCTCGCCGGCATGACGCCGACGACGGTCGACGCGAAGATCGTCGCGGCCGCAGCCAACGCAGGCCACTGGGCCGAGCTCGCCGGTGGCGGCCAGGTCACCGAGGACATCTTCACCGACCGCGTCGCCGAGCTCTCCACGTTGCTCGAGCCCGGCCGCGCCATCCAGTTCAACTCGCTCTTCCTCGACCCGTACCTGTGGAAGCTGCAGCTCGGCGGTCGCCGCATCGTGCAGCGGGCCCGTGCAGCGGGTGCGGCCATCGACGGCGTCGTCGTCACAGCAGGCATCCCCGAACTGGACGAGGCAGTGGCTCTCATCGAGGAGCTCTCCGAGGCCGGCATCAGCTACGTCTCGTTCAAGCCGGGAACCGTCGCGCAGATTCGCGCCGTGATCCGCATCGCCAACGAGGTTCCGACCTACCAGGTCAACGTCCATATCGAGGGTGGCCGCGCAGGCGGACACCACTCGTGGGAAGACCTCGATGACCTGCTGCTGACCACCTACGCCGAGCTCCGCTCGCGCCCCAACCTGGTGATCTGCGTCGGCGGCGGTATCGGAACACCCGAGCGGGCCGCGGACTACCTGACCGGAACCTGGTCTGCCGTGCACGGATACCCGAAGATGCCTCTCGACGGCATCCTCGTCGGTACCGCTGCGATGGCCACTCTGGAAGCCACGACGGCTCCCGAGGTCAAGCAGCTTCTCGTCGACACTCCGGGAACTCCCGACTGGGTCGGTGCCGGAACCGCCAACGGCGGAATGGCTTCGGGCCGCAGCCAGCTCGGTGCCGACATCCACGAGATCGACAACGCGGCATCACGTTGCGGTCGACTGCTCGACGAGGTTGCCGGTAACGCCGACGCCGTGGCCGAGCGCCGCGACGAGATCATCGCCGCACTCGACGGAACCGCGAAGCCGTTCTTCGGCGACGTCGCCGAGATGACCTACCAGCAGTGGCTGAGCCGCTACCTGGATCTGGCCATCGGAACGGACTCGCGCAGCGAATTCGATTGCGGCGGTGAGTTCACCGATGCCGTGACCGAGGCCCGTGAATCGGTGTGGCTCGACGTCACCTGGCGCACCCGTTTCCTCGAAATGCTGCAGCGCGCCGAGGCACGTCTGCACCCGGTCGATCGTGGCCCCATCCCCACCCTGTTCGCCGACGCCGAGGTACTCGAGCGTCCGCGCGCAGCACTGAAGTCACTGCTCGCTCAGTTCCCCGACGCCGGTGACGTGGTGCTGCACCCGGCCGACATCACCTTCTTCACCTCGCTGTGCCGCATGCCCGGCAAGCCCGTCAACTTCGTTCCCGTCGTCGACGGTGACGTGCGCCGCTGGTGGCGCAGTGACTCGCTGTGGCAGGCACACGACGCTCGCTACTCGGCCGATCAGGTCTGCATCATCCCCGGAACCGTTGCCGTCGCAGGTATCACTCGCGTCGACGAGCCGGTGGGCGAACTGCTGAACCGCTTCGAGAAGGCCACCGCGGACCAGCTTCTCGCCGAGGGTGTGGAGCCGGCGGCCATCGCCAGCCGACGCCACGCCGAGATCGCACCGGGACTGCTGGGCATCGTGCTGGCTGCTCCCGACGTCACGTGGGCCTCGCGCATGACGCAGAACCCCGTTGCACGCCTGGGAGATCCGGCCGACTGGACCGTCGACTCCGATACGGTCGCCTCGCATCCGCAGACCGGCTCCACGTTGACCGTGCTCGACACCGAGCACGTCGAACTGCTGGTCCCGCTCGCCCCGGGCAAGGAAGTACGCATCCGTCTGACGGTGCCCGCCTCCACCATCGACGGCGGCGCTCCGGTAGTCACCGCAGAGGATGCACAGCAGGCCATGTCGGCACTGCTCGGAGTCGCGGCAGGACAGGACCTTCCGACGGTCAAGAACGGTGTCGCGCGGCTGAACATCGCCTGGATCCCCGATCTGATCGCCGACCACGCCGGCGTCACCGGATCCGGACTGCCCGACACACTGACCGTCAGCGGCAAAGCCGTTCCCGACGTCCTCGTCGGTGCCTGCTGGCCCGCCGTCTTCGCCGTCCTCGGAGCGACGCGCAACGCCGAAGGCATCGACGTCATCGAAGGCATGCTCGACCTGGTGCACCTCGATCACAGCGTCAACCTCGTCGGTGAATTGCCCACCGACACTTCGATTCTCGTGGTCAAGGCCGCTGCAGGAGAGGTGCTCGACACCGATCTCGGTCGGGTCGTCGAGGTCACCGTCGAGATCGGTGCCATGCTCGGTGAGGGGCTCGACGCCCCGGCCGTCGCAACTCTGGTGGAGCGCTTCGCCATTCGTGGACGCACCGGCAAGGGCGAGTTGGTGGATCCGGCTCGCGCCGGCGGTTCGCTGAGCGCCGACGCCAAGGACACCCCGCGTCGTCGCCGTCGCCAGGCCACCATCGTGGCCCCGCGCAACATGGCCGCGTTCGCCCAGGTCTCGGGCGATCACAACCCGATTCACACCTCGGATGCCGCGGCGTTGCTCGCCGGCCTCGGTAGCCCGATCGTGCACGGCATGTGGCTCTCGGCTGCGGCGCAGCAGACCGTCACCGCAGTCGACCATGAGGACACCAAGACTCCTCCGCGTCGTCTCACTGCCTGGACTGCTCGTTTCCTCGGAATGGTCCGTCCCGGAGCGGAGATCGACGTTCGCGTCGACCGCACCGGATTCGATCAGGGTGCCGAACTGGTCGAGGTGTCCTGCCGAGTCGGCGGCGAACTGGTCATGGTCGCCACCGCACGCACCGCCGCGCCGAAGACCGTCTACGCGTTCCCCGGCCAGGGCATCCAGCGCCCGGGTATGGGACTGGACGCACGCGCTCGCTCCAAGGCCGCGCGTGAGATCTGGGAGCGAGCCGACAAGCACACCCGCAGCGCGCTCGGCTTCTCCATTCTCGCTGTCGTGCGCGACAATCCGACGTCGCTCAAGGCCCGCGGGGTCACGCACAAGCATCCCGACGGTGTGCTGCACCTGACGCAGTTCACCCAGGTTGCGATGGCCGTTCTCGGTGTCGCACAGGTTGCCGAACTGCGCGAATCCGGAGCGTTCGTGGAGAATTCGATTCTCGCCGGCCACTCGGTGGGTGAGTACAACGCTCTGGCCGCCGTTGCCGGTGTGCTCCCGCTCGAGGCCGTTCTCGAGGTCGTCTTCCAGCGTGGCTCGGCCATGCACGCACTCGTTCCCCGTGACGAGAACGGCCGCAGTGACTACCGTATGGCTGCCATCCGCCCGTCCCAGATCGGCCTGGCCGACGAGGACGTGCAGGGCTTCGTCGCCGGTGTCGCAGAAGAGTCCGGTGAGTTCCTCGAGATCGTCAACCTCAACTTGCGTGGCTCGCAGTACGCCATTGCAGGCACCGTTGCCGGCCTCGGTGAGCTCGAGAAGAAGATCGCCATTCGCCGGGCAGAGTTCGGCGGCAAGGCCGCCTACATCATGGTTCCGGGCATCGACGTGCCGTTCCACTCGACGGTTCTGCGCGGTGGAGTCGACGACTTCCGTAGCCGCCTCGAGACGCTGCTGCCCGAGCAGCTCGATCCCGCGATCCTGGTCGGTCGCTACATTCCGAACCTGGTGCCCAAGCCGTTCTCGCTCGACCGGGCCTTCGTTCAGGAAATCGCCGATCTCGTACCGTCCGAGCCGCTGAACACCGTTCTCGCGGAGTTCGATTCGTGGGCCGCACGGCCGAGCGATCTGTGCCGCGTGATCCTGACCGAATTGCTCGCATGGCAGTTCGCCAGCCCGGTCCGGTGGATCGAGACTCAGGATCTGCTCTTCGCAGACGAGTCCGACGGCGGTATGGGCGTCGAGCGTTTCGTCGAGATCGGGCTCGGTGCAACACCGACCGTGGCCAACCTCGCGTCGCAGACTCTCAAGCTGCCCGGCCGCTTCGGGCACCCGGTCGAGGTACTGAACCTCGAGCGCGAAGCCGCGATCGTCTACGGCACCGATACCGACCCGGCTCCGGCCGACGAGGACGAGGCAACACCCGCTCCCGAAACCGCTGCTCCGGCAGCAGCGGCCGCTCCGGCTGCAGCACCCGCTCCGGCCGCGGCACCGTCGGGTGGACCTCGTCCCGACGACATCGCGTTCGTCGCCGCCGACGCGACCAAGATCCTCATCGGACTGTGGACCAAACTGCAGCTCGATCAGATCGGGCCCGCCGACACCATCGAGGCACTGTGCGACGGCGTGTCCTCGCGTCGTAACCAGCTGCTCGTCGACCTCGGCTCCGAGCTCTCGCTCGGTGCCATCGACGGCGCAGCCGACGCCGACATGGGTGCGCTCTCGGGCACGGTCAACAAGCTGGCTCGTACCTACAAGCCGTTCGGCCCGGTGCTCAGCGACTCGATCAACGACCATCTCCGCAAGGTCTTCGGCCCCTCGGGACGACGCCCGGCCTCCATCGCCGATCGCGTCAAGAAGACCTGGGAACTGGGCGACGGCTGGGCGCACCACGTCACCGCCGAGGTCGCTCTGGGTACCCGTGACGGTGCCTCGGTCCGCGGCGGTGCACTCGGTGGCCTGGCCGACGGCGTTCTCGCCGACGGCACTGCCGTCGACAACGTTATCGACGCCGCGGTTGCTTCGGTTGCCGCTCGTCGCGGAATCGCAGTGTCCATGCCGCAGGCAGGTGGCGGGGCCGGCGGAACCGTCGACGCTGCTGCTCTGGGCGAGTTCACCGAGCACATCACCGGTCGCGACGGCGTTCTCGCCTCCGCAGCCCGGTTGGTGCTCGAGCAGCTCGGACTGGCGGACGCACCCAACGCGCTGCTGGCCGAGAACCCCGATGCTGCTCTGGTGGAGCTGGTTTCGGCCGAGCTCGGCTCCGACTGGCCTCGCCTGGTCGCTCCCGCGTTCGACGCCAAGCGCGCCGTGCTGATCGACGACCGGTGGGCCACCGCCCGTGAGGATCTGGCTCGGTTGTGGCTCGGTACCGCAGGTGATGTCGCTGTTGAGTCCTTCGCCGGTGCAGGCAATGCCGTTGCAGCACAGGCACAGTGGTGGAAGGCCAAGGCCGACTACGAGAACAAGGCCGTACTCGCCGATACCTTCGGACGCATCGCAGACATCGCGGTCGCATCCGAGGACAAGGGTCAGTGGGCCGACGACGTCGCAGTCGTCACCGGCGGCAGCAAGGGATCCATCGCCGCGGCAGTGACCGCTCAGTTGTTGGCCGGGGGAGCGACGGTCTTCGTCACCACCTCGCGGCTCGATGACGAGCGCCTGGGCTTCTACCGCTCGCTCTACCGCGACAACGCTCGCAACGGAGCGTCGCTGTGGGTGGTTCCGGCCAACATCGCGTCGTACACCGACGTCGATTCCCTCATCGAGTGGATCGGCAGTGACTACATCGACACTGCCGGTGGCGCAAAGACATTGGTCAAGGCAGCTGCCACTCCGACGATGCTGTTCCCGTTCGCAGCACCTCGGGTCATGGGCGAGATGTCCGACGCCGGAGCTCGCGCCGAAATGGAGATGCGCGTGCTGCTCTGGTCGGTCGAGCGTCTGATCACCGGACTGTCGAAGGTCGGCTACGACAACGACATCGACACTCATCTGCACGTGGTGCTCCCCGGATCGCCGAACCGCGGAATGTTCGGTGGCGACGGTGCCTACGGTGAGTCGAAGGCCGCACTCGATGCAGTCGTCGCGAAGTGGGGCTCGGAGAAGAACTGGGCCGAGCGGGTGTCCATCGCACACGCTCACATCGGGTGGGTTCGCGGAACCGGCCTGATGGGCGGCAACGATCCCATCGTCGAGGCCGTCGAAGCAGAAGGTGTCCGTACCTGGTCGACCGAGGAGATGGCGACCGAGCTGCTGCGGCTGTGCACCTTCGACGCACGTCGTCAGGCTGCGCAGGAGCCCATCGTCGCCGATCTGACGGGTGGCTTGGCCAACACCAAGCTCAACCTCGTCGAGCTTGCTCGCGACGCGGCCGCTGCTGCGGCCGAGAAAACCGAAGAGGCCGTGGACAGTTCGGTCATCGCCGCGCTGCCCGCACCTCCGCGACTCGCTCCTACGACCGCTCCGGCGTGGCCGACCCTCGATGTCGATCCGAAGGACCTGATCGTCATCGTCGGTGCAGGTGAGCTCGGACCTTACGGTTCGGCGCGTACTCGCTTCGAGATGGAGGTCGACGAGCAGCTCTCTGCCGCAGGCGTTCTCGAACTCGCGTGGAACACCGGCCTGATCGCCTGGGAGAACGATCCCAAGCCGGGCTGGTACGACATCGAGTCCGGTGACCTCGTTCCCGAGGAGGACATCGCCGACAAGTACCACGACATCGTGGTCGAGAAGTGCGGTATCCGCACGTACGGCGACGACGGCGCAATGGTCGGTAACACCGCTCCGCTGATGACCTCGATCTTCCTCGACAACGACCTCACGTTCGTCGTCGGAACCGAGATCGACGCACGGTCGTTCGCGGCTGCCGATCCCGAGCACACGCTGATCACACCGGTTCCCGATTCGAGCGACTGGCAGGTCACTCGCAAGGCGGGCACCGAGATTCGCGTTCCGCGCAAGATGAAGCTCACCCGTACCGTGGGTGGTCAGATTCCGACCGGATTCGATCCCACCAAGTGGGGCATCTCGCCCGACATGGCGAGTTCGGTGGATCGTGTTGCCCTGTGGAACATCGTCACTACGGTCGACGCCTTCATCTCCTCGGGCTTCAACCCGTCGGAACTGATGCGCTGGGTGCACCCGACGCTGGTCGCCAACACTCAGGGCACCGGCATGGGCGGCATGGAGTCCATGCGCTCGCTGTACATCGACACCCTGCTCGGCGATGCTCGTGCGAACGACATCCTGCAGGAGGCTCTGCCGAACGTCGTTGCTGCACACGTGGTTCAGTCGTACATCGGTAGCTACGGCGCGATGGTTCACCCCGTCGCCGCCTGCGCCACCGCGGCCGTCTCGGTCGAGGAGGGCGCCGACAAGATCAAGCTGGGCAAGGCGCAGCTCGTAGTCGCCGGCGGATTCGACGACCTGAGCACCGAAGGCATCATCGGCTTCGGCGACATGTCGGCCACCGCGGACTCGGCAGCGATGTCCGCCAAGGGAATCAGCGATCGACGCTTCTCCCGGGCAAACGACCGCAGGCGCGGAGGATTCGTCGAATCACACGGCGGCGGAACGATTCTGCTCGCTCGCGGCGATCTGGCACTCGAGATGGGCCTGCCCGTCCTCGGAGTGGTGGCCTACGCACAGTCGTACGGCGACGGAGTGCACACGTCGATCCCGGCTCCGGGACTCGGCGCACTCAGCGCCGGTCGCGGCGGCAGGGATTCGGCACTGGCGCTCTCGCTCAACGCACTCGGCGTCAGCGCAGACGACGTGGCCGTGATCTCCAAGCACGACACTTCGACTGCAGCCAACGACCCCAACGAGGCCGAGTTGCACACGCGCCTCGCCAAGGCCATCGGTCGTTCGGACGGCGCTCCGCTGTTCGTTGTCTCGCAGAAGTCCCTCACCGGGCACTCGAAGGGCGGAGCGGCTGCCTGGCAGCTGATCGGCCTGTGCCAGGTGTTGGCCAACGGCGTCATCCCGCCGAACCGCAGCCTCGACTGCGTCGACGACAAGATGACCGGTTTCGAGCACTTGGTGTGGGCTCGTGAGCCGCTGCGCTTCGGTGACTCGGTTCCGCTGAAGGCGGGTCTGCTCACCTCGCTCGGCTTCGGGCACGTGTCCGGACTCATCGCGCTGGTGCACCCGCAGGCATTCCTCGAGGCCGTTCCGGCCGAGCGGCGTGCGGAGTACATCGCGAAGGCGAACGAGCGTCGTATCGCCGGTCAGCGCAGGCTGATCTCCGCGATGGTGGGTGGCGACTCCCTCTACGAGCGGCCCGACGATCGACGACTGGGACATGACGGGACGCCGGCCAAGGCGTCACGCGAACTGGAGGCCAACGTGTTGCTCAACGAGTCCGCTCGCCTCGGCGAGGACGACGTCTACTCCTCCGGTCTGCCGGGTGCCATCTGATGGCAATCTTGGGAGTGGGTTTCGACCTGGTCACGGTGTCCGACTTCGCCGAGCAGATGGAAAAGGTCGGCACGACGATGATTCGCGACAGCTTCACCGCGGGCGAACGTCGGCACGCGGCGACCAAGAGCTCCGACCCGACGCGGCACTACGCAGCACGGTGGGCCGCCAAGGAAGCAGTTCTGAAAGCTTGGGCGACATCACGTTTCGCACGGCCGCCGCAGATCGGCGACAATCCGTACCCGTTGATCGAGGTCGTCAACGATGCGTGGGGTCGACCGTCCATCAAGCTGCACGGCATGGCACAGGAGTTTCTGCCGACGGTCAAGATTCACCTGTCGCTGACGCACGACGGCGATATCGCCGCCGCGGTGGCGATCCTGGAGGAGTAGCTCCGCGCTGAACGACGACGAAGGCCCGTCCGATCCACGGGCGGATTCTAGGGGTCCTCGCAACACCTGATGGTCAGATGCCTGTCAGTAGATCACGTAAACGCTCGGCTGGAGTTTTCCAGCCGAGCGTTTTGCGT
>NZ_NOYJ01000026.1:0-37097 GCF_002258365.1 Rhodococcus sp. 06-221-2
GGCCTCCCACATTTGTGGCTCTACCGGCCAGGACCCACTCCTGTCGGCAACCCACGCTTACATGCGGAGGGGCCCCAGCCAAGACCTCCATACCGTCTAACTGTCGAAGCCCAGACCCAACGCGTCCATTCCCTTCAGCCACAATCCCCGCCGTCCCTCGTTGCGGTCTGCACGAGCGAATTGCGCACGAGTGATGTTGATCCCGATCGACTTGAGGGGCTCGGGTGGAAACGGCAACGGCTTGGTACGCACCATCTTCAGGCGTGTCCGTTCGGTGTCCTTGCCGTCGAGTAGGTCGAGCGCGGTGCGGGCCCCGAAGTGCGACGCGCCGACGCCGAGTCCGGTGAACCCGGCCACCGAGGCCACCCGTCCGTTCATGCCGAGATCCCAGAAGGCACTGAACCGCGAGCACGTGTCGATCGATCCGCCCCACGCGTGGGTGGCACGGATTCCCTCGAGGGCTGGGAACATCTGCAGCAGATGTTCGGCGAGCAACGCGAACTCTTCTGGATGTTGGGTTCGGCGTGGGTCGGTGTCGCTACCGTAGAAGTAGTGCGCGTCCCACCCACCGAACAGGATGCGATCGTCGGCCGTCAACCGGAAGTAGTGGAATCGATTGCCGGAGTCGGCCAATCCTTCGCGGCCGGACCAGCCGATTGCGGCGAGCTGCGCCGGCGTCAGTGGTTCGGTCATGATCACGTAGTCCCACACCGGGACTATCCAGTGACGGAGCTTGCGGCGCAACGATTTCGATGCCGAGGTGGCCAGCAGAACCTTGACTGCCTCGATGGTGCCGTAGCCCGTCTTCACCCGAATACCGTTGCCGGACTTGTCGATCGACAAGGCCCGAGTGTTCTCGTGGATGCGTACGCCGAGCGACTCCGCCGCGTCGGCCAGGCCCCAGGCCAATTTGGCAGGATCGATCATCGCGACGTCGGGGTCGAACAGGGCACCGCGCGCCATCGGTGAGGTGATTTTGGCTCTCACTGCAGCGGCGTCGAGGTATTCCATCGGTTGCGACAGTCGTCTCCCCTCGTCGCCGAGCTCACGGAGGTCGTCGACCTGCCAGTCGAAATTGGCGATGTCGAGCTCGCCCGTGCGTTCGATGTCGGCGTCGATTCCGTACTTCTTCGCAGTCGCGCAGATCGCGTCGAGCGTCTCGGTTCCCATTCGCAGCAACTCGGGTAGTTCGTCGGCATACCGGTCGAGTCCGTTGCCCAGTCCGTGCGTCAGGCTGGCCGCGCAGAAGCCGCCGTTGCGTCCGGTGGCGCCCTCGGCAATGCGGTCGCCTTCGAGCAACACGATTGATCTGTCGGGGTTCTCCTCTGCCGCCTGCAGAGCCGCCCACAATCCGGTGAACCCGCCGCCGACGATCACCAGATCCGCAGACGTCGAACCGGAGTGCCGCGGCCTGGGCGTCGGTCGTTCCGGTCGGTCGAGCCAGAAGGGCTGCGGCGCTGCTCCGAGAACCATCGCCACGCCGCGATCGGTGGGTTCGGTAGCCCAGGATGCGCTCATCGTCGTAGCTCCTGATCCTCGGGTCCTGCGCTAGCGAAAACGGTGCGATGCCAGGACTTTCGGGCCACACCGGTGATGTCGGTCATCACGTGTTTGACGGTGAGGTACTCGTCGAGCGAGTAGCTCGACATGTCCTTGCCGAAGCCCGACGCTCCGAAACCGCCGTGCGGCATCTCGCTGATGATCGGGATGTGGTCGTTGATCCACACACAACCGGCCGCGATCTCCCGCGACGCTCGGCCCGCGCGGTACACGTCGCGGGTCCACGCCGAGGCCGCCAGTCCGAACGCGGTGTCGTTGGCCCGCCGAATCGCATCGTCGTCGCCGTAGTGCCGCGACACCGTGAGCACCGGTCCGAACACCTCGTCGCGGTAGATCTCGTCCTGCTCACCCACATCGGCGATCAACGTCGGCGGGTAGAAAGCACCCCTACCGTCCGGGACACGGCCTCCGGTGACGATCCTCGCTCCGATATCGCGAGCCCGATCCACCATGGCCGCAACCCGATCCCGATGCGCGATCGAGATCAGCGATCCCATGTCGGTCGCCGGATCCGTCGGATCTCCCATGACGACGCGTTCCATCACCTCGGCTACTCCGGCGACGAAATCGTCGTACAGCGAGTCCGCGACGATGGCGCGGGTGGCTGCCGTGCAGTCCTGTCCGCCGTTGATCAACGAACCGGCGACGGCACCGTGAATCGCAGCCTCGAGGTCGGCATCGTCGAACACCACGAAGGGGGCCTTGCCGCCGAGTTCGAGCTGCACCCGGGTGCCGTGCACGGCTGCCTGCGACATCACCTGCCTCCCGACGGGAGTCGACCCGGTGAAAGTCATCAGGTCCAGGCCCGCATGCGAGGACAACGCGACTCCGGCCTCCGCTCCGGTTCCGGTGACCACGTTGAACACCCCGTCGGGCAGGCCGGCCTCCGAGGCGAGACGCGCCAGACGCAGCGTGGTCAGAGGCGTGAGTTCACTGGGCTTGAGCACGATGGAACACCCGGCCGCCAACGCCGGGATCGCCTTCCAGACGGCCATCTGCAGCGGATAGTTCCACGGCGTGATCGATCCGACCACGCCGACCGGGTCGCGTCGGATGGCCGAGGTGTGTTCGCCCGAGTACTCGGCCGCCGCCTTGCCGTCCAGATGTCGGGCAGCTCCGGCGAAGAACTCGATGTTGTCGACACTGCCCGGAACGTCGAACTCCGTTGCCAGACGCACGGTTTTACCGGTCTGGGCCACCTCTTCGGTGGCGAATTCGGCGTCGGCCGCCACCGATCGCGCCAAGTCGGCAAGCACCGCGCCGCGCTGGGCCGGCGTTGCGGTGGCCCACTGCGGTAGCGCCGAGCGCGCTCGAACGAGAGCCGCTTCGACGTCCGCTGCCGTGGCGAGACCGAACTCGGACACCACAGTTCCGGTCGCCGGGTTCTCGACGCCGCAGCGGTCGCCGCTGCCGTCCACTGCGCGTCCGTCGATCCAACAACCAGGAATGTTCGCCATGACTGCACGATACCGACCGATCCACGGATTCGCCCGGTTTCCGATCCCGCAACAACCGATTCTGTCGTCGACACAGATATTTATTGCGAATTTCATCGCCTATCGCTTGTGTCGGCGGCGGTGTCGGTGACAAGATCGACCGATGCCGGATCAGTCACCCATCGCACTCGACGACGTCTCCAAGGCGATCATCGAACAACTTCAGGAGGACGGGCGACGCTCCTACGCCGCGATCGGCAAAGCCGTCGGGTTGTCGGAAGCTGCCGTGCGGCAACGTGTTCAACGCCTGACGGACTCCGGCGTCATGCAGATCGTCGCCGTCACCGATCCGGTACAGGTCGGATTCAAGCGGCAGGCCATGATCGGCATCAAATGCACCGGAGACAGTCATGCACTGGCCGAGCAACTCTCGGCGATCGACGCGATCGACTACGTGGTCCTCACGGCAGGCTCCTTCGACATCGTGGTCGAAGTGGTGTGCGAGGACGACGAACAACTACTACGGATTCTCAACAAGCAGATCCGCAGCCTCGACGCGGTCACCAGTACCGAAACCCTGGTCTATCTGAAACTCGTCAAGCAGCAATACAATTGGGGAACACGATGACGCGAACCACATCCGAGCTCGACGCCTCCGCGGCCAAGCATCTGTGGGGCCACTTCACCCGTCACGGCGGCGGGGTCACTCCCCCGATCATCACCCGCGGTGAGGGTTCGACCATCTGGGACTCGAACGGCAAGAGCTACATCGACGGACTGTCGGGCCTGTTCGTGGTGCAGGTGGGGCACGGCCGCGAAGAACTGGCCGAGGCCGCAGCGAAGCAGGCCAAGGAATTGGCGTTCTTCCCACTGTGGTCGTACGCCACCGAGCCGGCCATCGAACTCGCCGAACGGCTCGCCGGATACGCCCCTGGGGACCTCAACCGAGTGTTCTTCACCACCGGCGGTGGCGAAGCAGTCGAGAGCGCGTGGAAGCTGGCCAAACAGTATTTCAAGAAGGTCGGCAAACCAGGTAAGCACAAGGTGATCTCGCGTGCCATCGCGTACCACGGCACCCCGCAGGGCGCCCTGGCCATCACCGGTATCCCGGCACTCAAGGAACCATTCGAACCGTTGACCCCGGGCGCATTTCGGGTGCCGAACACCAATATCTATCGGGCTGCGGCCCCCATGGACACCGATCCCAAGGCGTTCGGAATCTGGGCGGCCGACCGCATCGCCGAGGCCATCGAATTCGAGGGCCCCGACTCGGTGGCAGCCGTGTTCCTCGAACCGGTCCAGAATGCGGGTGGCTGCTTCCCTCCTCCACCCGGATACTTCGAGCGGGTCCGCGAGATCTGCGATCGCTACGACGTCCTGTTGGTCTCGGACGAGGTCATCTGCGCGTTCGGGCGCATCGGATCGATGTTCGCCTGCAACGACTTCGGCTACGTACCCGACATCATCACCTGCGCCAAGGGAATGACCTCGGGCTACTCCCCCATCGGCGCGATGATCGCCTCCGACAAGCTCTTCGAGCCGTTCGACGACGGCACGTCGAGCTTCGCGCACGGCTACACCTTCGGCGGGCACCCCGTCTCCGCAGCCGTCGCCATGGCCAATCTCGACATCTTCGAACGCGAGGGGCTCAACGCCCACGTTGCGGACAACGCACCCGCGTTCCGCGCGACGCTCGAAAAACTGCACGATCTGCCCATCGTCGGCGATGTGCGCGGCGAGGGGTACTTCTACGGCATCGAGTTGGTGAAGGACAAGGCCACGAAGGAAACGTTCAGCGACGCCGAAGCAGAACGCATCCTCCGCGGGTTCCTGTCCACCGCCCTGTTCGACGCCGGGCTGTACTGCCGGGCCGACGACCGCGGCGACCCGGTGGTGCAGCTGGCTCCGCCGCTGATCTGCGGGCAGAAGGAGTTCGACGAGATGGAACAGATCCTGCGCAGCGTGCTGACCGAGGCGGGCAACCTGATCTGACCGACGGCGTTACTGCCCGATCCGGTCGATGACGAGGGGGGTCGGCTGCGCGGCGGTGGTGCCGATCTCCCAACTGCCCTCGAGGGCCTGCTGCGCGTAGTCGAACTTCTCCGGGGTGTCGGTGTACAGAGTGGCCAACCGATCCCCGGCGCGAACCCGATCGCCCGGCTTGGCATGCAGACGCACGCCGGCTGCGCTCTGTACCGGCTCGCCCTGCCGCTCCCGGCCCGCGCCGAGCCGCCACGCCGCGAGGCCGACGCCCATCGCGTCCAAGCCGGTGACGACGCCGTCCTGCGTCGCAGTGAATTCCTGGCTCTCACGGGCGACGGGCAACGCGGCGTCGGGGTCGCCGCCCTGCGCCGCGATCATCGTGCGCCACCGGTCCATGGCGGACCCGTCGGCAAGCTTGTCTGCCGGATCGATGCCCTCGATCCCGGCCGCGGCAAGCATCGTGCGTGCCAGCGTGATCGTCAGCTCCACGATGTCCGCCGGCCCGCCGCCGGCCAGAACCTCCACCGACTCCTGCACTTCGAGCGCGTTGCCCGCGGTGAGGCCGAGCGGTGTGTCCATCGCCGTCAGCACCGCCAGGGTCCGTACGCCCGCATCCGTTCCGAGTTCGACCATCGCCGTTGCCAGTTCGCGTGCATCGTCGACGTTCTTCATGAACGCGCCCGCCCCGACCTTCACGTCGAGCACCAACGCGCCCGTGCCCTCGGCAATCTTCTTGCTCATGATCGAACTGGCGATCAACGGAATCGACTCGACGGTTCCGGTGACGTCGCGCAGGGCGTAGAGCTTCTTGTCGGCCGGAGCCAGATCTGCGCCTGCCGCGCAGACCACCGCGCCCACGGCCGGGTCGGCAAGAATCCGGTGCATCTCGTCGCCGCTGAGATCAGCTCGCCATCCGGGGATGGACTCGAGCTTGTCCAAAGTGCCCCCGGTATGTCCCAGCCCGCGGCCCGACAGTTGCGGCACCGCCGCTCCGCACGCAGCGACCAAGGGTGCGAGCGGCAGCGTGATCTTGTCTCCGACGCCACCGGTCGAGTGCTTGTCCACGGTAGGGAGCGGCAACGCGGAGAAGTCCATTCGCGTGCCCGACGCGATCATGGCGTTCGTCCACGTACTCAACTCCCGGCGCGACAATCCGCGCAGCAGAATTGCCATCGCCAACGCCGACATCTGTTCCGGCGCGACGCTTCCGCGGGTGAACTCGGCGATCACCCACTCGATCTGCTCGTCGTCGAGAACGCGTCCGTCGCGTTTGGCGCTGATGATCGATACGGCGTCAGGCATGGTTGTTCACGCGTCCTTCGTCGAGGTTGTCGGGGCCGAATGCGTCCGGGAGCAACTCTGCCAGCCGACGCGGCCCGGTGGCGGTATCGACGAGCAGATCCGCGCCGCCGAACTCGTACAGCAACTGCCTGCACCGCCCGCACGGCATGAGGATCTCGCGTCGGGAATCGCAACAGGAAAAGGCAACGAGCCTGCCCCCGCCGGTCGAGTGCAGGTTCGACACCAACCCGCACTCGGCGCACAGGCCCAAACCGTATGAGACATTTTCCACATTGCACCCGGTGACAATGCGATTGTCGTCCACCAGAGCTGCCGCGCCCACCGGAAAATTGGAGTACGGGGCGTATGCATGCCTCATGGCCCCATGGGCATTGTCGCGCAACGCATTCCAGTCGATTTCGTTCATGGTCACCCATCCAATCACGCTGTCTGAATTGATGCAGAGATCTACCCGAAACCGCCCGAATGAATTGGGAAGGCAAACCTAACACGGGATTTCGGCACCATACGAACCTCGAGTCGAATTAGTTCCGTGTTTCGAATGGGTTTACAGTTTCTATCAAGCGGCTAGTACAACCAGCACTAGGGCCGAATCGCGACAAATCGAGCCAGGTTAAGCCCGGCCACCGGGCTCGACGCGTCCACCAACGACGTTGGAGGCATTGCACTCGATGAGTAGCACGACGGAAGCCGCTCCGGTCAAGGAGCGCAAGCGGTCTCTGTACCGCGGGGACCCGGGAATGTGGTCCTGGGTTCTGCACCGCATCACAGGCGTGTTGACGTTCTTCTTCTTGTTCGTCCACGTTCTCGACACGGCGATGGTTCGGGTCAATCCCGAGACGTACGACGCCATCATCGAAACCTACAAGACCCCGCTCGTCGGACTCATGGAACTCGGCCTCGTCGCGGCAGTGCTGTACCACGCGTTGAACGGCATCCGAGTCATGCTGATCGACTTCTGGGCCAAGGGACCGCAGTACCAGAAGCTGATGCTCTGGGTCATCGCAGTCGTCTGGCTCGTCGTCATGATCCCGGGCGCGGGACGAATCTTCTACAACATGTTCACGGCGGGTGGTCACTGATGTCGACGCAGGGTCCCGAGGCGAAGGTCCTCGGCACGAACTACGACCGTCCGGCCAGCCTGGCCAACCCGCGTTCGCCGCGGCGTCAGAGCAAGGGCAACTTCGAGCTCTACGCGTGGCTGTTCATGCGGTTCTCCGGCCTGGCACTCGTCGTGCTGGTCCTGGGCCACATGTTCATCATGCTGATGCTCGACGACGGCGTGCACCGCATCAACTTCGCCTTCGTCGCCGGCCGTTGGGCCAGCCCGTTCTGGCAGTTCTGGGATCTGACGATGCTGTGGCTGGCACAGCTGCACGGCGGCAACGGTCTGCGCACCATCATCGCCGACTACTCCCGCAAGGACTCGACGCGATTCTGGCTGACGACCTTGCTGGTGCTGTCGATGATCCTCATCATGGGCGTCGGCACCTACGTCATCTTCACCTTCGATCCCAACATCTCGGCGAGCTAAGGACACTGACGCTTACATGCAGGAACATCGTTACGACGTACTGATCGTCGGCGCAGGCGGTGCCGGAATGCGTGCTGCGATCGAAGCCGGACCCCGTGCTCGGACAGCCGTATTGACCAAGCTCTACCCCACCCGCTCCCACACCGGAGCAGCTCAGGGCGGCATGTGTGCCGCCCTGGCCAACGTGGAGGAAGACAACTGGGAGTGGCACACGTTCGACACCGTCAAGGGCGGCGACTACCTCGCCGACCAGGACGCGGTGGAGATCATGGCCAAGGAGGCCATCGACGCCGTCCTCGACCTCGAGAAGATGGGTCTTCCGTTCAACCGGACACCCGAAGGAAAGATCGACCAGCGACGCTTCGGCGGCCACACCCGTGACCACGGCAAGGCACCCGTTCGTCGCGCGTGCTACGCAGCCGACCGCACCGGTCACATGATTCTGCAGACGCTCTACCAGAACTGCGTCAAGCACGACGTCGAGTTCTACAACGAGTTCTACGCGCTCGATCTCTGCCTGACCGAGACGGACGACGGGCCGGTTGCCACCGGCATCATCGCCTACGAACTCGCCACCGGCGAACTGCACATCTTCCACGCCAAGTCGATCATCTTCGCGACCGGCGGCTCGGGACGTATCTACAAGACGACCTCCAACGCGCACACTCTGACCGGCGACGGCATGAGCATCGTGTTCCGCAAGGGACTTCCCTTGGAGGACATGGAGTTCCACCAGTTCCATCCGACCGGCCTCGCCGGCCTGGGCATCCTCATCTCCGAGGCCGTCCGCGGCGAAGGCGGCATTCTGCGCAACGAGTCGGGTGAACGCTTCATGGAGCGGTACGCCCCGACCATCAAGGACCTCGCTCCGCGCGACATCGTGGCGCGGTCGATGGTGCTCGAGGTTCTCGAGGGACGCGGCGGTGGTCCCAACAAGGATTACGTCTACATCGACGTCACCCACATTCCCGAGGAAGTTCTCGACGAGAAGCTCCCCGACATCATGGAGTTCTCGCGCACCTACCTCGGTGTCGACCCCGTCAAGGAGCCGGTGCCGGTCTACCCGACCTGTCACTACGTCATGGGCGGTATCCCGACCAAGATTCGCGGTGAGGTGCTGCGCAACAACGAGGACATCGTCCCCGGCCTGTACGCGGCAGGTGAGTGCGCCTGTGTGTCGGTGCACGGCGCGAACCGTCTGGGAACCAACTCGCTGCTCGACATCAACGTCTTCGGTCGTCGTGCGGGCATCGCCGCGGCCGAGTACGCCAACTCGGTGGACTTCACCCCGCTCCCCGAGGAGCCGGCGAAGATGGTGCAGGACTGGCTCGAGCTGATCCTGTCCGACCACGGTCACGAGCGGGTGGCCGACATCCGTTCCGAGATGCAGCAGTCGATGGACAACAACGCGTCGGTCTTCCGCACGCAGGAACGCCTCGAGACGGCGCTGAAGGATGTGCGCGCCCTCAAGGAGCGCTACAACCACATCACCGTCGCGGACAAGGGCAAGCGCTACAACAGCGACCTGCTCGAGGCCATCGAACTCGGCTTCCTGCTCGAGATGGCCGAGGTGACCGTCGTCGGAGCGCTCAATCGCAAGGAATCACGCGGCGGACACGCTCGCGAGGACTTCCCCGATCGCAACGACGCCGAGTACATGAAGCACACCATGGCCTACAAGGAGGGCGAAGGTTTGCTCACCGAGATCCGCCTGGACTACAAGCCGGTAATCCAGACCCGCTACGAGCCGATGGAGCGGAAGTACTGACATGAGCGCACCCACACTGGACAAGAAGTCCGAACAGAACGATCTGCCTCCCGTGCCCGACGGCGCGGTCATGGTCACGCTCAAGATCGCTCGTTTCAACCCCGAGAGCGGCGACGGCCAGTATTGGGACACCTTCCAGGTCCCCACGCTGCCCACCGACCGACTGCTGAACCTGCTGCACTACGTCAAGGGCTACCTCGACGGAACTCTGACGTTCCGTCGCTCGTGCGCCCACGGCGTCTGTGGCAGTGACGCGATGCGCATCAACGGCGTCAACCGTCTCGCCTGCAAGGTGCTGATGCGCGACATGCTGCCGAAGGATTCGTCGAAGACCCTCAACATCACCATCGAGCCCATCCGTGGCTTGCCGGTGGAGAAGGATCTCATCGTCAACATGGAGCCCTTCTTCGACGCGTTCCGCGCCGTGAAGCCGTTCCTCATGACGACGGGCAACGAGCCGACCCGCGAGCGCATTCAGTCGGCTGCGGACCGCGCCCGTTTCGACGACACCACCAAGTGCATCCTGTGTGCGTGCTGCACCACCTCGTGCCCGGTGTTCTGGAGCGACGGAAGCTACTTCGGTCCGGCGGCCATCGTCAACGCGCACCGGTTCATCTTCGACAGCCGTGACGAGGGTGCCACCGAGCGTCTGGACATCCTCAACGACGTCGAGGGTGTGTGGCGCTGCCGCACCACGTTCAACTGCACCGACGCATGCCCTCGTGGCATCCAGGTGACCAAGGCCATCCAGGAAGTCAAGCGCGCACTGCTGTTCGCTCGCTAGTCACCACGGCTACGACGAAAGCGCCCCTTCGCACACGCGAAGGGGCGCTTTCGTCTGTCCGTCACACGAACGCGCTGTAGCCCGTCACGCCGCGGCCGACGATGAGGTTGTTGATCTGAGCGGTGCCCTCGTACGAGTACAACGCCTCGGCATCGGAGAAGAACCTGATGACCTCGTGCTCGATGAGAATTCCGTTGCCGCCCATGATCTCTCGGGCCCATCCGACCACCTCGCGCAGACGCGTCGTGCAGAACGTCTTCGCGAGCGCCGCATGCTCGTCGTGATGAACTCCGTTGCCCTGCAGTTGTGCGACGCGAACGGCCATCCCCAGAGACGCGGTGATGTTCGCCGTCATCCGCGCGATGAGATCGGCAATGAGCTGGAACGAGGCGATCGGAGACCCGAACTGCTCCCGTTCGCGCGCGTAGGCGACGGCTCGCTCGTACGCGCCCATCATGACGCCGACGGCTTGGAACGCCACTCCTCCGCGGGTCAGCCGAAGCACCTTGGCGGTGTCGGCGAACGAGTTGGCCTCGGCCAGCTTGTTGGCCACCGGGACGCGGCAGTTCTCGAGATGGACGTCGGCGTTCTCCACTGCGCGAAGCGAGTACTTCCCCTCGATCTTCTCTGCCCGGAACCCCTCGAATTCCTTCTCGACCACGAAGCCCTTGACCTCGCCGTCCGCCTCGTCCTTGGCGAAGACGATCGTCAGGTCCGCGAAGGTCGCATTACCGATCCATCGCTTGCTTCCGTTGAGAATCCAATGGTCTCCATCGAGGCGAGCCGTGGTCTCCAACCCGCCGGCGACGTCCGATCCGCCGTGCGGTTCGGAGAGTCCGAACGCGCCGATCGTCTCCATTCGGCGCATGGCGGGCAACCACCGCTCGCGCTGTTCTTCGGACCCCAGAATCGAGATACTGCTCATCGCCAGCGAACTGTGCACGCTGAACATCGTTCCGGTGGACGGATCGACCCGCGCGAACTCCATTTCGAGCCAGCCGGTGAGTAGTTTGCGGGAGGCCTTGCGGTCGTCAAAGGTGTATCCCAGACCCGCGATTTCGAGTTCGGCGATGGCCGGCATCAGGTGTACCGGTGATACGGCCTTCTCCCAGAACTCGTTGGCTCGCGGCGCAACCTGCTCCTGGAGGAACCGGCGGGTACGCAGGACCACCTCGGTCTCGGCTTCGTCGAGCAAGCCCTGATACCCATAGAAATCCGATTCGAGGAAATCCGGCGACAGTGGCCCGAGGGGCTCGTGCTTGCTCATGGTCGACTCCTTCGTCCGGTGCCGCGCTCGGGCACCACTACTGCTCTTCTACCCGCCGCGCCCCTGTCTCACCCATCGCGGGTCGTCAGCGACCGAGTTCGTGGGTGAGGGTTGCGAGCTCCTGGCCCCCGGCCATTTCGGTCGTGAGCTCGTCGAGCGAGATGTCGTCGTAGGTGCAGTCCAATTTCTGGCGGCCGCGGTCGAGCAGGACGAAATGATCGCCCACCAGGTACGCGTGGTGAGGATTGTGGGTGATGAACACGACGCCCAGTCCCTGCTCTTTGGCGGCGGAGATGTAGCGCAGCACCATCCCGGATTGTTTGACTCCCAGCGCCGCGGTGGGCTCGTCGAGAATCAGCACACGGGCTCCGAAGAAGATCGCGCGCGCAATTGCCACGCATTGCCGCTGACCGCCGGACAGCGCCCCGATGGGGGCATCGACGTCGGGCAGATCGATGCCCATCTTGCGCAGCTCTTCGATGGTCGTCGCGCGCATGGCGTTCGTGTCCAGAGTCTTGAAGAATCTGCCCTTCGTGAGCTCCTGGCCGAGAAAGAAGTTGCGCCACACCGGCATCAGCGCGACCACGGCAAGATCCTGGTAGACCGTCGCGATACCCAGGTCGAGAGCATCCCTCGGCGAGTCGAACGTCCTCGGTGTGCCGTCGACGAACAGCTCCCCCTCGGACTGCTTGTGCAGGCCCGCCATGATCTTGATCAACGTGGACTTGCCTGCGCCGTTGTCACCGAGAACTCCGGTGACCTCACCGGCACCGACGCGTAGGTCGATTCCGTGCAGCGCAACGATGTTGCCGTAGTTCTTACCGACGTTCTTCAGCTCGATGAGCGGCGCCGACGGCGACTGGACGGGCTGGTCCGAGGAGGTAGTCATGCTCACCTTTTCGCCGCGTAGTTACGGAAGGAGTTGTTGGCGATCACGGCGAAGAGGAGCATCGCGCCGAGAAAGAACTTGAACCAGTCGGGATTCCATCCGGCATACACGATGCCCTGGTTGGTCATTCCGAAGATGAACGCACCGATGAAGGCTCCGACGGCGGTGCCGTACCCACCCGTGAGCAGACACCCTCCGATGACTGCCGCGATGATGTAGAGGAATTCGTTGCCGACGCCTTGGCCGGACTGCACGGTGTCGAACGCGAACAGCAGGTGCATCCCGACGAACCACGCGCAGAACCCTACGAACACGAACAGGCCGATCTTGACCTTGGTCACCGGAACACCGACGGCCCTGGCCGATTCCTGATCGCCGCCGACGGCGAAGATCCAGTTACCGATGCGAGTTCTCATGAGCACCCACGTGGCCACGAGTGTGAACACGACCCACCACACGACGGTGATACGGATGGAGACCCCGAACAGCGAGAACGACGAGGAGAACACGGCTTTCGCCGAGTCGAAGCCCTGCATGTCCGAGATCGACGGGGTCGCAACCTGTCCGGTGACGAGTTTGGTGACGGCCAGATTGATGCCGGTGAGCATCAGGAACGACGCCAGCGTAATCAGGAACGACGGAATTCTCGTCTTCGTCACCAGATACCCGTTGACGAAGCCGACCGCCGATGCGAGGCCCAGCGCCAGCACAGCTCCGGTCCACACGTTCAGGTGCAGGTTGTAGGCGAGCATCGACGCCATGATCGAGGAGAACGTGACCGCGACCCCGGTGGACAGGTCGAACTCGCCGCCGATCATCAGCAGCGCGACACCGATCGCCATGATTCCGATCGTCGACGACGCGTACAGCACGGTGGCCAGTGCTTCGGGAGACCGAAACGGCGGCGCGACGATGCAGAAGAAGACGAAGATGGCGATCGCACCGAACAGGGCACCCATCTCTGGGCGAATCAGCAAGCGCTGCAACGGTTTCTGTTTCTTCACCCGCTCGTCCAGGATCACGGCGTGCGTTCCCGAAGCCGGGTCGGCCTGTGTTGGCATGATGTTCCTTCCGCGTCCGGACGACGCTCAGCGAGTTCCGTTGCGGGCGTACTCGGCGATGGCCTCGATGTTGGTCGAGTCGACGAAGGCCGGGCCGGTGAGCACCGGGGTGCCGCCGCCGATGGTGTTGCCGTTGTTGAGGTAGAGCCACAGGGAGTCGATGGCGAGATAACCCTGCAGATAGGGCTGCTGATCGATGGCCCAGGCGACGTCACCGGACTCGATCGCGTCGACGAGGGCCGCGTTGGTGTCGAACGTGACGACGGTGGCGTCGCTACCGGCATTGGTCTTCGATTGCACCGCGGTCAGTGCGATCGGGGCCGCGAGCGCTACCACGTGATCGATGCTCGGGTCCTGCTGGAGCTTCGCGGTGATCGTCGCCTCGACCGACGGCATGTCCTTGCTGTTGACGTTCAGAATTTCGGTGCTGCCCCCGGTGAAGCCCTGTCGAACTCCTGCGCAGCGCGCTTCGAGCGCTACTGCGCCCTGCTCCTGGATGATGCACAAAGTCTTTCGCGCACCGTCTTCGGTGAGCCGCGCCCCGGCAGCCCTACCCGCGATGGTTTCGTCCTGACCGAAGTACTGCTGCACCCCCATTGCGCTCCATGCGTCGTAGCCGGAATTGAAGGCGACGACCGGGATGCCCGCTGCGGTTGCCGCCTCGACAGCCGGAGCCATGGCCTCGGGCTTGGCCAGTGTCAGAGCGATGCCGTCGACCTTCGAGTCGATCGCGCTCTGAACGAGATTGGCTTGATTGGGTGCCTCCGGATCGGCCGAGTAGCGGAGCTCGATGTTGTCCTTGGCGGCTGCGGCCTCGGCTCCCTTTCGGATGAGATCCCAGAAGGTGTCGCCCGGTACCTCGTGCGTGATCATCGCTACCGTCGCCGCAGGCGTGTTCGCCACTCCCGCGTTGCTGCCGTTGTCGGTGGATCGTGGAGCCCCACCGGTGCTCGAACAGGCCGTCAGCGCCAGCACCATCACCAACCCGAGCGCGACGCCCGCCCCACCGGCGCGGCGTCGAACCGAGCGGAGCGAGCCGGTACGGGCCGCCTGTCGAAATGTCATCCGGGTTCCTCTCGGGCGACCGAGCTGTCGGTAGTACAGCTCGGCGGATCACTGTCTGTACAACGTAATGCCGATCACAGACGATGGACGTAGTTTGGCAGGGCCTTCGAACCGGCCCGCTCCCCGGTGGGTCGCGGCCTCGGTGACCTCTGCAGCGCCTATGGTAATTCGCGATGAAAAGGACTCGAAAGTTCGTAGCCGTGTGGGCGACAGCTGTCGCTCTCGCCGGCGTCGGCGGCGGCCCGGCATCGGCGCAGCCGGCAGTCGAGCCACCCGTCGTATCGACGACGCCACCGTTCACGACGCCGAACACCGACGCGTGCCCGTTCGCGGCCTCGCCGCCCCCGGCGATCGATTCCTCGGAAGTTCCGGCTCCGGGTAGCGCTGCGCCACAACCGGTTCCGATCCCGGCGGACCCGGTGGGCGGATCCCGACTGGCCGAGTGCGGCGCGATCGTGCCGGACGGCGCGCCCCCACTGCCCGCGGACATCTCGGCAACCGGGTTCGTGGTGGCAGACCTCGATTCCGGATCGGTCGTGGCCGCCAAGGATCCACACGGTCGGCACCGACCGGCGAGCACGATCAAAATACTGCTCGCCCTCGTCGCTCTGGACGAGCTGGACCTCGGCAAACAGATCACTGCAACGGCCGAGGACGCCGACGCGGAAGGCAGCGCCGTCGGCATCGGGAAGAACGGTGTCTACACCAATCTGCAACTGTTGCAGGGCCTGGTCATGGCGTCGGGAAACGATGCCGCGCATGCCTTGTCGACTCAGCTGGGAGGTGACGCCGCGACCGTCGAGAAGATGAATGCCAAGGCAGCAGAGTTGGGCGCGCTCGACACACGGACCGCGACCCCCTCCGGCCTGGACGGGCCCGGCATGGCCAGCTCGGCCTACGACCTGGCACTGTTCTACCGGGAGGCCATGCGCAATTCGACCTTCGCGCAACTGATTTCGACCGAGAACGTGCAATTTCCCGGCTATCCGAAGGATCCCACGATCCCCGACGACCAGGACCGCCCCGGTTTCACGCTGTCCAACGACAACCAGCTGCTCTACAACTATCCGGGCGCTCTCGGCGGCAAGACCGGCTACACCGACGATGCCCGGCAGACCTTCGTGGCGGGTGCCGAACGCAACGGTCGCCGTCTGGTCGTGACGCTCATGAAGGGTGACGTACTACCGATCCGGCCGTGGGAACAGGCGGCTCGGCTGCTCGACTACGGGTTCGCCCTCGACCCGAGCAGCAGCGTCGGCGATCTGGTCGAACCGAATTCCACGTCGCCGGTGACGAGTACACGTGCGACCGGCGCGGTGCCGACCCTTGCTCGACCCCCTGCGTCGGCGTCGAGTGCCGAATCGGGTAGCCGACAATCCGATCTGCAGGCGCAGGGCGACACGGTCGTACGCATCGCAATCGGGGTCATCGGCGCACTGGTCGTGGCCGGTTTGCTGTGGGGCGCACGCACACTCTCCCGCCGCCCCTGAACTCCCCCGCCGCCTCTCACATTCGCAAGTAGGTTGCCGCGGATCAACGTCGCCGATTGCGAAATCCAGCGATACCCAGAGCGGCCAGAGCGCCCGCGCCCACCAAGGCCAGACCACCCTTGACCCCCGGGCCGTCGCTCACCTCGACCCGGGTGTTGATCACCGCGGGGTCCGGTGCCGGAACATGGGCGTCTGCAAGGCTCTCCCGAGTGGTGGCTGCGAACGCAGTCGAGAACAGCACCAACCGCGACGTCGTGAACACGAACACCAACAGACCGATGATGGGCCCGAACACGACTCCGGCGGGCCCGCTCGTGACGGACGCGAGGTAGATCGCGCCGAGTTGCTTGAAGATCTCGAAACCGACTGCGGCCAACAGCGCACCTTTGGCCGCACTGCGCCACGACACCGGTTCGCGGGGCAGACGTGAGATCACCCAGGTGAACAGCGCCCAGGTTCCGGCAAGCGCGAGCAGTATCGAGAAGACCCGCAGCGCCACTCCGACGCCGGGAACGGAATCGAGGTTCAACCATTCGAGAATGCCACGCATGACGCCGCCCCCGGCCAACGCGGACAGCCCGAGAGATAGCACCAGTGCTGCTCCCAGGCCGAGCAGAGCCGCGAGGTCCTTGGCCTTGGTCGCAAGGAATCCGCCCGACTCGTGCTGGCTTTCCCACATCGCGGTCAGGGCTTCACGCAGATTGGCCACCCAACCGAGCCCCGCGTACAGCGCGCCGAGCAGACCGATGACACCGACACCGGTACGGGACTCGATCGCGGTATCGATCAGCGAGCTGATCGTCTCACCGAAGCTGCCCGGGACATTCTCCGCGATCTGCGACTGAATCTCGGCAAGCCATTCGGGCTGATTCACCAGTACGAACCCGGCAACGGCGAATGCAACCATCAGCAGCGGAAACAACGCCAGCACACTGAAATACGTCATTCCCGCGGCGTAGTAATCGCCCTTCTGCCCCTGATACCGCTGCGCGGCAACAACAGTGTGATCCAGCCACGGCCACCGAGCACGCCGATCGTCGAGCATGGCCTTGAAATCGGGCATGGCACTCACCTTTTCGCTGTCGTCGGCGGCTGTTCGGGCCGTGTCCTCGAAATGTCGTGTAGCGCGAATATCGTGTACTGACAGGGCTATGCGCCGGGAGGAAGGAACCCCACCCTGTCGTACACCTGAGCCAGCGTTCTGCTCGCGACCTCCCTGGCTCGATCCGCACCGACAGCGAGGAGGCGATCCAGTTCGGCTACGTCGGACATGAATCCGTCCATTCGTTCGCGCAGCGGAACCACGAACTCGGTCAGCACGTCGGCAGTGTCGGACTTGAGATCGCCGTAGCCCTTGCCTGCGTAACCGGCGACCAGATCATCGATGCTCTTCCCGGACAGAGCGGACTGAATCACCAGAAGATTGCTGACGCCTGCCTTGTTCTCCGGATCGAAGACGATATCGCGTTCGTTGTCCGTCACTGCCGAACGAATCTTCTTCGCGGACACCTTCGGATCGTCCAGGATGTTGACGATGCCCGCCGGATTCGACGACGACTTGCTCATCTTCGCCGTCGGATCCTGCAGGTCGAAGATCTTGGCCGTGCCCTTGATGATGTGTGCATCGGGAACCACGAAGGTCTTCTTGAACCGCGAGTTGAACCTCTGCGCCAGATCGCGAGTCAACTCCAGATGCTGACGCTGATCCTCGCCCACCGGAACGAGATTCGGCCGGTACAGCAGGATGTCCGCGGCCTGCAGAATGGGATAGGTGAACAACCCGACGCTGGTGTGATCGCGACCCTGCTTGGCGGACTTGTCCTTGAACTGCGTCATCCGGCCGGCTTCGCCGAACCCGGTGATGCAGTTGAGAACCCACGCCAACTGCGCATGCTCGGGAACCTGGCTCTGCACGAACAACGTCGACTTCTCGGGATCGATACCCACCGCCAACAGTTGTGCGGCCGCTATCCGGGTGCGCCGACGCAATTCCTTCGGGTCCTGCGGAACCGTGATCGCATGGAGATCGGGAACGAAGTAGAACGCATCGAACTCCTCCTGCAACTCCACCCAGTTCCGCACCGCACCCAGGTAGTTACCGAGATGGAACGAATCCGCCGTCGGTTGGATGCCCGAAAGCACCCGACGACGCGGACCCTGCGACGTGTCGATCGAGTCAGGAGAAGACATGCGGCAATCTTTTCACGCCGTCCCCGACCCGTACCCGTTGCCTTGCCACACCAGTCACTCCGCAGGCTCCGCTCCTACCACCCCGGTCACTCCGCAGGCTCCGCTCCTACCACCCCGGTCACTCCGCAGGCTCCGCTCCCAGCACCCCGTTCACTCCGCAGGCTCCGCTCCTAGCGGTACCGCACCGTCACCGGCGCGTGATCGGACCACCGCTGGTCGTACGCCTCCGCTCTCTCGGTGACGGCTTCCTTCGCACGCTCGGCCAGATCACTGGTGGCGAGTTGGTAGTCGATGCGCCACCCGGCGTCGTTGTCGAACGCCTTACCGCGGTAGGACCACCAGCTGTACGGCCCCTCGACGCCGGGGTGCAGCTCACGCACGACGTCGGTCCACGGTGACTTCTCGGCGAGCAATCGCGATACCCACTCACGTTCTTCGGGCAGGAATCCCGACTTCTTGCGGTTGGTCTTCCACGACTTCAGATCTGCTTCGGTATGGGCGATATTCCAGTCGCCGCAGACCACGACGTCGCGCTCGGCGGACGTGGTTGCCTTGGCGGTCTTGGCGAGATACTTCGCGAACGCAGCCATGAAGCGTTCCTTCTCGTCCTGTCGGTCGGTCCCCACCTCGCCCGACGGCAGGTACAGGCTCGCCACGGTGACGTCACCGTAGTCTCCTTCGATGTAGCGACCCGCGTCGGCGAATTCAGCGACTCCGATGCCGGTTCTGATCGCCTCCGGCGCGGCCCTCGACAACAGGGCCACACCGTTGCGTCCCTTCGCCGACGGTTCCGCCGACGCCAGATGCCATCCCGCATCGAGGGCCGGGGCCAGTGCTGTGGTCAGCTCGCCGTCGTTGGCGCGCGTCTCCTGAAGACAGATGACGTCGGCATCGGTGGCCTCGAGCCACGGAAGCATGCCCTTGCGAACAGCCGCGCGGATCCCGTTGACGTTGACAGTGGAAATAGTGATCGGCACGCCGACGACCGTAGCGGAGGCCACCGACAACCGGCAGGTGGCCTCCGCAGGCTCACCTTCTCTTCGGTTTGGCTCCTGGCTTCGGAGCCGTCACCGCCGAAGTCATCGACGGCACCGCGACCGGCTCCCGGTCGATCCGTCGGTAGACGATGTGCTGCTGGGCGTAGGTCCAGATGTTGTTGCTCACCCAATAGAGCAGCACCGCAACGGGCAACACCGGGCCACCGATCAGCACCCCGGCCGGGAAGACCCACAGCGCGAGCCTGTTCATGATCGCGGTCTGCGGGTTCGCCGCGGCGGCCGCATCCTGACGCGCGATCGATGCCCGGGAGTTCAGGTGGGTAGCCACCGCGGCAACGATCATCAACGGCACCGCGACGACCGCGATGCTCCACACCGACGGCACCCCACCGAACGGACCGAACGCTTCGAGAACATCTCGAGAGCTACTGACGGCAGCGGAGATCGGTGCGCCGAACAGCCGCGCGTCGAGAAACGACTGCACATCGCCCGCACCGAACACGTAGTTGGCTGTACTCGCATTCTCCTGCGCCGACATACCCAGATGCCCGAACCCGGTTCCCGTCCGGTTGAACGAGCGCAACACGTGCAGCAGACCGATGAACACCGGTGCTTGCGCGATCAGCGGGAGGCAACCCATCAGTGGGTTCACACCGTGTTCCTTTTGCACTGTGCGGATTTCCGTGGCCTGTCGAGCCCGGTCACCGGAGTACTTCTTCCGTACCTCCTCGAGCCTGGGTTGGAGTTTCTTCATGGCGAGCTGTGAACGAATCTGACCCACGAACGGCTTGATCAACAGCGTTCGTAGCGTGAAGACCAAAAATACGACGGCCAAGGCCCAGGCGACGCCGTTGTCGGGGCCGAGCACGAAACCGAAGACCCGGTGCCAGAACCACAGCACCGCGGAGACGGGGTAATAGACGAAATCGAGCATGATGGAGTGCCTCACTGAGAGAGAAATCGGTCGGATGACGTCTCGACCGGATCTCGCAGTGACTCAGCGGAACTGGAGCCACCGATCCGGTCCGTGAACCGATCCGGGTGCTCTCGGCATAGGGCGACCTGGCGCGTCGGGTTGCTCTTGTCTGCGGTAGGCCCCACGGAGTCTGCCGCCGTCGGATCCGGCGGTTGTGGACGCGGGCGGCACCACGACGAGGATGTCGGCCGATGCACCCGTCACCAGCAGTGCCGCAGCCACCAGCGCACCGAATATCGCTATCTGGGCCGCGGGCTGGGCATCGACGACGGCGAAGACGACCAGCAGAACTGCCGTCACTCCGACGAGGGTGACCACTGCGGCTCGCCACGGCGACACCGCACGCCTGGAAATTACGTCGAATGCAGCCGTCGAATCGAGACGGCGGGTGGCGTTGTCGATGGACAACATAGTGATTCTCCCGATGAACCTCGTGGACCAGGGGCACGTGAGGTGTGGGAGAGCTGTCGAACTACAGCGCTCCCACCAGGAGACCGGGTGCTCGCGGCTGCGGGCGACCGGGTGCGTCGGGGCGATGTTGACGTCGGAACGAGCCACGAAGGTGGCGCTCCTCCGCATTCGGTCCGACGTTCGACGGACGGTACAGAAGGCTCAGCGCCCCGGCACGATGCGCGTAGAACACCGCCGCCGCCAGAGCAGCGACGATGATCAGCGCGAGATCGGCCGGTCCGGCCGGAGTAGTCAGCAGCAGCGTGAAGAACAGCACCGACGTGACGACGAGGTTCTGATAGCCCATCGTGCACCTCCGTCCTTACGTCACCGATCGTCGAGTCGTTGCTCAGGGTACAGATACCGTCGGGTCTGTGCACTGGTACCAGCTGTCTCCCCAGGAGACCGGGCCTCGGGCCTGAACACACTTACGCACACGTTCGGGCAGGCGATCGAGTTCGGAATCTGCGTCCGCCGACAACCCGCCGAGGTAGAACACGTCGATCCGCCCCGTCTCCTCGAACCGTTCGACGTTCTGCCGCGCGATGTATGCGTCCGGGTTCACGGCCGCGAGGGCGAGAACGGTCAGCACTGCTCCCACACCGACTGCTCGCGGAAGCCAGCGACCCGACATACGTACGCCCGCGACGAGCAGCAATACGAACACCGAACCCAACCACCATTCGACGGCGGTGACGAACAGCCGCAGGGTGGTGTAGCCGTACTGCTCCTCGTACAACGACATTCGATGCAACGCCGACGCCACGATCACCACCGACAGTGCGCACAGCGCGCCGAGCAGAACCCGCAATGCAAGTCGGTCGCGTAGGTCCGTTCGTTCGGCCTTGGTCACGGTGACCGCGATGACGAGCAAGGTCAATACCGTCACCGTCAGCAACTGCCAGAATCCCTGCCGTGCGTACTCGGCGTTGGTCAAACCTTCGGTGCTCAGAACGTGTCCCTGGCCGCCGAACAAGCTCGGAATCTGAAAGGCGACGAACACGCCGAACAGGCCGACGACAGCGCCGAGCGGTATTGCCCACTCCCACAACCGAAGTGTGCGACGCGGTGTTGCCGCCAGGCGGTCGAAGCGCGGCGGATGCACGGCCACGTATGCGGCGGCGAGCGCACCTGCGGCCGTCAGTACGAATACGACCACTCGCCCGAAAATCGATCCGAGATCGAACTGCGGAGTGACCGAGCCCAGAGCATCCGCGAAACGTCGATCCGCCGCCCCGAACAGCGCGGCGAACACCACACAGAGCGCGACGGTGACGGCGGCGACCACGCCGATTCGGATCGGCTTGGGCCCGTCGAGATCGATGGTTCCCGCCCCTCGTCGCGTCCACCGCACGACCCGCAAGGGCAGCAGCAGCGGCAGCACGGCGCCGAGAGCGATGCCCGTCCAAGTCCAGGCCCGCGAGAGAACCACCGACCCGACGACGACAGCAAGGGCAACGGACAGAGCGACGATCCACTCCGCCTCTCGTAGCGCCGCGACGCTGGACAAGGCGAGGACCCCCGCCACACCCACCCACTGCCACGGCGACAACGACGCGCGTCGTACCGCTACGACGACAGCCATGATGCTTGCGGCAGTGATGGGTACGCCGAAGTTGTTGTAGCCCAATACCACTGCACTGACGAGGCCGGCAGCGAGCGCTCCGACAAGTGCCGCGCGGGGTGCCTTAGAGTGTCGCAGCACCGGCCAGGTTCGAGGGCTCCACAGCGATCGACGAGGCCGCGTTCTGGGGTGCATGGGTATTCCGATCGTGGTCATGGCTGTCATCCATTTCTGTGTTCGAGGCATGCCGAACCGCGGCTGCGGTCCAGGGACGAGCAGTCGAGGTGAGTGGGTGTGTGAGAGAAGGTGGGTCGTCAGCGCCCGGGGATGGCCACTCGGATGTGGCAGCCCGATTCACTGTCGAGAACGTCGATGGTCCCGCCGTGCAGTTCGGTGGCCCACCGCGCGATTCCGAGTCCGAGACCTGTTCCGCCGTCGGTGGATCCGCCGCGTGTGAACCGGTCGAACACCGCGTGACGGTCGGCCGGTGCGATGCCGGGACCCTCGTCGCGAACATCGAACGCGAACCGGTCCCCGGTTCGATGCGCCCGGATACTCACCGTGCCCGACTGCGGCGAATGCCGTACGGCGTTGTCGACGAGATTGGTGATCACCTGCGTCATTCGAGCGCGATCGGCGACGACCGTCCCGGCACCGGGTGAGACGACGATCGATACTCGTTCTCGGTGAACGCCGGTCGCCTCCTCGAGGAAGGGGCGCACCGGGAATTCCGTCGGGGCGATGCTCAGCACTCCGCCCTCGACCCTCGACAGATCGAGCAGTTCGGTCACCAGGTTTCCCAGTCTCTCGGTCTGGCCGAGAGCCACCGACAACGTAGCCGGGTCGGGTTCGGTCACCCCGTCGACCATGTTCTCGAGCACTGCCCGCAAGGCAGCGATCGGAGTCTTCAATTCGTGGGAGACGTTTCCGATCAGCTCGCGGCGGTACTTCTCGGCGGCTTCCAAGTCGCTCGCCATGGTGTTGAATGCGGTGGCGAGCTCGCCCACCTCGTCGCGGGACGTGGCACGCACCCGGGTCGAATAGTCGCCTCGCGCCATCGCTTTGGCTGCCGAGGTCATCTCTCGCAGGGGCGACGTCATGCCGTGCGCGACGAATTGTGTTGCGGCCAAGGACACGATCAATGCGGCGAGAAGTGTGTAGCGAAACTGCCAGCCGGCCCCGATCCAGAAGACGACACTCGCCAGCACGAGCACGATGCCCACCACGAGCGAGACCTTGAGTTTGAACGACCGCAAGGGATCGAGCGGACGCGGCAGCATCGGCCTCATCGTGGTGCCTCCACTGCATAACCGACGCCGTGGACAGTACGAATCAGGTCGCCACCGAGCTTGCGCCGCAACGCTTTCACGTGACTGTCGACGGTACGACTGCTGGCCGAATCGTCCCAGCCCCACAGTTCCGACAGCAGGGTCTCCCTGGACACCGCCGTGCGAGGCCGAGCGGCCAGATATGCCAGGATGTCGAATTCGGTTCTGGTGACGTGGATGTCGCCCGCGTCGGTGGAGACGCGTCGCTCCCGGTGATCGATGTGCACGTCGCCGATTCGAGTGGTGTACTGCTCGGGAGTGACGACGCGTTCGGCACGCCGGATGAGAGCATGCACACGTGCAACCAGTTCGCGCATGCTGAACGGCTTGCCCAGATAGTCGTCCGCACCGACGCCCAGCCCGACGAGCATGTCGGTCTCGTCGGACTTGGCCGTCAACATCAGTACCGGTACCGGCCGGGAGGCCTGGATGCGTCGACATACTTCGAGTCCGTCGAAACCGGGAAGCATCAGATCCAGCACCACCACGTCGGGGTCGATCCGGCCACACACCTCCACCGCGGACGGGCCGTCTGCGGCGGTGACCACGTCGTACCCTTCGCCTCGCAGTCGAGCGGCCACGGCGTCGGAGATCGTGGGTTCGTCGTCGACTACGAGAACTGTGCGGCTCATGAGAATTGACCCTAGAGGTCGGACATGGAGGACTTCGTCGGGAAATGTGGAGGTTCGGTGAAGGTTGACGTGAATGTCTGACTAAGGGTGGGCTACCCTTCCTTTCGATACCCGCCCTGACGAAAGGCCCATTCGATGCGTATCCGACCACTTCGGAGAACTTTGGCGGTGTGCGCGATCGCGCTGACCACGGCGGGACTACTGAGCGCCTGCTCGAACTCCGACGGCGCATCCGACGGTGCCGACTCCCCCACAACCGGAACGTCCGCCTCCGGCGTCTTCCCCGTCTCGGTCGAGCATGCGTTCGGCGAGACCGTCGTTCCCGAGGAACCCACCCGCATCGTGGTGGCGGGATACACCGAACAGGACACGGTGTTGGCCCTCGGCGTAATCCCCGTCGGAGTGACGGAGTGGTACGGCGACCAGCCGTACGCGACCTGGCCCTGGGCTCGGGACGCGCTGGGAGATGCCCAGCCCGAGGTGCTGACCAACAACGGCGACGGCTTCGAGACCGAGAAGATCGCCGCCCTCGAGCCCGATCTGATCATCGCCACCAACGCCGGTCTCACCGCGGACAGCTACCGGACTCTGAGCAACATCGCACCCACGCTCGCCCAGTCCGACGCGTCGACCGCCTACTTCGAGCCCTGGGACGTACAGGCGGAGAAGATCGGCCGGGCAATGGGCAAGAAAGCCGAAGTGGACGGACTCATCGACGGTGTGAATCAGAAGTTCGGCGATGCCGCGGCGGCTCACCCCGAATTCGCAGGCAAGAAGGCGATCTTCCTGCAGAACGCGTTCTACGAGGGCAAGGCCATCGCGTACCAGGACGGTTTGAGCACCGACTTCCTGACGAAGCTCGGTTTTGTGATCCCCGACGACATCGACGCGTTCGTGCCGGCCGACGGCAGTGCGCAGGCGAGCATCCCGCTGGAGAACCTGTCGGTCCTCGACACTGCAGATGTGCTGATCTGGGGAACGGAGAACCCGGGCGATCGCGGCCAGTTGGAGAAGGAACCGGTGTACAACGCTCTGCAGCCGGTGAAGGACGGCAACCTCGTCTTCACCGATGGGGTGACGGCGGGGGCGATCTACTTCACGAGTGTGCTGAGCATGCCGTACGTGATCGACAAGGTGGCTCCGGCAATGTCCGAGGCGCTCGGCGGAACCGCCACCACCATCACGTCCTGACTCTCATGCCGCCGAGCGCTTCTCCATCCACATGGCGACGGACAGAACGCCCAGGCCGGCAACAGCGAGTCCCGAGCCGACGGCGGCCGGTGCCGTGTAGCCGAGACCTGCGGCGATCACCGCACCGCCCACCGCGGCTCCGATGGCATTGGCCAGGTTGAACGCCGCGTGGTTGAGTGACGCGGCGAGAGTCTGCGCGTCCTCCGCCACGTCCATCAGACGGGTCTGAAGTCCGGGGACGACGGACGAGCCGGACGCACCGATCAAGAACACCAGAAGCAGCGCGGTCACCGGGTTGTGAGCCGCGACGACGAAGACGGCCAGGGACACTGCGGTCGCGGCCAGCCCGATGAAGGTGCCCTTGAGCTTGTACTTGTCGGCCAACCAACCGCCCGCGTAGTTGCCGGCAACCATGCCGAGGCCGTAGATCATCAATGCCACCGGAACCAGTGCACGGGCAAGGCCTGCGACGTCGGTCAGGGTCGACGCGATGTACGTGTACACCGCGAACATGCCGCCGAATCCGACGATGCCGACGAACAGGGTCATCCAGACCTGGCCACGGCGGAGGGCACCGAGCTCGGTGATCGGGCTGGTGGTCGGCATGGCGTCGAGTCGCGGCATCCACAGGACCAGCGCACTGACTGTGAGCAACCCGATCACGGCGACGAGCGCGAATGCGCTTCGCCACCCGAGGGCCTGGCCGATCCAGGTCGCCACCGGTACACCGACGACGTTCGCCACCGACAGACCCATCATCACCATCGCGACGGCTTTGGCTCGTTTGCCCGGCTCAGCGAGGTGCGCAGCCACCAGTGCGGCAACGCCGAAATACGCGCCGTGCGGCAGACCGGCCACGAACCGGGAGGCCACCAACTCGTTGAAACTCGGCGCGAAGACCGTCCCGAGATTGCCGAGCGTGAACGCCACCATCAGCGCCAGCAACAACATGCGCCGAGGAACACGCGCCGCAAGAGCAGCAATTGTCGGCGCACCGACGACGACGCCGAGTGCGTAGGCAGAGATCATGTGACCGGCCGACGGCTCCGAGATTCCCATCGTCGTCGCGATGTCCGGGAGCAGACCCATCGACGCGAATTCGGTGGTGCCGATACCGAAGCCGCCGATGGACAGGGCCAGCATGGCGAGCCTGCGGCGGGTCGAGTGCGGTCGATGGCCGACACTCAAGCCACTCGACACCTTGCCGCGCACGGCGCTGACGTTTCTGGCGAGAGCGGAATCGGTGACAGTCACAGCAGAACAACCTTCGTAAGCAATCGGATTACAGAGCGGGCCAGGGGCTGGTGGATCGACGACCTGGTAAATCGACGACCTGGTGGATCGATTCAGTACAGCCCGACCGGACGGCACAACGTTCGTCGTGTTCATTCTCTTCCCCGAGGCGACCGGTTTTCGAGTCGCCGGGCGGTGATTGTCCTCACCAGAGCATCTGCTCGAGGGTCGTGAGCGCCCTCGTTCCCCCGAGACACCCGTACCCGCTAAGATTCCTGCCAGGTCATGAGTGCCAGCATCGAGCCCCGGCTTGCTGGCCGGCAACCCTCCAACCGCGGTGGGGTGCCCCGGGTGAACGACCAGGCCGATGCAACACATCCGTGTCGTATCGACAAGCGCGGGTCCGCTCCGAAGCGGACCCACTGATCTTCGGTCCCCACGGGCCGAGGCATGTCAGGAGGTTCTCATGTGTTGCTGTACCGATACGCCCCGTAACGCTCGAGTTCTCGAGCTTCATTCGACAGAAAACACGTCTGAGAAAACGGAGTATCACCAGCCATGACCGATTCGACCCCCGACGTCGTCGACGCCACCGGAGCACCTACCGAGGATCCGTTCACCGATCCCGCAGCCGACTGGAGCTTCGAGACCAAGCAGATCCATTCGGGTCAGACACCGGACGGCACCACCAGGGCTCGTGCGTTGCCCATCTACCAGACCACCTCGTACACCTTCGACAACACCGATCACGCGGCCGCACTGTTCGGCCTGGCGGAACCGGGCAACATCTACACCCGCATCATCAACCCCACACAGGATGTCGTCGAGCAGCGCATCGCCGCTCTCGAAGGGGGCGTCGCAGCACTTCTGCTCGCGTCGGGCCAGGCGGCAGAAACGTTCGCCATTCTCAATCTCGCCGAGGCGGGCGATCACATCGTCTCGAGCCCGCGGCTCTACGGCGGCACGTACAACCTTTTCCACTACACGCTTCCCAAGCTCGGGATCACCGTCTCGTTCGTCGACGATCCGGACGATCTCGAGCAGTGGCGCGCGGCCATCACACCGTCGACCAAAGCGTTCTACGGTGAGACGATCTCCAACCCGAAGAACGACGTTCTCGATATCCCCGGCATTTCGGCGATCGCCCACGAGAACGGCATTCCGCTGATCGTCGACAACACCGTCGCGACGCCGTACCTGCTGCAGCCGCTGAAGCACGGTGCCGACATCGTGGTGCACTCGGCGACGAAGTACCTCGGCGGTCACGGCACGGCGATCGCGGGCGTCATCGTCGACGGCGGAACGTTCGACTGGACGCAGGGCCGTCACCCCAACTTCACCACCCCGGATCCGAGTTACCACGGTGTCGTCTTCGCCGATCTCGGCGCTCCGGCCTTCGCGCTGAAGGCGCGGGTGCAGTTGTTGCGCGACATCGGGGCTGCGGTGTCACCCTTCAATGCGTTCCTGATCAGCCAGGGCCTCGAGACGTTGAGTCTTCGAATCGAGCGGCACGTGGCGAACGCGCAGAAGGTGGCCACCTTCTTGGCCGGTCGCGACGACGTCGTCTCGATCAACTACGCCGGACTCGAGTCCTCGCCCTGGTACGAGCGCGGGCAGCAGCTGCTCCCGAAGGGGCAGGGCGCGATCATCGCGTTCGAGCTGAAGGGAGGAGTGGACGCGGGCAAGAAGTTCGTCAACGCTCTCACTCTGCACAGTCATGTGGCTAACATCGGAGACGTGCGTTCTCTCGTCATCCATCCCGCGTCCACCACGCATTCGCAGTTGACCCCGGAAGAGCAGTTGGCCTCCGGCGTCACTCCCGGCCTCGTGCGTCTGGCCGTCGGTATAGAAGGAATCGACGACATCATCGCCGATCTCGAGGTCGGCTTCCGCGCGGCGGCGTCTTGAGCCACAGCTTGAACACAGGCGTTCGTCCGGAGGCGGTCCTTCCGTCTCCGGACGGGCGGTTGGGAACCATCGACATCGGTGGTCTCGATCTCGAGAACGGTTCTCACATTCCGCACGTGACCGTGGCGGTGCAGCGTTGGGGCGAGATGGCAGCCGATCGCAGCAACGTCGTGCTGGTCGAACATGCGTTGACCGGCGATTCCCACGTTTCGGGACCGCCGGATGCCGACCACGTACTGCCCGGTTGGTGGAACGGGATGGTCGGACCGGGCAGCCCCATCGACACCGACGAATGGTGTGTCCTCGCCACCAACGTTCTCGGCGGATGCGGAGGCACCACCGGGCCGAGCAGCACCTCCCCCGACGGCACCCCGTACGGTTCTCGCTTCCCGGAAATTTCGATTCGCGATCAGGTGGCGGCAGAGGTCGCGGTGGCCGACGTTCTGGGCATCGATCGGTTCGCCGCCGTCGTGGGCGGGTCGATGGGTGGCATGCGCACCCTCGAATGGATTGTGGGACATCCGGATCGGGTGGGTGCCGCGCTGGTGCTCGCCGTCGGTGCCCGCGCGACAGCGGACCAGATCGGGACACAAACCACCCAGATCGCTGCGATCAAGGCCGATCCGGGTTGGCTCGGCGGCAACTACCACGACACCGGCACCGCCCCGACCGCCGGACTCGGGATCGCTCGTCGCATCGCGCATCTGACGTACCGAACCGAGAGCGAACTCGACATTCGGTTCGGAAACTCTCCGCAGAACGACGAGGATCCGTGGGCCGGCGGCAGGTACTCCGCGCAGAGCTACCTCGAGCATCAGGCCGCCAAACTGGTCAATCGATTCGACGCGGCGACGTACGTTCTTCTGAGCGAAGCGATGAACCGCCACGACGTGGGCCGAGGACGCGGCGGAGTCGCCGAAGCCCTTGCGTCCGTGCCGGTTCCGACCATCGTCGGGGGCGTCGATTCCGATCGCCTCTACCCGCTTCGACTGCAGAAAGAAATTGCGCGTGAACTCCCACAGTGCCGGGGGCTCGAAGTGATCCAGTCGCGAGACGGCCACGACGGATTTCTCACCGAGGCCGATTCGGTGGCGAAGTTGCTGGCCGAGACGATGGAGCTCGCCCGCCTCGGACGGCGCTGACCCGAGTCGATCGGTCTACGTCAGTCCGTCCCCAGGGGATCGATCGACAGCGACAGAAAGACGATGGCGCCGCCGACGCCTCCCAGCGCCAACACGTCGAATCCCCTGCTGCGCACCTTCAGGGTGCCGACGCGTGACTCGGGTAGGCACAGTCGCAGCAACGCTGCCACCACCGCTGCGCACCCGAAGATGAACGAGCCGCGCCGCCAACGGTCGGCGAGAACCAGGACCAGCGCGGCGAGCACGATGATCGACACCACGACCATCGGTAGATTTCGAGCGAGCGCCGCTCGGAGACCCGGCACGTGATCGCCTCGCGCATCCTGTACGTCGTTCACCTCGACGCGCTCAACTCTGGGCCGCAGTGCGTTCGGCTCGCTCCACGACATTGGACAGCAGGAACGCGCGCGTCAACGGCCCGACTCCACCGGGGTTGGGCGACAGGAAACCGGCCACCTCGGCGACGTCGTCCGCGACGTCTCCGCGCAATCCGTCCTCGGTGCGGGTGACCCCGACGTCGAGCACAGCCGCCCCGGGCTTGACCATGTCTGCGGTGATCAAACCGGGAACCCCGGCGGCCGCGATGACGATGTCGGCGCGGGAGACCTCTGCGGCAAGATCACGAGTTCCGGTGTGGCACAACGTGACCGTCGCGTTCTCCGAACGGCGGGTCAGCAGCAGTCCGATCGGCCGGCCAACCGTCACACCGCGACCGATGACCACAGCGCGCGCCCCGTCGAGTGCCACGTCGTAGCGCCGCAGCAGGTGGACGATGCCCCGCGGGGTGCACGGCAATGCGGCGTCCTTGCCCAGCACCAAGCGGCCGAGGTTGATCGGGTGCAGACCGTCGGCATCTTTGTCGGGATCGATGCGCTCGAGCGCGGCGTTCTCGTCCAGATGCTTGGGCAACGGAAGCTGCACGATGTACCCCGTGCAGTCGGGGTTAGCGTTGAGCTCGTCGATGACCGCTTCGAGATCGGACTGGGTGATATCCGCGGGACGATCGCGTCGGATGGAAGTGATGCCCACCTTCGCGCAGTCGTTGTGCTTACCCCGCACGTACGCGGCAGAACCCGGATCATCTCCGACGAGCACCGTCGCCAGGCCGGGAGTGATGCCCTGCTCCCGCAGACGTGCCACACGGGCGGTGAGGTCGACGAAAATCTCGTCACGAGTCGCTTTGCCATCGAGGATCGTTGCAGTCACCGGGCCATTGTTTCAGGTTCTGTCCGCCCGGCGGCGCGCCGGGCCGATCACCGCGGTCAGCTCTCGACGATCAGACCCTGCGCAGCCGCGAAGGCCACTGCTTGCATCAGTTCGATCTTGGCCCCGCGCACCCCTGCGCCGACCCACAGCGACGCATCGACGACGGCTCCGCGCAGGTCCGACTCCTCCATTTTGGCACCGACGGTTCGTGCGCCCGCGAGATCGACGGACCGCAGCACCGCTTTGCGAAGATCGGTCGAGGTCAGGTTCGCCTCCCGCATCCGACATCCGGTCAGATTGACGCCGCGCAGGTCGGCATTACCCAGCGAGGCCAACGTGAAATCGACTTCGTCGTAGGTGGCCGGACGCATGCGAGTGTCCACGAACACCGATCCCATCAACGTCGAGTGACGGAAGACGCTGTGCTGCAGATTGGTTCGAGTGAACGTGCACGATCGAAAGGCCGAGTTGGTGTGCACCGAATCCGTGAGGTCGGTACCGGTGAAGTCGCATTCGGTGAAGACGACCGAGTCGGTCCGCACATTGCTCATGTCCGCGTCACGGAAGGTGCACCGGACGAACTGCCTGCCCGACCACTCCCGCCCGTCGAGTCGAGAATCCGAGAAATCTTCGCCGATGGTCTGTTCGTCGTCCACCTGCCCCATCCTCCCCGGGCTCGTGGTGGCAGAGTGATCCGGGTGTTTCGACTCATGTTCTTCGAGCCCCGGATTCCGCAGAACACCGGCAATGCGATTCGCCTCGTCGCCGGCACCGGATGCGAACTGCATCTCGTTGGCCCCCTCGGGTTCGACATGTCCGAACCCAAGCTCAAACGCGCGGGATTGGACTACCACGACCTCGCGTCGGTCACCGTGCACCAGGACCTGCCGTCGGCGTGGTCCGCACTGGCCCCGGAACGGGTCTTCGCCTTCACCGCGCACGCAACACGCTCCTACGCCGACGTCGCCTACCAACCCGGTGACGTCCTACTGTTCGGACCGGAACCCACCGGACTCCCCGACGACGTCCTGACCGACCCCCATGTGACCGATCAGCTGCGAATCCCGATGATCCCCGGACGCCGATCACTCAACCTGGCGAACGCCGCAGCAGTGACGATGTACGAGGCCTGGCGCCAACACGACTATCAGGGCAGCGTCTGAGCGATTTGCGTTCGAGTGCGCTCGAAGCCATAGCTTTCCGTTCATGACACAACCGCTCGGACAACGGCATTGGCTCATCACCGGAGCATCCTCCGGCCTGGGTCGGGCGCTCACCGTCGCCGCCCTGGAGGCAGGCGACACCGTCGTCGCAGCGATGCGGCGACCCGAACGTCTCGACGACCTGGTTGCCGAGAACCCGGAATCCCTACTGACCATCGCCTTCGACGTCAGAAACACCGAATCCGCGCCGACCGTCGTCGAGGCCGCGATCGGCCGGTTCGGACGCGTCGACGTACTGGTGAACAACGGAGGCGTCGGGCAGATCGGTGCGGCGGAGGAGATAGACGACACGCGATTGCGCGACATGCTCGAACAACACGTGGTCGGGCCTGCTGCTCTGACCCGCGCAGTCCTGCCTCACATGCGAGAGCGGAGCGCGGGAACCATCGTGCAGGTCAGCAGCCAGGGCGGCCGCGTCTCGTTCCCGGGTGCCGGCTCGTATTCTGCAGGTAAATTCGCGCTCGAAGGCTGGTCTGAAGCCCTTGCCGGCGAGGTCGCTCGGTTCGGCATTCGAGTTCTCATCGTCGAACCGAGTCGGTTCAGGACCGGGTTCAACAATGCCGATGTACTCGAGATCGCAGACCCCATCGATGCCTACACCGCCCTGTTGGGCGCGCTCGGAGTCGACATGCTCGACGTCGACGGACGGCAAGAAGGCGATCCGGCCCGCGCCGCGCACATCATCCGCCGACTGGTCGACGCCGAATCCGCTCCCCTGCGCATCCCACTGGGGCGAGAAGCGGTTCGACGGCTACGCGAGTCGTACCATCGGGAACTCGACTCCTTGAACACACATGCCGAATTGTCCGCAAGCGCGGATTTCCCCGGTGTGCCCGAATCCGTCCGTCCGGTATGACTGCCCAGGTAGGACTATCTTCCCTCTCATGTCGACGAACGAATTGATGAACAGGGCGCTGTCGGCGGCCGTGGACTCGGCTGCGCCCCTGAAGGTGGAGCTGCTGCACGACCTGATCGAGCCGTCGGAACTGCCCGAACCGCTCGGTATCGCCGAGGTAGCCGAACTACTCGGCATCTCCACACACACGCTGCGGTACTACGAGCGATGCGGCCTCATCGACGTCGATCGCGACGGACTCGAGCACAGACGATACGATTCCGCGACCGTCCGTCGATTGGTGTTCCTGACAAGGATGCGGCTCTCGACTATGCCCATGCGCGACCTCCGGAGATACGTCGCGCTGGTCGACAGCGGCGACCAGACTGTCCCGGAACGACTCGAGATGCTCGTCGCGCATCGCGACGCTGTTCACAAGCGCATCCGAGAACTGCAACTGTCTCTCGTGGCAACCGAGTACAAGATCGCAACATACGGCGGCGCCACGGGTCCGTGATCCGGGTGATACAACCGTTCGGCCCGGTGGGCATGTCTGCGTCCTCGCACGTCAAATCGATTGTGAGCGTCGACAAATCGATCTGGTCGGAACGGCACCTGCGCTGTGAGACCCAACTATCGAGCCGCGTCCGACGGCTCGCCAGCCCTCCGATAACAATTTCCTTTCGTTCGGCGGTCGCCCGGGCATGCCGACTCGGAGCATCGCCACCCGCTTCGGACACCGGCACCGAGCCGACAAACAAGCCCCAATCATGAACTGACGGAACGGAATCGACCGGACTGCGCACGTAGAACCTGGGCAGTACAAAGGCGGTACGAACCGGCTCGACCGATGCCGCAGGGGTCCGAGAAACCGGACTTCTACGACGATTCATCTCCCGATGCCATCGGCACCGTTACACAATCTGTGTCTGCTTGCTGTCACGGACCCCCGGAGCGGGGTACCGTGTGCCGCACCGACCCGTTTCGCTCGTGAAGGAGCTTTCTGTTGTTCTCTGTTTCCCTGCCCCGTACGGTTTCTTCCAACTCCTCCTCCGCGCGAACGTTCAGTCGGTTCGGTAGTCGAATCGCCCGCACCGCAGCTGTTTTCGCCATCGGATCGGGCCTGACGGCGGCCGCCTTCGCCGGCACCGCCACCGCGTCGGCGGCACCGGTCACGTGCGTGTCGCCGCCCTCGGCCAACGACATCCAGGTGAGTGACACAGCGAGCTGCGGAGCCACCTCGAACGGACCCGGAACCGCCACCGCCGGTGCCGCTGACAGCGGAACTGCCGTCAGTGTCAACGACGGGCCGGGCGCAACCAACACCTACGCCAACGGTTACGGTGTCGCGCTCGGAGCGAGCAAGAACGCGGGCACGGCATACGCGCTCGCACTCGGCGGCGGAATCGCGCACTCGTGGGCAGATGCCGGCCAGACGACCCTCGCGGTCGCAGGATGGGGATCCGGTGCCACATCCGAGGCACGCGGCGTCGACTGCGTCGGGCCGCTGTCGTTGGCACTGAACCTCACGAGCGGTCAGTTCTGCGTTCTCGGTAGCTGATTCTTCATCCGATCGAGCGGAGCCGACTACCCCGACACGGACCCGTCGAGGTAGTCGGCTCCACCTACGTAGACAGTCCGGCCGGACTTCTCGATGGGTCCGATTGCAGCCTCCGTCACAGCCGACGCGAACTCCGCAATGGTCGGGAGCGCACCCTGCGCGGTTCGCGCAGCGACTGAGTCCGGATTACGGCGTTCGAGCAGGGTGACCACGATCGTGCCCTCGATCATGTCCCCGGACACCACGACCAATTCGATTCCCCGAGAATCCAATTCAGGAATCATCCCACGCAGTGCATCCTCCCCCGCCCGTTTGCTCGCAGCAACGGGTTCGTATTCGACGGGGACCGGTTTCTTGCCGTGAAAATGCGCCTGGTGGCTGGTGAGGAAGACGATCCGCGAGCCCGGCTCCATACGGGCGATACTCGCGCGAGCCAACGCCACCTGCGCGTCGCGATTGATACTCATCGCGTAGTCGGGTTCTGCACCGAACTCCAGGCCACCCGAGGCATTGAGAACCAGAACGTCGATTGCGCCGAACTCGGCAACGACAACGTGCAACATGGCGTCGATTGCCGCACCACAGCATCAGCCCGACGTATTCAGGCAGTGTCAGCACGTGCCCACGAGGCACCTTTCCATTCTTGTCGGTGGGTGGAGATACGCTTTCCCCAGTTCGAACGCATGTTCTGAACTGGGGGTCACCGGGGGGTGAAAAAATGGCTGCACCAGTGGTGTCGTTGGAGGCGTTGATCACTGCCGCGCGGGAAGAGAATCGGCATGCGGCCCGAAAGATCGCTGCCTGCTACGACTTCCACCTCACCTGCATCGCGCAGGATGCGAAGCATCGGCAGTACAGCCGGTACGGACGCACCGAGATGGCACTCGCGTTGAGCTGCTCCGCCACCGTCGCCGAAGCCTACGTGTCCGTCGGCGTGGCACTGCACACCCGGCTTCCTCTGGTGAAAGCCGCATTCGAGGCCGGCGACATCGACCTCCCCCGCGTACGTGCGGTGTGCCGGATCCTCGACAACCTCTCGGACGACATCGTCAAGTCCGTCGAGGGCGACATCGTCGAAGCGGCCCGACGGTCGTCACCGGGTCCACTGGAGAAGGAGATCTGGGAGATTTTGCTGCGCGTCGCACCGGAGGAAGCAGCAGCGTTGCGAGAGTTCGCGAAGAAGTTCCGCAATGTTTCCTACGCCCCGGCTGGGGAATTGGCCCGGATCCGAGCAGAATTGACCGCCCCCGAAGCCGCCGCCGCATGGCAGCTGCTCGAGGAGATGGCCGACACGGTGTGCGCGAAGGATCCGCGCGGCAAACAGGAACGACTGTGCGATGCGTTCATGGCGCGAATGCACGGAGAACCCCGGCTGACATGCCTGTGCCAACGCGCGGGCTGCCCGAAGAAAGATGCAGAGCTGCCTGATCGTCGGGTGCCGTTGACGATGGTCACTGTCGACATCGCAACTCTCATCGGACTGTTGGCAAATCCTGCGTACTTGGCTGGGCACGGATCCATCGACCCTGATCTGGCACGAGAGTTGGCGCGCAACAGTCAGTGGCAGATCCTGCTCACCGAAGCAGTCACCCTCGCCGAGACACTCGGACTGGCGGTGCAGAACCCGGAAACCGGGGAATGGGAACGACGCTCCGCTGAACCCACAGACACCACAGACACCACAGACGAGCCGAACAGGGCAGACCCCGAGCCTGCACAGCCGAACTCGGCAGAATCGAACGTAGCCGAATCGAACGCGACGGAATCGAATACACCTCCAGCGCATGCGGATACACGCACCGACACAGGCACCAGCACCGCAACACGCTCAGCAGCGCCGACGGACAACGCAACGGAGAAGTCAGCGCCAGCGGACACGGCAGCACCGACAACTCACACCGACAGCGCGACCAAGAATGCAACCGACAATGCAGAACGCGTGGACGATGCAGGGCCGGGTCCGGGTTCGGCTGCTGCACAGACCGATTCGACGACTGTTCCGACACCACCTGAGCCGACCGTTGATGACGACACCCGGCAACGACGTCGGAATGCCCTCGCCTCCGCAGCGGCACTGTTCTGTACTCACACCCCAATCGGCCGGGGCGCACGGCACAGCTCTGCCCTAGACCTAGCCTCGATGATCCGGTCGAACCGCCGCATCATGCACACACCGGCAGGCATCTACCTCGGCAATGCGTCCCTCGCCGCAGCACTCGAAGCCGCCATCGCCGCCGACCCCACTCTCGGAACATCCGTCGGGCGCGACCCACTCACCGACCGAGCCCTGATCTACAGACCCGACGCCCTCACCATCGCCGCCGTCCGACTCCGCGACCGCCACTGCCGCTTCCCCGGCTGCCACCGACCCGCCGCACGCTGCCAACTCGACCACGTGATCCCGTTCGACCACGCCAACCCACTCGGCGGCGGCTGGACCACCGTCAACAACCTCCAATGCCTCTGCGAATACCACCACAGCGTCAAAACCGCAGGCTACTGGACCGCCGTCATGCTCCCC
>NZ_NOYJ01000036.1:0-34406 GCF_002258365.1 Rhodococcus sp. 06-221-2
CGCTCCACCCGCAGCCCCTCCCGCCCCGGTTCGCTCCGAGGCTCCGGAAGTCAGTCTCACCAAGTCCAAGCCCGTCAGTCTGTCCAAGGGCCAGAAGGTCACTCTCCGCAAGGACGGCGGAGTTGCCCTGACGGTCATTCGCATGGGCCTCGGCTGGGACCCGGTGACGACCCCGAAGAAGGGTGGACTGTTCGGCGGCGGGGGCCGTGCGGCGAACATCGACTTGGACGCGTCGGCGATCATGCTGGCAGATCGCAACGTCAACGATGTCGTGTACTACGGCCAGCTCAACGCCAAGGACGGGTCGATCACGCACAAGGGAGACAACCTGACCGGTGAGGGCGAGGGCGACGACGAGGTCATCGTCGTCGATCTGACGCGAGTACCCCAGCACGTCACCGGCATCGTCTTCACGGTCACCTCGTACCGCGGCCAGACGTTCGAGCAGGTCGCCAATGCGTTCTGCCGGCTGGTCGACAACACCACCAACACCGAACTCGCCCGCTTCACCCTGCAGGGCGGCATGCCGTTCACCGGATTGGTGATGGCGAAGGTCTACCGCCAGGGCAGTGAATGGAAGCTACAGGCCATCGGCGACGGCATCCAGGCCAAGCACGCCGGTGAAGCCGTCAAGCAGCTCGGCCGCTATATGTGACCGCACGCCGACCGGTTCGATCTGCAGCGCCGTCGAGCACGCCACCGAGCGGGTCGACGGCGCTGCCGTTTCGAATGAGATCCTCCGACGGCCGGTAGATCTGCCGAACGATCAACGCGCACAGGCCGATCACTGCGATATCGCGCACGACCACGGTGGCGGTGAACCACTGTTCGGGCAGCCCCTTGTTGTCCACGCCCAGGTAGTAGTACATCCGGGGGAACCAGACGAACGCGTCGATTGCCATCCACGCCAACAGGATTCGACGATGCGGTAGAGCCAGCACCGCGAGAGGGACCAGCCACAGCGAGTACTGGGGACTCCACACCTTGTTGGTCAGCAGGAACCCGGCCACCACCAGAAACACCAACTGGGCCAGCCTCGGCCGGGTCGGAGCCGTCGTACCGATGTAGGCGATCAGCGCACACACGACGGCGAAGAGCAGCAGCGTGACTGCGTTGAGAACCATCGGCTTGTCCCCCGGATAGAGGGGGCCGTCGAAGCCCGTCCATCCGGTGAAGGAAGTGACGACGTTGTACAGCGAATCGGGGTCGGCTCCGCGCTCGGAGTTGAGCCGGAAGAACTCGTACCACCCCGTCGGATACAGCAGGGCCAGTGGAAGATTGACCGCAAGCCAGGCCCCGAGGGCAGCCGCTGCGGTCAGCCCCCACTCGCGCATGCGGCCGGCCCGCCAGCACAACACCAGCAGCGGCCCGAGGAACAACAGAGGATAGAGCTTGGTGGCACCGCCGAGACCCAGCAGTATGCCGGCCAGTACGGGCCGCTTCTTGGCCCAGGCCAGCAGACCGGTGAGCGCGAATGCCGTTGCGAGAGCGTCGAAGTTGGTGAATCCATGCACGATCACCAGCGGTGAGGCAGCCACCAGGGCAGCGTCCCAGATGCGTCGCCCCGCCGAGATCGCCGTCGCCCACACGGTGACCAGCCACGCGACGGCCAATCCCAGAGCGACGACGTTGAAGTAGACGACCACAGGCAGGGCTTGCGGCAGGAAACTCAGTGAGTTCCATGCCTTTCCGACGACCATCGAGCCGTACTGGTACAGGCCGGCAATGACCGGATATTCCATGTACCGGATCTGACTCGACCCGTCGGCCTTCGTTTCTTCCCAGGACTTCTTGTACGGAAACGCGCCTTGGTCGAGCCGCTCGGCACCGTAGAGCGGCACGGTGTCCGAATAGCACATCGCCACGTACTGGCGACTGCCGCTCCAGTCGAGTCCGAGTTCACCGTTCGGACCCACCGGTGCCTGTTGAATGCACGCTGCCTTGGCGAACCAGCCGAAGCAGAGAAAGACCACAGCGAGCAACAGGATGACCCGCAGCGCAGTGAACCACCGTTGCCGACCGACCAGAGCGTGCGCGCCCACCGGCCCGCCGATGACCGAGGACAGTTCCTCGGTCATCGGATCGGTACGGCTGGGTGCGTCACGGTCCGTTGCACTCGCCGTGTCCAGGCGACCAGGACTGGCAAGGGCTCTGCCCTTGCGCTCGGGTTCGGTCGTCACCGTTCGGTGCTACTGGCCGGGAGTCGCCGGTTCGGGGGCTGCCGGCTCGGGTGCTGCCGGTGGCTGTGCGGGCTGAGCCGGGGCCAGACCCGGCAGCGGAATGGTGACGCCCGGCAGAATCTCGACCTGACGCGGCGTGATGACCACCGGCGGCGAAATCTCCGTCGGGATCGGCAGAGTCACGGGCGGCGGCGCGGACGGAGCCACCGTCGTGACCGGGGCAGCCGGTGCCGAGTACTGCGGGACACCTGCCTGACCGGCGATGGCCTCGGGCGTCGGGAACGTCTCGTTCGAGGTGCCCTCGAGCGTGCCGTCCATAGTCGCCTTCCAGATGTCCGACGGTATGCCCGATCCGTAGATCGGACCGCCGTAACTGTTCTCGAGCGGCAAGCCCTGCTCGGTACCGACCCACACCGCCGTCGACAGTGACGGGGTGTACCCGACCATCCAGGCGTCCTTGTTCTGTCCGGTATCACCGAGCTGCGCGGTACCGGTCTTCGCCGCCGATTGACGACCACCCGCGAGGTTGTGACCGTTGGAGTACCCGGCGATCGGACGCATCGCCGACGTCACGTTGTCGGCCACCGCCGCCGAGACGACCTGCTGACCGGCCTCGGGTGCACGATCGAGCAACACCGTGCCGTCGGCCGTGACGACCTTCTGCACGAAGTGCGGGGTGTGGTAGACGCCGGAGGCTGCCAGTGTGGCGTAGGCCGAGGCCATATCGATCACCCGCGACTGGTACTGGCCGAGCACGATTCCGTAGTTCGGGCCCGCGTTGTCGGGCTCGGTCAGCGTGGGGCCGACGCCCTCGATCTCCTGCGGGATACCGAGCTTGTGTGCCATGTCCGCGATCGCCTGCGGGCCGTTGTCCATGCCCAGCATCATGCGGTAGAAGCTCGTGTTCAGCGACCGCTTGAGGGCTTCGGCGATGGTGCACGTGCCACAGGATTCGCCCTCGACGTTGCTGATCTGGATGCCGTTGACGTCGAGCGAGGAACTGTCGTACATCTTCGACAGCGGAATGCCCTGGTCCAAGGCAGCGGCGAGGCCGAACACCTTGAACGACGATCCGGTCTGCAACCCGGACTGCGCGAAGTCGAAACCGCGCCCGTCCGCGCCGCCGTAGTACGAGCGGACCGCGCCACTGCGCGGATCGATCGACACCGACGCCGTGCGCAGCTCCGACGGCTCACCCTGCAGGTTGTTGTCCACGGCCTCGACCGCGGCGGCCTGCGCCCTCGGATCGATCGTCGTCGTGATCTGCAGACCCTCGGTGTTCAGATCCTGATCACTGACCCCGACAGCCGACAACTCACGCAGTACCTGCGCCTTGATCAGACCGTTGGGACCTGCGTCGGCGGCATCACCCGAATCGACCTGAGAAATGGGGACCCACTGCGGATACTGCATCGCCGCACGCTGAGTCGGATCGAGCTGGCCCTGCGAGACCATGCCGTCGAGCACGTAGTTCCACCGCGACTGAGCACCGGTGGGGTTGACTTCCGGATCGAGTCCGGACGGCTGCTGGATGGTCGCAGCCAGTACTGCGCCTTCCTCGACCGAGAGCTGATCCACGGATTTGCCGAAGTACGCCGTCGACGCGGCAGCGATGCCATAAGCGCCACGACCGAAATAGATGGTGTTCAGATACGCCGCGAGAATGTCGTCCTTGGACCATTGGCGAGCCATCTTCGACGAGATGACCAGCTCGCGCATCTTTCGCGTCAACGTCCGCTCGGAGCCGACCACCGCATTCTTGACGTACTGCTGGGTGATCGTGGAACCGCCGCCCGCGCTGTCACGTCCGAGAACGTTGTCGCGCAGGGCACGGCCGAAGCCGGTCACCGAGAACCCGGGATTGGAATAGAAGTCGCGATCCTCCGCCGAGAGCACGGCGTTACGCACGTGCTCCGGAATCTGGTCGATCGTGACATCGGTTCGGTTGCCCTCGGGTGGCACCACCTTGCCGAGCACGCTCGACCCGTCGGAGGCGAAGATCGTCGCAACCTGATTGGTCCTGAGGTCACCGGGCCGCGGGACGTCCACCAGCGTGTACGCCACCATGAACAGCAGAATCGGCACTATCAGGCCCAAGGCGACCAACGCATACAACGTGCGTCGAACTACCCGCCACTTGGACTTCTTCTTCGTTTTCGCGGCGGAACCTCTTTCGGGGGGCTCGGGCGGTTCGTTGCCCGAGGAGCTAGCTGATGGATCGTTCGGTTCGTGTGGCGGCGGGACGGATCCCGATCGAGTGACACCTGCCGCGGCGTAGCGACCGTCACCGGACGGTCGACCCTGCGGTGGCATCGGACGCTGACCCGGAGGCGGACCCGGACGTTGGCCGGCGGGAGGCATCGGCGGTCGACCCTGCGGTGGCATCGGACGCTGCCCAGGAGGGGGCCCGGGGCGCTGGCCCGGAGGCGGTACCGGACGCTGACCCGGAGGTGGCATCGGCGGTCGACCCTGCGGTGGCATCGGACGCTGCCCGGGAGGCGGTCCGGGGCGCTGACCCGGAGGCGGTAGCGGACGCTGACCCGGAGGAGGCACCGGCCGTTGGCCCGGTGGGGGTACCGGACGACGTCCGGGCGGATCGGAATGGCGGCTGCCGCGCGGTGGTCCGGGCACGTCGGGGCGCCGTCCGGAGTCGCTACGGCCAGGTTCGTTGTTACCCGGGTTGTTGTCGTAGGGGGAACTCACGTACGAATCTCCAGTAATCTCGGCGGCCGCGTCGAATTCTCGGTGGCTGGGTTCAGCGAAGCGATTGTGTCATTCACTCGCAGTTCGACGGTTCGGTTGACGGGATCCCGATCGTGGGCGACGGGGTTGCTTGGGTGCGGGCACGGCCCCGAGGACGTAGGACTGGACGAGGTGATTCCAGCTGCACGAGCGGCAGACCTCGACCACATGGACCGAAAATTCCTCTTGGGTGGCAGCCAGCCGGCCGAGTTCGTCGGCCGTTCTCGCGGAGCCGGACAGGGGTCCGAGCTTCTCGCCGAACACCCACGACACCAGCGTGAGCTGCTCCTTCCGGCAGATCGGGCACACTACGTCGCTGCCGCGGCCGTGGAACTTGGCGGCACGTAGAAGATAGGGATCTGCATCGCAGACCGCTGCCACGCCCGTCCTACCGGAGTAGACCTCGGCCAGCAGCGACCGACGCTGAAGGGCGTAGTCCACCACCTGTCGCTGAAGTCGCACGAGAACCAGAGTACGTGCGGCAGTGTCGATGGAGACCTGCGATCCCCGCCTGGACGACGATCGACCCCCATTCCTGGGCCGAGAAACTATGCTCCACCTGTGCCGACGCGACTGTCACCCAGTACGCGAGCGCGTGATGTGGATCGCACCGACACTTGCGCCACGTTGGACGAAGCACTCGCCGATGGCCAGCTGTCCGATTTCGAGCACGCCGCAAGGATCGATCTGGCGAAGGAAGCCGACACGATCGCCGATCTGCACGCCCTCATCGAGGACCTTCAGAACGACACCGACCTGCCGCCGATGGCCGACCCGATCGAGTTCGCGCATCCGATCACGACGGCAAAGGGCTCACGCCTGGGCTTCATGGCCGTCGCGGTCCCTGCCGTTGCCGCCCTCGTGGCGCTCACCTTCGGCATTCGCGCGTGCTCGAACACCAATGACCCCGAATCGGGTCTCGGGTCGGCCGGGTACAAGAATCCTGCAGTCGTCGTAGATATCGTCGATGCACTGCAACAGAAGATCGGCACGTCGGTGGTCGACAGACTCGGGCTGTACGACGACTACGCCGTCATTTCGGCACCCGCACCCGGGGTGCCACAGAAACAGGTCAGCTACACCTATCGCGACGGCGTGATCGACGACTACGACGACAATTTCTCGAGCACCCGCGACTTCGACGAACCTCAGATCGACCTGGCGACGGTCGATCTGACGAAGGCAGCGGGAATCATCGCCGGTGCCCGCGAGAGCTTGAACATGAGTCGCATCGACAGCTACAACGTGAGCTTCCACGGCAGCGACAACGGTCCGCAAATTTCCGTCTCCGCCGACAACACCGACCAGGAAAGCGGAACTCTCCTATTCGATCCCGCAGGCAACTTCCTGCGTGTCACGCCGTTTTCGTTCGGCTGATGTGTCCGGAAAGGAGGCCGCATGATGGCACAACGACCCGATTTTCGCGCCCGTGAAATTGACCGCGCACTGACCGCCACCGTTCTGGATTCCGCATACGCCGACGGCCAGCTCACCTTCGACGAGCACCGCCTACGCAGCGAACGTGCGCGGGTGGCCATCACCCTGCGCGACCTACGACGCCTGGTCTCCGACCTACAAATCGACGTCGACCTTCCGGAACCACCGCCGCGAACATCCGAACCGAAGAACCGGCTACTGCTGGCACTCGGCTCGGTCGTCATCTTGACTGTAGGGCTGGTGGTGTTTCTGTCGACCAGGACCGGCGAAGAACCGGTTCCGACTGCTGCCGTCGTCGCGTCCACGACGACGCGCAGCGTCGCCCCCACCGTGCCGATGGACCTGCCGGTCGACGTCACCCCGATCATCGCCCGCCCCTTCGTTTTCGACACGGCAGCCGGACTCGACGATTTTCGAGAACGCTACGTGGAACGCTTCGGCAGTTCGCAGGTTCTCGAGGTGTTCATTCAGATGGACGGCAACCGTGCCGACGTCTATCGCCCGACGGCAGAGGGCCGACGAGAGCGTGTGTTCGTCTCCGGGGGGTTCGAGATGTATCACGAGACCGACGCGCCAGACGCACAAGAGGCTCTCTTCGACTGGGCCACAATTGATTCCGCAGTTCTGGCCGGCCTCGTCGCGGGAACGCCCGAGGCCGTCGGGGTTCCGGACGCCGCCGTCGAGTACGTCATGATCACCGATTCCCGCGGCGAGCAGCGCATCTCGATCACCGCACACGACGACGACGATCAGGGTGGCCGCGTCGAAGCGGACTTCGCGGGCAACATCGTCTCGGTAAGCCGATAGACGCCGCGAATCATGTTGCGTGTCAGCTACTTCGGGCTCTCGTGCGTGATGGCGCGGTAACCGGTTGCCCCTGCCCTGTCGACTGCGGCCTTGACGACGCCGAACACCGCACCGTGGACGGCTGCCACGATCAGCACCTCTCGGACGGACCGATTCAGATCCTTCGGGTCGGGGGCCGCCGCGTCGTCGTCGCCGACGTGCTTCCACACCTGCTTGAACACCGCGCCGGCCGCCAGCCCGCCGAGCACACTCGTCGCCAACGACATCGGTCTGTAGAACGCCTTCGATACTGCACTCATCGAAACACCTTTCTCGTACGTCGGCGACGAAGAAGAAGAACCGTCACCAACACTGCGGTCACCACGAAGCCCACGGCCCCTGCGGCAGTGCCGGGCCTACTGCGCACCGCATCGGAGGCACGTGTCGCCTGTCGAGAGGCCTCGTTGCCCACTCGAGTGGGGATGTCGGCTTTGGCCGCGAGAGCGGCGACGGTGTCGGCCAGTTCGGAACGCTGTTCCTCGATGCTGGGCGGCTGATCGGAGTTGCCGGGAACACTGTGCGCCGGTGTGTCGGTCATCGGATTCCCTCCTTCACTGCGGTGATGTCGTCGCCAATACGTGCTGCGGTGTCCGCGGGAATCGGCGGCAAGGCCTTCTTGGCCCGGGACGCGCCGACTGCGGCCAGAATGCCCCCGATCGCCAGCACCGCGATCGCGACGATCAGCGCCGCGAGCCATGCGGACAACACTGTCGCCAGTCCGAGCACTGCGGTAGCGATCAAGGTGGCGAGCCCGAGGAACAGCAGCAACGCACCCGCGCCGGAGATTCCGACGCCTACCCCGAGGCGGCTTCCCTTGCTCTTGACTTCGGCGAGTCCGGCGTCGATCTCGGTCCGGACGAGCGTCGAGACCTGAGTCGTCAGTCGCTCGATCAGTTGCACAGTCGACAGGTCCGCCACGTGGGAGCCCCGCTCGGACTCGGCGTTCGACAGCGGGGGCGGTTGATCGTTTTCGTGCATGATGCGCTCCTTCGATGTGGTGCCGTCCTGTGTCGATACCCGCGAAGAACCCCGAAAAACACGTCCGTAAATGCCGATTCGCGCGACGTAACCGGCCATTGGTTTGTCACTTCATGTATCGGCGCGATACATTCTCCGATAGTGTGGCTCATCGCATCGCCAGGATGTGATCGTTGGATTCGAGAAGGGGGAGTTGCATGCTCGAACTCGCAATTCTCGGACTGCTTCTCGAATCACCCATGCACGGTTACGAGCTTCGCAAGCGGCTGACCGGCCTGCTCGGAGCATTTCGTGCGTTTTCGTACGGATCGCTGTACCCGGCGCTCCGTCGACTACAAACCGACGGGCTCATCGCCGAGGACGCCGGTCCCGAACTGCTCGTGAAAAGACGAGCAAAACGGGTGTACGTGCTCACCCCCCTCGGCAGGGAACGATTTGCCGAACTGGTGGCCGACACCGGACCGCAGAACTACACCGACGACGGATTCGGCGTACATCTGGCCTTCTTCAGTCGAACCCCGGCAGAAGCTCGGGTCCGCATTCTCGAAGGCAGACGACGCCAGGTCGAGGAGCGCCGAGAAGGCCTCCGCGACGCTGTGGCCAAGGCGAACGGAACACTCGACCGCTACACCCGGCAACTCCACCAGCTCGGTCTCGAATCGAGCGAACGCGAGGTGCGCTGGCTCAACGAAGTCATCGCAGCCGAGCAAGCCGCCCCCAACCCAGCACCGTCCCACACAGCACCAAACAGGACAGTCAAGACAGAAGGAGAACCCGACCATGGGTGAGAACAACAACGCAATCCGCGTGGCCATTGTGGGTGTGGGCAACTGCGCCTCATCCCTGGTCCAGGGTGTCGAGTACTACAAGGACGCAGACGAGAACGCCACCGTTCCCGGCCTGATGCACGTCATGTTCGGCAAGTACCACGTCCGCGACGTCGAGTTCGTCGCCGCGTTCGACGTCGACGCCAAGAAGGTCGGCTTCGACCTCTCCGAGGCCATCTTCTCCAGCGAGAACAACACCATCAAGATCGCCGACGTGCCCCCGAAGGACGTCCACGTCCTGCGCGGACCGACCCTCGACGGCCTCGGAAAGTACTACCGCGAGACCATCACCGAGGCCGACGGCGAAGCAGTCGACGTCGCACAGGCACTGCGTGACGCCAAGGTCGACGTCCTCGTGTCCTACCTCCCCGTCGGATCCGAAGAAGCCGACAAGTTCTACGCACAGGCCGCCATCGACGCAGGCGTCGCCTTCGTCAACGCCCTCCCCGTCTTCATCGCCTCCGACCCCGTCTGGGCCAAGAAGTTCGAGGACGCTGGCGTCCCCATCGTCGGCGACGACATCAAGAGCCAGGTCGGTGCCACCATCACCCACCGCGTCATGGCGAAGCTGTTCGAAGACCGCGGCGTGCAGCTCGACCGCACCATGCAGCTCAACGTCGGCGGCAACATGGACTTCCTCAACATGCTCGAGCGCACCCGCCTCGAGTCGAAGAAGATCTCCAAGACCCAGGCCGTCACGTCGAACCTGCAGAAGGAATTCAACGCCAAGGACGTCCACATCGGACCGTCCGACCACGTCGGCTGGCTCGACGACCGCAAGTGGGCCTACGTGCGCCTCGAAGGCCGCGCCTTCGGTGACGTTCCCCTGAGCCTCGAATACAAGCTCGAGGTCTGGGACTCGCCCAACTCCGCCGGCGTCATCATCGACGCAGTCCGCGCCGCGAAAATCGCCAAGGACCGCGGCATCGGTGGACCGGTCATCCCGGCTTCCGCTTACCTGATGAAAAGCCCGCCGAAGCAGCTGGCCGACGACGTCGCTCGCGAACAACTCGAAGCCTTCATCATCGACGCGTAATTCTCCGCGGCACTGACGCCCGCCGGTCCACTCAACGTGACATTGACCCCCCAATAGGCCACCAAATGTCACATTGAGTACCGGCGGGCGTTCGTCTATCCCGCCTCGACGATGGCGCGAGGGTCGAAGGTCACCCTGATTTCGGTGATTTTGCCGTTCTCGATTCGTTGCCAGTTCGCGGTGGGGGCCGGGGGTGCGACGGACGTGTGCAGCTCGAACCACGTCAGCACGTTCGGGCCATCGACGAAGACGTGCGCGATGTCGATGTCGGTGACGATCTGCGACATTCCCTTCAACCCGGCGACGCATTCCTCGCCGCTGTCGGCGGTGCCCAGTGGCCCCCGAAACGTGGCGTCTTCGTGCAGGATCGACGCCAAAGTGTCGAAGTCCTTCGATTTCCAGGCCTCGAAGTAGGTCGCGGCAATTTGTGCGGGTGTCTGTGTCATGGATTCGAGTCTCGAACCGACGGAGTCAGAAGTCCAACAGTTGGTTCGGATCATCGCCAGAACTTCTACTCATAGCCGCAGCTAGACATCACGCGCTATCGTTTTCGCGTGGCCATCGATCCCACCTCGAAGCATCCGATTCTCGAGCGCGTTCGCGCTCTGGCGTTTGCGTACCCCGACGTGACCGAGAAGGTTTCGCACGGTAGGCCGACTTTCCGCACTGCCTCGGTGTTCGTCTACTTCGGCGGAGGCGTCAAAGGCGGCGATCAGTTCGATCTGTCGATCATCGTCAAATGCGAGAGCGCCGAGGAGCAGCGAGCCTGCGAACTCGAGCCGCGCTACTTCCATCCCGCCTACCTCGGACCCGCAGGCTGGGTGGGATTCGACCTGAGCAGTGACCGCACAGACAAGGCCGACAGCGATGTCTGGGCCGAAGCCGCCGAACTGATCGACTGCAGCTACCGCGTCACCGCACCGAAGCGCGCGATAGCCCGCCTCGACGCCGGCGAAGGTCCCGATCTCGGAGTACAGCAATGGAACTGAGGCAACTAGAGTATTTCGTCGCGGTGGCCGAGGAAGCGAACTTCACCCGCGCTGCCGCCCGCGTTCACATCAGCCAATCGGGGGTCAGCGCGCAGATCAGGGCGCTCGAGCGCGAACTCGGTGCCGAGCTGATCGACAGATCCGGTGGCACAGCCACTTTGACCACAGCCGGCCAGGCGGCGTTGCCGCAGGCCCGCGCGACACTCGCCGCGGCCGGATCCGTCAAACAATCCGTCGACGATGTGACGGGCCTACTGCGCGGCACACTGAGCGTCGGTATGGTCACCGCCTGCACCGTTCCCCCACTGTTCGACGCGTTGGCGGGCTTCCACGCGGCCCATCCCGGCGTCGACATTGCTTTGCGCGAGGGTACTTCGGACGATCTCGTCGCGGATGTTCGATCCGGCGAGATCGATCTTGCGTTGGTCGGTCTCGCTTCTCGGACCCCCGCCGGACTCGAATCGATGGTGGTGATCGACGAGCGGATCGTCGCAACCGTGCCGGCGGAGCATCCGCTGGCAGGGCGGCGAGAGGCAACGCTGAGCCGAGTGTGCGAACACCCGATCATCGCACTACCGCTGGGCACCGGCATTCGTGCGGTGTTCGACAAAGACTGCGCCGGGGTAGGTCTGTCACCATCGATTGCGTTGCAGGCCAGCGCACCTGACGCGGTGGCCGACCTCGCAGCTCGCGGTCTGGGCGTTGGGATCCTCAGCCGATCGATGGCCGAGTTCTACGGCGACCGGCTCGTCGCGGTCGAGCTGACCGACTCGCACACCGCCGCCCTGCTGGCCCTGGTGTGGCGCAGCGCGATGAGTCCGGCACTCGCCGAACTGGTGTCCGTGGCGACGACGAGTTTCAGCGAATCTTCTTGACGACGAACCACAGTGCGACCAGCAAGCCGAGCAGCGCCACAGACGGCAGCACGCCGGGATCACCTCCGATGATCCCGGCTACGGCGAAGCCGAGAGCGACCAGCGCGAAGAACCCCAGAATGCCTGCCAACAACTGCAGGTGGTCCTGCGCCGTCACGACTTGACGCCGCCCGCCGTCAGTCCGGAGATGATGCGGCGCTGGAACAGCAGCACCATGATCACCAGTGGAATCGCAACGATGGTGCCCGCGGCCATGATCGCGGCATACGGCACCACGAGCGGATCGTTGCCGGTGAACCGCGCGATGGCCACGGTCACCGGTTCGGTCTTGTCACTAGAGAGCTGACTGGCCAGCAGGTACTCGTTCACTGCGGCGATGAACGCGAGAATCGCGGTGGTGAACAAGGCAGGCGCGGCGAGCGGGAGCATCACCAGGCGGAATGCCTGGAATCGTCCGGCACCGTCGATCCGCGCGGCTTCTTCGAGCTCCCAGGGCAATTCGGCGAAGAACGCCGCCAGCGTGTAGATCGTCAACGGTAGGACGAACGAGATGTTCGGGATGACCATCGCCTGGTAGCTGCCGATCCAGCCGATGTTGGTGAAGAACTGGAACAGCGGGGTCACCAATGCGACGACGGGGAACATCGACGCACCCAGGATGATGCCCGTCACCACGTACTTGAAGCGAAAGTCGATGCGCGAGAGTGCGTATGCGGTGAAGATGCCGATGACCAACGCGATCAGAGTGGTCGCGCCGCCCACGATCAGACTGTTGCCCACCGCACGCAGGAAGTTGTTGCCGTTCGCCGTCGACAACGCGTTCTCGAAGTTCTCCCACGTGACGTGCGTCGGCCACGGCGTCGTGTCGAAGGTGTAGCGCGGGTCGCGGAATGCGGTGACGACCATCCAATAGAACGGTGCCAGTCCCCAGACGAGAATGACGACGACGCCGAGATAGATGCGAGCTTGCTTCATCGGCCGGGCCCCTTGCGCTGATTGTCCTGAGTGGCAACGGCATTGGCACCGAGAAACTTCACCAGGATGAACGCCACGACGAAGATCATGATGAACGAGATCGTCGACAGCGAGGCAGCGCTGTTGAATCCCTGCCGAATCTGATCCACCACCAGGATCGAGATGGTCCGGGTGGCGGGATTGCCCTCGGTGAGGATGGCCGGCAAGTCGTACATACGCAGCGCGTCCATGGTGCGGAACAGAATTGCCACCATCAACGCGGGCTTGACCAACGGCAGTGTGATCCTGGTGAACCGCTGCCACGCCGACGCACCGTCGACGCGAGCCGCCTCGTAGACGTCGGCGGGAATCATCTGCAACCCGGCCAGAATCAACAGCGCCATGAACGGCGTCGTCTTCCACACGTCGGCGATGATGACGGCGAAACGAGCGGGCCACGCGTCACCGGTCCACAGAATGTTCGTTCCCAGAATGCGATTGGCGATGCCGTCGTACGCGAAGATGAAATACCAGAGCTTGGCCGTGACCGCCGTCGGGATCGCCCAGGGGATCAGGATTGCCGCGCGCAACAGGGCGCGTCCGGCGAAGGTCTTACCCATGATGACGGCCATTCCGAAGCCGATGACCACCTCGATGGACACCGTGACGACCGTGAAGAACGCGGTGTTTCCGACGGCGCCCCAGAACTGCGACCCCAGCGTTCCCGGCGGGCAGGGCACCGATGTGCCCGACGCCGAGGTGCATTGCTGCAGGATCCAGTGCGTGTAGTTGTCGAAGCCGGCAGATCCACCGGTGACGAACATGCCGGTGGCGGGATCGAGACCGGGATCCTTGGAGAAGGACATCACCAGGGCTCGGATCACCGGGTAGACGATGACGATCGCGAGGATCACCATCGTCGGTGCGATCAACAGCCAGGCCCGACCCTGCGTCAGGCCGAACCGCTTGTTCTTGGACCGCACATGCCGACCGCGGCCGGGGGACGAGCCCCCGGCCGCGGTGGTTGCGGCGGCCCCACTGGTCACACCAGCAGGTACAGCCATTGGTTCTCCCGAAATCAGTTGGCGCCGGCGGTTTCGATACCGGCCTGCATGTCCGTGATCGCCTGGTCGACGCTCTTCTCACCCTTGATGGCGGCAGAGACGTTGTCCTGCACGGCCTTCGAGACGGCCGGGTAGAACGGGGTGACGGGGCGCGGAACTGCGTTCTCGATGGATGCCTTCAATGCGGGAAGGTACGGCATCGCGGCGATCAGTGCGGGATCGTCGTACAGCGACGAGAGCACGGGCGGCAAAGCACCCTCGGCGATGATGCGCTGCGCCTTCTCGCCCTGCATGAAGCGCAGGAAGTCGGCAGCAGTGGCCTTGTTCTCGGAGTACGCGCTGATCGCGGCGTTGTATCCGCCGAGCGTCGAGGTGCCTACGCCGGTGACTCCGGGAAGGGGTGCGACCGCGTACTTTCCGACCACAGCCGAACCTTCTTCTGCGGCGGTGCCGTAGACGTACGGCCAGTTGCGCAGGAACAGTGTCTTTCCGTCCTGGAACGCCTGTTGGCTGTCGGACTCCTTGAACGTGGTGTCCTGGGCCGGGATGACGCCGGTCTCGAACGCGGTGACCAGAGTCTGCAGTCCGGCCTTGGCTTCCGGACTGTTGACGGTGGGGGTCTTGCCGTCTTCGCCGACGATCGATCCGCCGTGCGCGTTGATGATCTCCGACGCGTTGGCCGTCAGACCCTCGTAGGGGGCGAATTGCCCTGCATAGCAGTCGATATTGTTGTCGCGAGCGACCTGGCAGTCCTCGGTGAGCTCGGCCCAGGTGGTGGGTGCCTCGGGGAGCAGATCACTGCGGTAGTAGAGCAGTCCACCGTTGGTGTTCTTCGGCGCGGCGTACTGCTTGCCGTTGTAGGTCGCACTCGCGACGGTCGCGGGCAGAACGCCTGCGTTGTCGAGTGCGAATTCGCCCTCGAGCGGCACGAGCCAGCCCTTGGCCGCGAACTCGGCGGTCCAGACGACGTCGAGTGCCATGACGTCGTAGTCGCTCTGCTGCGCCTGGAGCTGCTGAACGAAGTCGTCGTGGGCCTGATCGGCGTCGGCGGACTGCTCCTTGAAGGTGACCTGCTGATCAGGGTTGGCGGCGTTCCACTCCGAGATGATCTGCTGGACGACACCGGTCTCGGTGGTGTCCTGGCCCTCTACATACGTGATAGGTCCACGGCCGTCGGCATTTTCGGATGCAGCACCCGAATCGCCGCTCGAACCGCTGTCGCTCGAACATCCGGTGAGCGTCAGCAGCGTGGCTGCTGTCGCAACCACTGCCACCTTCGTGATCAAAGACGCCATTGTTTTCTCCACTTACTTCTACGCGGTGGTATGCGCCCGGAGATGGGCACGCAGAATCGTGCTGTGATGCTCCCCCGACACATATGTCGATGGGTACTGTGGCACACAACTCACCGCGCAGGGGTCATTATCGAGTTCCTGAATCGGTCAACCCGGACGTGTCGGAGGTGCCCGGTACCCTTTCGCTCATGAGTTCGGACAAGATGCTGACGCGTATCGGCGGATTGCTGCGTCAGGCGGAGTCCACCGACAACCCCCACGAGGCCGAGGCCTTCATGGAGGCCGCGCAGCGTTTGGCCACGTCGGCGTCGGTGGATCTGGCGGTGGCGCGTTCGCACAGCGCATCCCGCGAACGGCAGGCGACGCCGACTCAGAAGGTCATCCCCATCGGTGAACCGGGCAAGCGTGGACTCAAGACCTACGTCCAACTGTTCGTCGCCATCGCCCACGCAAACGATGTGCAGTGCGACGTCGCCAGATCGTCGACGCAGGTGTTCGCCTACGGTTTCGACTCGGACATCGAGACCACCGAGGCCCTGTACTCGTCTCTACTGATCCAGATGGTCCGAGCGTCCGACGCGTACATCAAGTCCGGTGCGTACAAATCCGAGACGGCCATCCGCACCGTCACCGAGGTCAAGAATCGTCGCCGCTACACCCGACGCGAGGAAGTGCCCGTCGCCGCCGTGACGGCGCGTCTGAACTTTCAGACGGCATTCGCGTCGCGCATCGGTCAACGGCTCGCGGAGGTCAAGAAGGACACCGAGGCCAAGGCCATCGCGCAGGAGACCTCCGGTGCCGGAACCGCTCTGGTGTTGCGAGACAAAGAGATCGAGCTACGCGACTACTACCGCCAGACGTCCACTGCACGCGGGCACTGGCGAGGCCAGAGCGCGAACGCCGGGTACTCCGAGGGCGCACGCAAGGCCGGCGATCGAGCGGGACGAAACGCGAAGATCGGTGCCCACGCAGAAATCGGTGGAGCAAGCCGGCAGCTAGGCCGCTGACTGCTACGTGGCCGGTGATGCCGTGAACACCGGCCATCCGATCTCGGTACGCCAGAGCGTCGAATTCTCGGTATCCCGCGGCCCGACGACATAGACCTCGCGAACCGGCCCCGCGATTGCGAGGCCGTTGGTCTCCACGTGCACCCCGAGCGCACCGTACGTGACGTCGATGTCGTCGTGGGGTCCGTGATGAACCGTCACCGCGAGTTCGACGGGAGGCAGCGTCATCGGCCGAACTCTGCCGACGGATGGCGCATCGACGGTGGGAACGTAGACGGTCAGCTCACCCCGCCCGTCGGTGAAGAGATCGTTGTCGTACAACCCGCCCGGCGGCCCCGTGGTGTCCGATACGACCGCGTCGATCTCGGCCATCGCGTCCGAGTACCAGCCCAGCACGTCGGACGCGTCGACCACCTCGGAAATGGCTGCAACAGAACACTGTTCAGTGAGAATTCGTCGGACATCGATCGCGGGCGGAGTGGGATCGAGCAACCGGCGCAGCGCCGTCACGGCTGATCTGGTGTCGTCCAACTGACGCTCGAGTCGAGTGAGATGTTCGGCGATCAGTCGAGCGCGGGCATCGGGATCGGGTGTCTGCACGATTGCCCGCACCTCCCGCTCCGGCATCTGCATCTTCCGGAATCGACCGATGATCTGCGCGACCCCGACCTGATCGGTGGCGTAGTACCGGTAGCCCGAGTAGTCGTCGACCGTCGCAGGCTCGAGCAAACCCGACTCGTGATAACGACGCAGGGTCTTCACCGACAGATGGGTGATTCGAGAGAACTCGCCGATCGTGAGCAATCCGTCCATGTCGATATTCTCGCCCCTCCCCGTGGGGGAGAGTCGACTCTCCAGGGGGAGGGGTGACGCCGGATGTAGCCGAGGCCGCCGCAAACGCGCGCGCGTTCGCCAGGTGCGCGCGGAATAGCCCCGAATTCGAGGCGAATCCACTCGCGTATGACAAACGCGCGCGCGTTTGTCATACGCGAGTGGATTCGCCTCGAATTCGGGGCTATTCCGCGCGCACCTGGCGAACGCGCGCGCGTTTGCGGCGGCCTCGGCTACATCCGGCGTCACCCCTCCCCCTGGAGAGTCGACTCTCCCCCACGGGGAGGGGCGAGAATATCGACATGGACGGATTGCTCACGATCGGCGAGTTCTCTCGAATCACCCATCTGTCGGTGAAGACCCTGCGTCGTTATCACGAGTCGGGTTTGCTCGAGCCTGCGACGGTCGACGACTACTCGGGCTACCGGTACTACGCCACCGATCAGGTCGGGGTCGCGCAGATCATCGGTCGATTCCGGAAGATGCAGATGCCGGAGCGGGAGGTGCGGGCAATCGTGCAGACACCCGATCCCGATGCCCGCGCTCGACTGATCGCCGAACATCTCACTCGACTCGAGCGTCAGTTGGACGACACCAGATCAGCCGTGACGGCGCTGCGCCGGTTGCTCGATCCCACTCCGCCCGCGATCGATGTCCGACGAATTCTCACTGAACAGTGTTCTGTTGCAGCCATTTCCGAGGTGGTCGACGCGTCCGACGTGCTGGGCTGGTACTCGGACGCGATGGCCGAGATCGACGCGGTCGTATCGGACACCACGGGGCCGCCGGGCGGGTTGTACGACAACGATCTCTTCACCGACGGGCGGGGTGAGCTGACCGTCTACGTTCCCACCGTCGATGCGCCATCCGTCGGCAGAGTTCGGCCGATGACGCTGCCTCCCGTCGAACTCGCGGTGACGGTTCATCACGGACCCCACGACGACATCGACGTCACGTACGGTGCGCTCGGGGTGCACGTGGAGACCAACGGCCTCGCAATCGCGGGGCCGGTTCGCGAGGTCTATGTCGTCGGGCCGCGGGATACCGAGAATTCGACGCTCTGGCGTACCGAGATCGGATGGCCGGTGTTCACGGCATCACCGGCCACGTAGCAGTCAGCGGCCTAGCTGCCGGCTTGCTCCACCGATTTCTGCGTGGGCACCGATCTTCGCGTTTCGTCCCGCTCGATCGCCGGCCTTGCGTGCGCCCTCGGAGTACCCGGCGTTCGCGCTCTGGCCTCGCCAGTGCCCGCGTGCAGTGGACGTCTGGCGGTAGTAGTCGCGTAGCTCGATCTCTTTGTCTCGCAACACCAGAGCGGTTCCGGCACCGGAGGTCTCCTGCGCGATGGCCTTGGCCTCGGTGTCCTTCTTGACCTCCGCGAGCCGTTGACCGATGCGCGACGCGAATGCCGTCTGAAAGTTCAGACGCGCCGTCACGGCGGCGACGGGCACTTCCTCGCGTCGGGTGTAGCGGCGACGATTCTTGACCTCGGTGACGGTGCGGATGGCCGTCTCGGATTTGTACGCACCGGACTTGATGTACGCGTCGGACGCTCGGACCATCTGGATCAGTAGAGACGAGTACAGGGCCTCGGTGGTCTCGATGTCCGAGTCGAAACCGTAGGCGAACACCTGCGTCGACGATCTGGCGACGTCGCACTGCACATCGTTTGCGTGGGCGATGGCGACGAACAGTTGGACGTAGGTCTTGAGTCCACGCTTGCCCGGTTCACCGATGGGGATGACCTTCTGAGTCGGCGTCGCCTGCCGTTCGCGGGATGCGCTGTGCGAACGCGCCACCGCCAGATCCACCGACGCCGACGTGGCCAAACGCTGCGCGGCCTCCATGAAGGCCTCGGCCTCGTGGGGGTTGTCGGTGGACTCCGCCTGACGCAGCAATCCGCCGATACGCGTCAGCATCTTGTCCGAACTCATGAGCGAAAGGGTACCGGGCACCTCCGACACGTCCGGGTTGACCGATTCAGGAACTCGATAATGACCCCTGCGCGGTGAGTTGTGTGCCACAGTACCCATCGACATATGTGTCGGGGGAGCATCACAGCACGATTCTGCGTGCCCATCTCCGGGCGCATACCACCGCGTAGAAGTAAGTGGAGAAAACAATGGCGTCTTTGATCACGAAGGTGGCAGTGGTTGCGACAGCAGCCACGCTGCTGACGCTCACCGGATGTTCGAGCGACAGCGGTTCGAGCGGCGATTCGGGTGCTGCATCCGAAAATGCCGACGGCCGTGGACCTATCACGTATGTAGAGGGCCAGGACACCACCGAGACCGGTGTCGTCCAGCAGATCATCTCGGAGTGGAACGCCGCCAACCCTGATCAGCAGGTCACCTTCAAGGAGCAGTCCGCCGACGCCGATCAGGCCCACGACGACTTCGTTCAGCAGCTCCAGGCGCAGCAGAGCGACTACGACGTCATGGCACTCGACGTCGTCTGGACCGCCGAGTTCGCGGCCAAGGGCTGGCTCGTGCCGCTCGAGGGCGAATTCGCACTCGACAACGCAGGCGTTCTGCCCGCGACCGTCGCGAGTGCGACCTACAACGGCAAGCAGTACGCCGCGCCGAAGAACACCAACGGTGGACTGCTCTACTACCGCAGTGATCTGCTCCCCGAGGCACCCACCACCTGGGCCGAGCTCACCGAGGACTGCCAGGTCGCTCGCGACAACAATATCGACTGCTATGCAGGGCAATTCGCCCCCTACGAGGGTCTGACGGCCAACGCGTCGGAGATCATCAACGCGCACGGCGGATCGATCGTCGGCGAAGACGGCAAGACCCCCACCGTCAACAGTCCGGAAGCCAAGGCCGGACTGCAGACTCTGGTCACCGCGTTCGAGACCGGCGTCATCCCGGCCCAGGACACCACGTTCAAGGAGTCCGACAGCCAACAGGCGTTCCAGGACGGAAAGACACTGTTCCTGCGCAACTGGCCGTACGTCTACGGCACCGCCGCAGAAGAAGGTTCGGCTGTGGTCGGAAAGTACGCGGTCGCACCCCTTCCCGGAGTCACCGGCGTAGGCACCTCGACGCTCGGCGGATACAACGCCGCGATCAGCGCGTACTCCGAGAACAAGGCCACTGCTGCCGACTTCCTGCGCTTCATGCAGGGCGAGAAGGCGCAGCGCATCATCGCCGAGGGTGCTTTGCCGCCCGTGCTCTCGTCGCTGTACGACGATCCCGCACTGATCGCCGCGATGCCGTACCTTCCCGCATTGAAGGCATCCATCGAGAACGCAGTTCCGCGCCCCGTCACCCCGTTCTACCCGGCCGTCTCGAAGGCCGTGCAGGACAACGTCTCTGCCGCCATCAAGGGTGAGAAGAGCGTCGACCAGGCGATCACGGACATGCAGGCCGGTATCGAAACCGCCGGCGCCAACTGATTTCGGGAGAACCAATGGCTGTACCTGCTGGTGTGACCAGTGGGGCCGCCGCAACCACCGCGGCCGGGGGCTCGTCCCCCGGCCGCGGTCGGCATGTGCGGTCCAAGAACAAGCGGTTCGGCCTGACGCAGGGTCGGGCCTGGCTGTTGATCGCACCGACGATGGTGATCCTCGCGATCGTCATCGTCTACCCGGTGATCCGAGCCCTGGTGATGTCCTTCTCCAAGGATCCCGGTCTCGATCCCGCCACCGGCATGTTCGTCACCGGTGGATCTGCCGGCTTCGACAACTACACGCACTGGATCCTGCAGCAATGCACCTCGGCGTCGGGCACATCGGTGCCCTGCCCGCCGGGAACGCTGGGGTCGCAGTTCTGGGGCGCCGTCGGAAACACCGCGTTCTTCACGGTCGTCACGGTGTCCATCGAGGTGGTCATCGGCTTCGGAATGGCCGTCATCATGGGTAAGACCTTCGCCGGACGCGCCCTGTTGCGCGCGGCAATCCTGATCCCCTGGGCGATCCCGACGGCGGTCACGGCCAAGCTCTGGTATTTCATCTTCGCGTACGACGGCATCGCCAATCGCATTCTGGGAACGAACATTCTGTGGACCGGTGACGCGTGGCCCGCTCGTTTCGCCGTCATCATCGCCGACGTGTGGAAGACGACGCCGTTCATGGCGCTGTTGATTCTGGCCGGGTTGCAGATGATTCCCGCCGACGTCTACGAGGCGGCTCGCGTCGACGGTGCGTCGGCGTGGCAGCGGTTCACCAGGATCACACTGCCGTTGGTCAAGCCCGCGTTGATGGTGGCAATTCTGTTCCGCACCATGGACGCGCTGCGTATGTACGACTTGCCGGCCATCCTCACCGAGGGCAATCCCGCCACCCGGACCATCTCGATCCTGGTGGTGGATCAGATTCGGCAGGGATTCAACAGCGCTGCCTCGCTGTCGACGATCTCGTTCATCATGATCTTCGTCGTGGCGTTCATCCTGGTGAAGTTTCTCGGTGCCAATGCCGTTGCCACTCAGGACAATCAGCGCAAGGGGCCCGGCCGATGAAGCAAGCTCGCATCTATCTCGGCGTCGTCGTCATTCTCGTCTGGGGACTGGCACCGTTCTATTGGATGGTCGTCACCGCATTCCGCGACCCGCGCTACACCTTCGACACGACGCCGTGGCCGACGCACGTCACGTGGGAGAACTTCGAGAACGCGTTGTCGACGGCGAACGGCAACAACTTCCTGCGTGCGGTGGGCAACAGTCTGATCGTGGGCGGCGCGACCACTCTGATCGCGTTGGTCATCGGCATCTTCACCGCATACGCACTCTCGCGCATCGACTTTCGCTTCAAGTACGTGGTGACGGGCATCATCCTGGGTGCGTCGATGTTCCCCGTCGTCGCATTGGTGACCCCGCTGTTCCAGTTCTTCACCAACATCGGCTGGATCGGCAGCTACCAGGCGATGGTCATCCCGAACATCTCGTTCGTCCTACCGTTGACGATCTACACGCTGGCGGCGTTCTTCGCCGAATTGCCCTGGGAGCTCGAAGAAGCCGCGCGGATCGACGGTGCCGGACGATTCCAGGCATTCCGCCTGGTGATGCTCCCGCTCGCCGCGCCTGCCTTGTTCACCACCGCGATTCTCGCGTTCATCGCCGCAGTGAACGAGTACCTGCTGGCCAGTCAGCTCTCTAGTGACAAGACCGAACCGGTGACCGTGGCCATCGCGCGGTTCACCGGCAACGATCCGCTCGTGGTGCCGTATGCCGCGATCATGGCCGCGGGCACCATCGTTGCGATTCCACTGGTGATCATGGTGCTGCTGTTCCAGCGCCGCATCATCTCCGGACTGACGGCGGGCGGCGTCAAGTCGTGACGGCGCAGGACCACCTGCAGTTGTTGGCAGGCATTCTGGGGTTCTTCGCGCTGGTCGCTCTCGGCTTCGCCGTAGCCGGGATCATCGGAGGTGATCCCGGCGTGCTGCCGTCTGTGGCGCTGCTCGGCTTGCTGGTCGCACTGTGGTTCGTCGTCAAGAAGATTCGCTGAAACTCGTCGTCGCCACGGACACCAGTTCGGCGAGTGCCGGACTCATCGCGCTGCGCCACACCAGGGCCAGCAGGGCGGCGGTGTGCGAGTCGGTCAGCTCGACCGCGACGAGCCGGTCGCCGTAGAACTCGGCCATCGATCGGCTGAGGATCCCAACGCCCAGACCGCGAGCTGCGAGGTCGGCCACCGCGTCAGGTGCGCTGGCCTGCAACGCAATCGATGGTGACAGACCTACCCCGGCGCAGTCTTTGTCGAACACCGCACGAATGCCGGTGCCCAGCGGTAGTGCGATGATCGGGTGTTCGCACACTCGGCTCAGCGTTGCCTCTCGCCGCCCTGCCAGCGGATGCTCCGCCGGCACGGTTGCGACGATCCGCTCGTCGATCACCACCATCGATTCGAGTCCGGCGGGGGTCCGAGAAGCGAGACCGACCAACGCAAGATCGATCTCGCCGGATCGAACATCCGCGACGAGATCGTCCGAAGTACCCTCGCGCAAAGCAATGTCGACGCCGGGATGGGCCGCGTGGAAGCCCGCCAACGCGTCGAACAGTGGGGGAACGGTGCAGGCGGTGACCATACCGACGCTCAGTGTGCCGCGCAGTAGGCCCGTCACATCGTCGACGGATTGTTTGACGGATCCGGCCGCGGCGAGTGTCGCGCGGGCCTGCGGCAACGCCGCCTGGCCGGCTGTGGTCAAAGTGGCTGTGCCACCGGATCTGTCGATCAGCTCGGCACCGAGTTCGCGCTCGAGCGCCCTGATCTGCGCGCTGACCCCCGATTGGCTGATGTGAACGCGGGCGGCAGCGCGGGTGAAGTTCGCTTCCTCGGCCACCGCGACGAAATACTCTAGTTGCCTCAGTTCCATTGCTGTACTCCGAGATCGGGACCTTCGCCGGCGTCGAGGCGGGCTATCGCGCGCTTCGGTGCGGTGACGCGGTAGCTGCAGTCGATCAGTTCGGCGGCTTCGGCCCAGACATCGCTGTCGGCCTTGTCTGTGCGGTCACTGCTCAGGTCGAATCCCACCCAGCCTGCGGGTCCGAGGTAGGCGGGATGGAAGTAGCGCGGCTCGAGTTCGCAGGCTCGCTGCTCCTCGGCGCTCTCGCATTTGACGATGATCGACAGATCGAACTGATCGCCGCCTTTGACGCCTCCGCCGAAGTAGACGAACACCGAGGCAGTGCGGAAAGTCGGCCTACCGTGCGAAACCTTCTCGGTCACGTCGGGGTACGCAAACGCCAGAGCGCGAACGCGCTCGAGAATCGGATGCTTCGAGGTGGGATCGATGGCCACGCGAAAACGATAGCGCGTGATGTCTAGCTGCGGCTATGAGTAGAAGTTCTGGCGATGATCCGAACCAACTGTTGGACTTCTGACTCCGTCGGTTCGAGACTCGAATCCATGACACAGACACCCGCACAAATTGCCGCGACCTACTTCGAGGCCTGGAAATCGAAGGACTTCGACACTTTGGCGTCGATCCTGCACGAAGACGCCACGTTTCGGGGGCCACTGGGCACCGCCGACAGCGGCGAGGAATGCGTCGCCGGGTTGAAGGGAATGTCGCAGATCGTCACCGACATCGACATCGCGCACGTCTTCGTCGATGGCCCGAACGTGCTGACGTGGTTCGAGCTGCACACGTCCGTCGCACCCCCGGCCCCCACCGCGAACTGGCAACGAATCGAGAACGGCAAAATCACCGAAATCAGGGTGACCTTCGACCCTCGCGCCATCGTCGAGGCGGGATAGACGAACGCCCGCCGGTACTCAATGTGACATTTGGTGGCCTATTGGGGGGTCAATGTCACGTTGAGTGGACCGGCGGGCGTCAGTGCCGCGGAGAATTACGCGTCGATGATGAAGGCTTCGAGTTGTTCGCGAGCGACGTCGTCGGCCAGCTGCTTCGGCGGGCTTTTCATCAGGTAAGCGGAAGCCGGGATGACCGGTCCACCGATGCCGCGGTCCTTGGCGATTTTCGCGGCGCGGACTGCGTCGATGATGACGCCGGCGGAGTTGGGCGAGTCCCAGACCTCGAGCTTGTATTCGAGGCTCAGGGGAACGTCACCGAAGGCGCGGCCTTCGAGGCGCACGTAGGCCCACTTGCGGTCGTCGAGCCAGCCGACGTGGTCGGACGGTCCGATGTGGACGTCCTTGGCGTTGAATTCCTTCTGCAGGTTCGACGTGACGGCCTGGGTCTTGGAGATCTTCTTCGACTCGAGGCGGGTGCGCTCGAGCATGTTGAGGAAGTCCATGTTGCCGCCGACGTTGAGCTGCATGGTGCGGTCGAGCTGCACGCCGCGGTCTTCGAACAGCTTCGCCATGACGCGGTGGGTGATGGTGGCACCGACCTGGCTCTTGATGTCGTCGCCGACGATGGGGACGCCAGCGTCCTCGAACTTCTTGGCCCAGACGGGGTCGGAGGCGATGAAGACGGGGAGGGCGTTGACGAAGGCGACGCCTGCGTCGATGGCGGCCTGTGCGTAGAACTTGTCGGCTTCTTCGGATCCGACGGGGAGGTAGGACACGAGGACGTCGACCTTGGCGTCACGCAGTGCCTGTGCGACGTCGACTGCTTCGCCGTCGGCCTCGGTGATGGTCTCGCGGTAGTACTTTCCGAGGCCGTCGAGGGTCGGTCCGCGCAGGACGTGGACGTCCTTCGGGGGCACGTCGGCGATCTTGATGGTGTTGTTCTCGCTGGAGAAGATGGCCTCGGAGAGGTCGAAGCCGACCTTCTTGGCGTCGACGTCGAACGCGGCGACGAACTCGACGTCGCGGACGTGGTACTTGCCGAACATGACGTGCATCAGGCCGGGAACGGTGGCGTTCTCGTCTGCGTCCTTGTAGTACTCGACACCCTGGACCAGGGATGAGGCGCAGTTGCCCACACCCACAATGGCCACGCGGATTGCGTTGTTGTTCTCACCCATGGTCGGGTTCTCCTTCTGTCTTGACTGTCCTGTTTGGTGCTGTGTGGGACGGTGCTGGGTTGGGGGCGGCTTGCTCGGCTGCGATGACTTCGTTGAGCCAGCGCACCTCGCGTTCGCTCGATTCGAGACCGAGCTGGTGGAGTTGCCGGGTGTAGCGGTCGAGTGTTCCGTTCGCCTTGGCCACAGCGTCGCGGAGGCCTTCTCGGCGCTCCTCGACCTGGCGTCGTCTGCCTTCGAGAATGCGGACCCGAGCTTCTGCCGGGGTTCGACTGAAGAAGGCCAGATGTACGCCGAATCCGTCGTCGGTGTAGTTCTGCGGTCCGGTGTCGGCCACCAGTTCGGCAAATCGTTCCCTGCCGAGGGGGGTGAGCACGTACACCCGTTTTGCTCGTCTTTTCACGAGCAGTTCGGGACCGGCGTCCTCGGCGATGAGCCCGTCGGTTTGTAGTCGACGGAGCGCCGGGTACAGCGATCCGTACGAAAACGCACGAAATGCTCCGAGCAGGCCGGTCAGCCGCTTGCGAAGCTCGTAACCGTGCATGGGTGATTCGAGAAGCAGTCCGAGAATTGCGAGTTCGAGCATGCAACTCCCCCTTCTCGAATCCAACGATCACATCCTGGCGATGCGATGAGCCACACTATCGGAGAATGTATCGCGCCGATACATGAAGTGACAAACCAATGGCCGGTTACGTCGCGCGAATCGGCATTTACGGACGTGTTTTTCGGGGTTCTTCGCGGGTATCGACACAGGACGGCACCACATCGAAGGAGCGCATCATGCACGAAAACGATCAACCGCCCCCGCTGTCGAACGCCGAGTCCGAGCGGGGCTCCCACGTGGCGGACCTGTCGACTGTGCAACTGATCGAGCGACTGACGACTCAGGTCTCGACGCTCGTCCGGACCGAGATCGACGCCGGACTCGCCGAAGTCAAGAGCAAGGGAAGCCGCCTCGGGGTAGGCGTCGGAATCTCCGGCGCGGGTGCGTTGCTGCTGTTCCTCGGGCTCGCCACCTTGATCGCTACCGCAGTGCTCGGACTGGCGACAGTGTTGTCCGCATGGCTCGCGGCGCTGATCGTCGCGATCGCGGTGCTGGCGATCGGGGGCATTCTGGCCGCAGTCGGCGCGTCCCGGGCCAAGAAGGCCTTGCCGCCGATTCCCGCGGACACCGCAGCACGTATTGGCGACGACATCACCGCAGTGAAGGAGGGAATCCGATGACCGACACACCGGCGCACAGTGTTCCCGGCAACTCCGATCAGCCGCCCAGCATCGAGGAACAGCGTTCCGAACTGGCCGACACCGTCGCCGCTCTCGCGGCCAAAGCCGACATCCCCACTCGAGTGGGCAACGAGGCCTCTCGACAGGCGACACGTGCCTCCGATGCGGTGCGCAGTAGGCCCGGCACTGCCGCAGGGGCCGTGGGCTTCGTGGTGACCGCAGTGTTGGTGACGGTTCTTCTTCTTCGTCGCCGACGTACGAGAAAGGTGTTTCGATGAGTGCAGTATCGAAGGCGTTCTACAGACCGATGTCGTTGGCGACGAGTGTGCTCGGCGGGCTGGCGGCCGGCGCGGTGTTCAAGCAGGTGTGGAAGCACGTCGGCGACGACGACGCGGCGGCCCCCGACCCGAAGGATCTGAATCGGTCCGTCCGAGAGGTGCTGATCGTGGCAGCCGTCCACGGTGCGGTGTTCGGCGTCGTCAAGGCCGCAGTCGACAGGGCAGGGGCAACCGGTTACCGCGCCATCACGCACGAGAGCCCGAAGTAGCTGACACGCAACATGATTCGCGGCGTCTATCGGCTTACCGAGACGATGTTGCCCGCGAAGTCCGCTTCGACGCGGCCACCCTGATCGTCGTCGTCGTGTGCGGTGATCGAGATGCGCTGCTCGCCGCGGGAATCGGTGATCATGACGTACTCGACGGCGGCGTCCGGAACCCCGACGGCCTCGGGCGTTCCCGCGACGAGGCCGGCCAGAACTGCGGAATCAATTGTGGCCCAGTCGAAGAGAGCCTCTTGTGCGTCTGGCGCGTCGGTCTCGTGATACATCTCGAACCCCCCGGAGACGAACACACGCTCTCGTCGGCCCTCTGCCGTCGGGCGATAGACGTCGGCACGGTTGCCGTCCATCTGAATGAACACCTCGAGAACCTGCGAACTGCCGAAGCGTTCCACGTAGCGTTCTCGAAAATCGTCGAGTCCGGCTGCCGTGTCGAAAACGAAGGGGCGGGCGATGATCGGGGTGACGTCGACCGGCAGGTCCATCGGCACGGTGGGGGCGACGCTGCGCGTCGTCGTGGACGCGACGACGGCAGCAGTCGGAACCGGTTCTTCGCCGGTCCTGGTCGACAGAAACACCACCAGCCCTACAGTCAAGATGACGACCGAGCCGAGTGCCAGCAGTAGCCGGTTCTTCGGTTCGGATGTTCGCGGCGGTGGTTCCGGAAGGTCGACGTCGATTTGTAGGTCGGAGACCAGGCGTCGTAGGTCGCGCAGGGTGATGGCCACCCGCGCACGTTCGCTGCGTAGGCGGTGCTCGTCGAAGGTGAGCTGGCCGTCGGCGTATGCGGAATCCAGAACGGTGGCGGTCAGTGCGCGGTCAATTTCACGGGCGCGAAAATCGGGTCGTTGTGCCATCATGCGGCCTCCTTTCCGGACACATCAGCCGAACGAAAACGGCGTGACACGCAGGAAGTTGCCTGCGGGATCGAATAGGAGAGTTCCGCTTTCCTGGTCGGTGTTGTCGGCGGAGACGGAAATTTGCGGACCGTTGTCGCTGCCGTGGAAGCTCACGTTGTAGCTGTCGATGCGACTCATGTTCAAGCTCTCGCGGGCACCGGCGATGATTCCCGCTGCCTTCGTCAGATCGACCGTCGCCAGGTCGATCTGAGGTTCGTCGAAGTCGCGGGTGCTCGAGAAATTGTCGTCGTAGTCGTCGATCACGCCGTCGCGATAGGTGTAGCTGACCTGTTTCTGTGGCACCCCGGGTGCGGGTGCCGAAATGACGGCGTAGTCGTCGTACAGCCCGAGTCTGTCGACCACCGACGTGCCGATCTTCTGTTGCAGTGCATCGACGATATCTACGACGACTGCAGGATTCTTGTACCCGGCCGACCCGAGACCCGATTCGGGGTCATTGGTGTTCGAGCACGCGCGAATGCCGAAGGTGAGCGCCACGAGGGCGGCAACGGCAGGGACCGCGACGGCCATGAAGCCCAGGCGTGAGCCCTTTGCCGTCGTGATCGGATGCGCGAACTCGATCGGGTCGGCCATCGGCGGCAGGTCGGTGTCGTTCTGAAGGTCCTCGATGAGGGCGTGCAGATCGGCGATCGTGTCGGCTTCCTTCGCCAGATCGATCCTTGCGGCGTGCTCGAAATCGGACAGCTGGCCATCGGCGAGTGCTTCGTCCAACGTGGCGCAAGTGTCGGTGCGATCCACATCACGCGCTCGCGTACTGGGTGACAGTCGCGTCGGCACAGGTGGAGCATAGTTTCTCGGCCCAGGAATGGGGGTCGATCGTCGTCCAGGCGGGGATCGCAGGTCTCCATCGACACTGCCGCACGTACTCTGGTTCTCGTGCGACTTCAGCGACAGGTGGTGGACTACGCCCTTCAGCGTCGGTCGCTGCTGGCCGAGGTCTACTCCGGTAGGACGGGCGTGGCAGCGGTCTGCGATGCAGATCCCTATCTTCTACGTGCCGCCAAGTTCCACGGCCGCGGCAGCGACGTAGTGTGCCCGATCTGCCGGAAGGAGCAGCTCACGCTGGTGTCGTGGGTGTTCGGCGAGAAGCTCGGACCCCTGTCCGGCTCCGCGAGAACGGCCGACGAACTCGGCCGGCTGGCTGCCACCCAAGAGGAATTTTCGGTCCATGTGGTCGAGGTCTGCCGCTCGTGCAGCTGGAATCACCTCGTCCAGTCCTACGTCCTCGGGGCCGTGCCCGCACCCAAGCAACCCCGTCGCCCACGATCGGGATCCCGTCAACCGAACCGTCGAACTGCGAGTGAATGACACAATCGCTTCGCTGAACCCAGCCACCGAGAATTCGACGCGGCCGCCGAGATTACTGGAGATTCGTACGTGAGTTCCCCCTACGACAACAACCCGGGTAACAACGAACCTGGCCGTAGCGACTCCGGACGGCGCCCCGACGTGCCCGGACCACCGCGCGGCAGCCGCCATTCCGATCCGCCCGGACGTCGTCCGGTACCCCCACCGGGCCAACGGCCGGTGCCTCCTCCGGGTCAGCGTCCGCTACCGCCTCCGGGTCAGCGCCCCGGACCGCCTCCCGGGCAGCGTCCGATGCCACCGCAGGGTCGACCGCCGATGCCACCTCCGGGTCAGCGTCCGGTACCGCCTCCGGGCCAGCGCCCCGGGCCCCCTCCTGGGCAGCGTCCGATGCCACCGCAGGGTCGACCGCCGATGCCTCCCGCCGGCCAACGTCCGGGTCCGCCTCCGGGTCAGCGTCCGATGCCACCGCAGGGTCGACCGTCCGGTGACGGTCGCTACGCCGCGGCAGGTGTCACTCGATCGGGATCCGTCCCGCCGCCACACGAACCGAACGATCCATCAGCTAGCTCCTCGGGCAACGAACCGCCCGAGCCCCCCGAAAGAGGTTCCGCCGCGAAAACGAAGAAGAAGTCCAAGTGGCGGGTAGTTCGACGCACGTTGTATGCGTTGGTCGCCTTGGGCCTGATAGTGCCGATTCTGCTGTTCATGGTGGCGTACACGCTGGTGGACGTCCCGCGGCCCGGTGACCTCAGGACCAATCAGGTTGCGACGATCTTCGCCTCCGACGGGTCGAGCGTGCTCGGCAAGGTGGTGCCACCCGAGGGCAACCGAACCGATGTCACGATCGACCAGATTCCGGAGCACGTGCGTAACGCCGTGCTCTCGGCGGAGGATCGCGACTTCTATTCCAATCCCGGGTTCTCGGTGACCGGCTTCGGCCGTGCCCTGCGCGACAACGTTCTCGGACGTGACAGCGCGGGCGGCGGTTCCACGATCACCCAGCAGTACGTCAAGAATGCGGTGGTCGGCTCCGAGCGGACGTTGACGCGAAAGATGCGCGAGCTGGTCATCTCGTCGAAGATGGCTCGCCAATGGTCCAAGGACGACATTCTCGCGGCGTATCTGAACACCATCTATTTCGGTCGTGGCGCTTATGGCATCGCTGCCGCGTCGACGGCGTACTTCGGCAAATCCGTGGATCAGCTCTCGGTCGAGGAAGGCGCAGTACTGGCTGCGACCATCCAGCAGCCGTCCGGACTCGATCCGGAAGTCAACCCCACCGGTGCTCAGTCGCGGTGGAACTACGTGCTCGACGGCATGGTCTCGCAGGGCCAGCTCGATCCGACTCAGCGTGCGGCGATGCAGTATCCGCAGTGGGTCCCCATTTCTCAGGTCGATTCGGGTGATGCCGCCGACGCAGGTCCCAACGGTCTGATCAAGGCGCAGGTACTGCGTGAGTTGTCGGCTGTCGGGGTCAGTGATCAGGATCTGAACACCGAGGGTCTGCAGATCACGACGACGATCGATCCGAGGGCGCAGGCCGCCGCGGTCGAGGCCGTGGACAACAACCTGCAGGGTGAGCCGTCGGAGCTGCGCACGGCGTCGGTGTCGATCGATCCGCGCAGTGGCGCGGTCCGCTCGTACTACGGCGGCGCGGACGGGCGCGGTTTCGACTTCGCGCAGTCCGGGTTGCAGACCGGATCGTCGTTCAAGGTGTTCGGCCTCGCCGCTGCCTTGGACCAGGGCATTCCGCTGTCGAAGATGTACGACAGTTCCTCGCTCGACGTCAACGGCATCCAGATCAGCAACGTCGAGGGCGAATCCTGTGGCACGTGCACCATCGCCGAAGCCCTCAAGCGGTCGCTGAACACGAGCTTCTACCGCATGATGCTGGGCATGGACAACGGCCCGCAGGCGATCGCGGACATGGCACACAAGCTCGGTATCCCGCAGGAGATCGAGGGCGTCGGCCCCACGCTGACCGAGCCCGACAACGCGGGCCCGAACTACGGAATCGTGCTCGGCCAGTACCAGTCGCGGGTGATCGATATGGCCTCGGCCTACGCCACACTGGCAGCCTCCGGCGTCTACCACACCCCGCACTTCGTGCAGAAGGTCGTCACGGCCGACGGCACGGTGTTGCTCGATCGTGCACCCGAGGCCGGTCAGCAGGTCGTCTCGGCGGCGGTGGCCGACAACGTGACGTCGGCGATGCGTCCGATCGCCGGGTACTCCAACGGTCACAACCTCGCGGGTGGTCGTCAATCGGCGGCGAAGACCGGTACCGCGCAGCTCGGTGATACCGGACAGAACAAGGACGCCTGGATGGTCGGGTACACCCCGTCACTGTCGACGGCGGTGTGGGTCGGTACCGAGCAGGGCTTGCCGCTCGAGAACAGTTACGGCGGTCCGATCTACGGATCGGGCATACCGTCGGACATCTGGAAGGCGACTATGGACGGCACGCTCGAGGGCACCTCGAACGAGACGTTCCCGACGCCCGAGGCCATCGCCGGTCAGGCAGGTGTCCCGCAGTACTCGGCACCGGCTGCCCCGGTCACGACGGTGGCTCCGTCCGCGCCGCCGCCCGTGACTCTGCCGATCCCGACGGAGATTTCGCCGCCGGTGGTCATCACGCCGCGTCAGGTCGAGATTCTGCCGGGCGTCACCATTCCGCTGCCGGGTCTGGCCCCGGCTCAGCCCGCACAGCCACCGGCAGCACCCGAGCCGGCAGCCCCCGAACCGGCGACTCCCGGCCAGTAGCACCGAACGGTGACGACCGAACCCGAGCGCAAGGGCAGAGCCCTTGCCAGTCCTGGTCGCCTGGACACGGCGAGTGCAACGGACCGTGACGCACCCAGCCGTACCGATCCGATGACCGAGGAACTGTCCTCGGTCATCGGCGGGCCGGTGGGCGCGCACGCTCTGGTCGGTCGGCAACGGTGGTTCACTGCGCTGCGGGTCATCCTGTTGCTCGCTGTGGTCTTTCTCTGCTTCGGCTGGTTCGCCAAGGCAGCGTGCATTCAACAGGCACCGGTGGGTCCGAACGGTGAACTCGGACTCGACTGGAGCGGCAGTCGCCAGTACGTGGCGATGTGCTATTCGGACACCGTGCCGCTCTACGGTGCCGAGCGGCTCGACCAAGGCGCGTTTCCGTACAAGAAGTCCTGGGAAGAAACGAAGGCCGACGGGTCGAGTCAGATCCGGTACATGGAATATCCGGTCATTGCCGGCCTGTACCAGTACGGCTCGATGGTCGTCGGAAAGGCATGGAACTCACTGAGTTTCCTGCCGCAAGCCCTGCCTGTGGTCGTCTACTTCAACGTCGTCGCTCTGGGATTGGCCGTCGCGTGGCTGGTCACCGTGTGGGCGACGGCGATCTCGGCGGGGCGACGCATCTGGGACGCTGCCCTGGTGGCTGCCTCACCGCTGGTGATCGTGCATGGATTCACCAACTTCGACGCTCTCGCAACGGCATTCGCGCTCACCGGTCTGCTGGCCTGGGCCAAGAAGCGGCCCGTACTGGCCGGCATACTGCTGGGTCTCGGCGGTGCCACCAAGCTCTATCCTCTGTTGTTCCTCGGGCCGCTGCTGGTGTTGTGCTGGCGGGCCGGCCGCATGCGCGAGTGGGGGCTGACCGCAGCGGCTGCCCTCGGGGCCTGGCTTGCGGTCAATCTTCCACTGGCCCTGCTGTATCCGACGGGGTGGTACGAGTTCTTCCGGCTCAACTCCGAGCGCGGAGCCGACCCCGATTCGCTGTACAACGTCGTCACTTCCTTCACCGGATGGACGGGCTTCGACGGCCCCCTCTATCCGGGGGACAAGCCGATGGTTCTCAACGCAGTCACGCTGCTGCTCTTCGCCGTCGTGTGTGCGCTGATCGCCTACATCGGTACGACGGCTCCGACCCGGCCGAGGCTGGCCCAGTTGGTGTTTCTGGTGGTGGCCGGGTTCCTGCTGACCAACAAGGTGTGGAGTCCCCAGTACTCGCTGTGGCTGGTCCCTCTCGCGGTGCTGGCTCTACCGCATCGTCGAATCCTGTTGGCGTGGATGGCAATCGACGCGTTCGTCTGGTTCCCCCGGATGTACTACTACCTGGGCGTGGACAACAAGGGGCTGCCCGAACAGTGGTTCACCGCCACCGTGGTCGTGCGCGATATCGCAGTGATCGGCCTGTGCGCGTTGATCGTTCGGCAGATCTACCGGCCGTCGGAGGATCTCATTCGAAACGGCAGCGCCGTCGACCCGCTCGGTGGCGTGCTCGACGGCGCTGCAGATCGAACCGGTCGGCGTGCGGTCACATATAGCGGCCGAGCTGCTTGACGGCTTCACCGGCGTGCTTGGCCTGGATGCCGTCGCCGATGGCCTGTAGCTTCCATTCACTGCCCTGGCGGTAGACCTTCGCCATCACCAATCCGGTGAACGGCATGCCGCCCTGCAGGGTGAAGCGGGCGAGTTCGGTGTTGGTGGTGTTGTCGACCAGCCGGCAGAACGCATTGGCGACCTGCTCGAACGTCTGGCCGCGGTACGAGGTGACCGTGAAGACGATGCCGGTGACGTGCTGGGGTACTCGCGTCAGATCGACGACGATGACCTCGTCGTCGCCCTCGCCCTCACCGGTCAGGTTGTCTCCCTTGTGCGTGATCGACCCGTCCTTGGCGTTGAGCTGGCCGTAGTACACGACATCGTTGACGTTGCGATCTGCCAGCATGATCGCCGACGCGTCCAAGTCGATGTTCGCCGCACGGCCCCCGCCGCCGAACAGTCCACCCTTCTTCGGGGTCGTCACCGGGTCCCAGCCGAGGCCCATGCGAATGACCGTCAGGGCAACTCCGCCGTCCTTGCGGAGAGTGACCTTCTGGCCCTTGGACAGACTGACGGGCTTGGACTTGGTGAGACTGACTTCCGGAGCCTCGGAGCGAACCGGGGCGGGAGGGGCTGAGGGCGGCGAA
>NZ_NOYJ01000013.1:0-24397 GCF_002258365.1 Rhodococcus sp. 06-221-2
GTTACGGCCTTCGTCCCACGGCACGTAGTCGTGGGGATGCCATTCGCGCGCCATCGAAATGTGACGGTTCACGTTGTCCTCGGCAGTGGGCACCAGCTCTTGCAGAAGCTCGAGCTGTGTCAGATCCCTCGCCATTAGATCGCCTCCATAGATTGCGTACGACCGGTCCAGCTTACGGCACCGTAGGTTCGGTGTGAACCGTGTCGCGGCTGTTCACTTGCTGTTCGAGCAGTCGTGACGACCGACATCGGCCGATGTGGGGATCTTCGCGACTGCTGCAGTTCTCCCTGCACGTCGCTGCGGACGGGCCGATCGTTACCCCGAGTGTACGGACCGGGTGCCGCCGAATGCAGTTCGGCGGAAGGGTGTGTGGTGCCCCCAGTAGGACTCGAACCTACGACCTGCGGATTAAAAGTCCGTAGCTCTACCAACTGAGCTATAGGGGCGCGGATCGAAAGTGTAATGGGCAGTGCAGCCGTGTCGGTCATGCACCCCCGGCACCGCGTTTCGGGGGTCAGCGCCCGAAACTGCTGCAGCCTTGCGGCGCGGGGATACCGGCCAGGCGGTCGTCGATCCAGGAGTACGCACCGGGAATGCCACTGATCGCGACGACGAGGTGTTCACCGAAGTACTCCTCGAGGCGTACGTCGGCACCGTGTGCGCACCACTCGTCGTACAGCGTCTCCGCACCTTCCCGGGGAATCCAGAATTCCTGACGGCCCTGGTAGATCATCGTGGGCACGGTGGGGGCGAGATCACCGCCCATGCGGGTCGCGGCGATGATGCGTTCGGCGATCTCGGTTCGGTCGACGTTCGGCACGTCCGAGAGGGCCTGGGCCGGTATCGGTGCCACCAGTCCGCCGGGAGCGAGCAGTGTGATGCAGAGATCTTTGGCCACGGTCGCCAGACGCAGTCCGTTGGCGTTCATCAGGGAGAACATCTCGGGATACTCGCGGGCAACCCCGAGCGCTGCGGACAGGAACAGCGTCGACGCGACGTTGCCGTTCATCGACGTCAGCAGAATCCGGTAGTCGGTCGGCGGACCGCCGAAGGCCGCGCCCACCAGATTGACCTCCGGCGCGTACGACGGGGCGAGTTGAGCGGCCCATCCGGTGGCGATCGCGCCGCCCGAATAGCCTGTGACGGCAATCGGGGAGGACGCGGGCAACCCGAGTTCGGGGAGGCGCACCATCGCGCGCAACGCGTCGAGCACCGCATGGCCGGCCATGCGCCCGGCCGCGTACGCCTGCCGCGGACCCTCGTGATCGGTGACGACCACTGCATAGTTCTTGGCGAGGAACGCCTGCACCGCTGGAATCTCCCGGGCGATACCTCGGGGCAGGGTCCACGACGGTGCACAGGTGTTGCCCAGTGAGTTGATGGCCATGTTGTACGCGACGACGGGACGCGTGCCGGGACCGGCCCAGGGTGCGGCGGGCACGATGACGGTCGTCGCCGCTGCGACGGGTCGGTCTTTGGAATCGCTTGTGCGGTAGAGGATCTGGGTCGAGGTGACCGGGGTGAACAGCGGCCCGACGCTCACGCGTCGGGTGCCGAGAACCGATCCGGGCGGGAGCTCCTCGAATCCTGCCGGCGGGTCGAAGAACGGCTCGCCGAGTGGGGTCGGCAGGTAGAGGGCGGGATCGGCGACGGGATCGAGGAAGTTCGTCAGTGGGTCGGCGGCGACGGTGTGCGCGGTCGACAACGTCAAGGCCGACGACACGAGTAGTACTGTCATCGAACGACATACGCGGATCGATAGATTCATGGCGTGCACCCGTCCCCGATCGGCCGAAGCATCATGTGTGATGCGCATCACGCTATGCCCGAGGTGGTCTACGTCTTCGGCTATTCCGAGAATGTGTCGAAACCGTTACCTTTTCGCCGCTGATATCGATTATGAGACAGTGCTTTTGGTGACCTCACGGAGCGGGTTTGCCGTATTCGATTGATCAGCAACAGTTTTCATGCGCTAAGGAGCGGTGCAAACGAAGGTGCCTCGAGAGATGCTCGTGCAGAATGTAATTCGATATTCAACTGCTTTCCGGCTCTGGGAGACCGGCGGCCATTCGGCGGAATTCGTACGCATGCTCGGTATCGGCGTTGTGGCTCGAACGGCGGTGCCGACCTGGCCCGAGCGGACGTACGTGAGCGGCTCGAGTGCGCACCCCCTGCAGCGCACTCGAGCCGGGTGAACAATACCATTCGGCTTGTTTCAGTTACCCAACCGAATTTTCTGTCGGCTGCACGCGTCGTAGCGGACCGCAGGTGAGTCGAGTCGCGTGTCGTTCGGGTGAAGTACTCTCTACTTGTACTACCTGTGGATATGCAGGGCGCTTGGGCTCGGAGGCACGGAGTAAATGGCACAACAGGAGCGCGCACGGCGGACCCGGGCGGCAATCGTCGAGGCAGCGGCGGCGGAATTCGCCAAGCGCGGATATGCGGCTGCGTCCGTCAACACCATCTTGGAAGGATCGAACGCCACCAAGGGGGCGATGTACTTCCATTTCCAGTCCAAGGAAGACCTGGCCCGAGCGGTGCTCGCGGCCGGACTCGACCGTTATGTCGCAATCTCCGAGAAATGGGCGGATTCGACCGCGCATCCCTTTTACGTCATCAAGGGAATCGTCGACGACATCGCGCAGAACTTTCAGAACGATGTGATCGTGCGTGCAGAATTCCGGCTGATCGTCGAGCCCGAGTTCTACGCGGAGGTGCACTCCGGTGGTGGCCGGGTGTGGGGCGCTCAGGGGTACGCGCAGGCCGAGAGAGCGCTGGCGATGGGAGACCTCAAGCCGCAGTTCGACGCGGCCAAGTTCGTGCGGGTACTCGCCGCGTCGATGGCGGGTCAGCGTTACATGTCGGATCTGGTGGCCGACAACGCAGATCTACGCGAGCGGTTCGAGGAGTCCGTCGAGATCGTGCTCCTTGCCATGGCGTCGGATAGTTGGTTGGCCGAGTTCGAACTCCACGGGTGGGAGCAGTTCGGCGAAAACGAGGCAAAAACTGCCTCTGACCTGCCGGTTTGAGATTTACAGCGAAAGTGTCCTAAGCTATCCCAGCTCCCAACGGAACGCCGTTGAGGGTAGCGTCGAAGCAATTCGGCGGGCCCCCTTCGTCTAGCGGCCTAGGACGCCGCCCTTTCAAGGCGGTAGCGCGGGTTCGAATCCCGTAGGGGGTACGCAGGAAAGCATCGGATTGACAATCCGATGTGCAGTACAGCATTCTTCATCTCGCTCCGGCGAGAAGCAGATTTGCAGTTCGGAGAGTTGGTGCGCTAGAAATAGCGCGGCAACAACAGCAAGGCCCTGTGGCGCAGTTGGTTAGCGCGCCGCCCTGTCACGGCGGAGGTCGCGGGTTCGAGTCCCGTCAGGGTCGCAGAATCGGTGTGAAAGCACCGGCATTGCGATGGCATTGTTTCACCGGTGCCGCCCGGCCAGGTAGCTCAGTTGGTACGAGCGTCCGCCTGAAAAGCGGAAGGTCGCCGGTTCGATCCCGGCCCTGGCCACCACGGTTGTGATCGACAAGCACTGACAAAGCCCCTCTCGACTTCGGTCGAGAGGGGCTTAGTCGTCTGCGGAGTATTCACTGTCCCGTGACGGCGCTCGATTGCAACGTTAGGCTCGACAGGTGGATGTGATCGCTCGCGCGCAAGCCGATCTCGCACGTGGAGACACCAACGCCGCACGAAACGGGCTCCTCGACGCCTTGCCGCGCAACCCGTCGTCGCCGGCGGTTCTGGAACTGCTCGCGTACACGTATCTCCTTCTCGGTGATCGTGCGGCGGCCGGTGCCGTGTGGTTTCTGACCGACAAGGCCGACGACGATCCGACGGCGTCCGCTGCGTTCGCGGCACTGCAGAAGCAGTACCGGTCGCCGCTGATGCTCGCCCGATCGCTCCCCATCCACGCGCCCTCGGATTGGTATCCGGTGCGGGCTCAGATGCGCCTGGAGCGACTGGGAGCCGCAATCGCAGCCAATGGGCAGAGCTGGATCCCACCGCGCGATGTCGTGTATTTCGACGAGGACGGAGTCGACTCCGACGACTTCTATGCCGCGCGTACCGCCGACGAGGACGATGCCGACGACGGGTTGGAGACGTCTGGTTACCGCACCGTGAGGCAACGTGCGATCGCAGCGACCATCGTCCTTGCCATCGTTGCCACCTCTGCGTCGGTGGTGTTGGCACTCGTCTTCGGGTGATGGCGATTCTCGGAGGGGCGGTTCTCGAACGGGTCGCTCGAATCCGAGCGTAGAGTTCGTCGGAGGATATCGAGGCCGACGACCGAGGGCGACTTCATTTCATGGGCACAGCGAACGGCGCACCGTCACCGCGCGACGACAATTACGACGTCAATCTTGCCCAGGCGAGAGTGTTCGCGCGAGGACTGGCCGAACACATTCGGACGTGTTCGGCGGCCATCGAAATTGCGCAATCCAAAGCATTTCGGGCTCGCGCCGACCGTGCCGAATCTCGCGCGAGGCAATTCGAGTCCGAGGCATCCACTCTCCGCACCGAGCTCTACGAGATGTATCGGCACATCGACGCGATGACGGCTCGATTCCCGGAACTGCGGACCGACCCGGCAGTCCGCGGATAGCGACCGCCCGAATCAGACTGCGGCGGAACCGGTGACCAAGCCGAACGTGGTCACGGCTCCACGCCGGCCCAGCGCCGAACCCCACATCGAGTACACCGCGTCCGTTGTCGTGGACTGCTCCACGTCGCGCCCCTCGGCGACAGTGATCAGCGTGCGGGAGAGCTCGAACAGACTTACCCGGTGATTCTTCGCCGTAGTGAACAACTCGTCGATGGCGTCGGCCACCGAGCCGCCGTGGATACCGATGAGCACTCCGGTCGCGATGTCGACGTCGGTACGAGAGGCGGGTGAATCGGGCAGTCTGTCGGTCATCTTTTTCCTCGAGATGGTGTTGTCGGTGCGGATGACCGAGTGGATTCTGGGTCGAGCGGGCTTCACTGTCTCACACCGACATGACTTTTCATACAGTCGGTTTCGCGCGGACGTGCATGCGCTCGCCCTGAGGTCCGAACAAGCTCAGCAGCTCGACCGGTCGGTTGCCGACAGCGCCGAACCAGTGCGGTACCCGGGTGTCGAATTCGGCGGCCTCACCGGCCTTCATCGTCAGATCGTGTTCGCCGAGAATAAGTCTCAGGGTGCCGTCGAGAACGTAGAACCACTCGTACCCCTCGTGCACCCGCGGGCGTGGCTCCTTGTCGTCCGGACGAATCAGCAGTTTGAAGGCCTGCAGTCCGCCGGGGCGGAGCGTCAGCGGAAGGATGGTGACGTTCTCGCGCACCGTGGCTGTGGTGCGTACCCGGGGATCGGCGACGGGGGGAGCCGTCACCAGATCGTCGAGCGCCATCTGATGCGCGCGGGCGATCGGCCACAGCAGTTCGAGACTGGGTTTGCGGTCACCGGATTCGAGCCGTGAGAGCGTGCTGATCGAGATGCCGGTGGTGTCGGACAGCGCGGCGAGGGTGGTGTTCTTTTCCATCCGGATGCGCTTGAGGCGGGGGCCGAGGCCGGCGATGAGCTCGTCGAGGGTGGTTTCTGCGTCCGTCATCGATCCATTGCAGTTTCGGCAAACGAATTTGTCAAGTCGCCCCCATGCGGCGCGCGGGAATGCAGAGGCGAAAATAGCCCGGAGGCGACGGCGGGAAGCTCATACTCGGTTCATGATCGCTCGTCCGGGGCACCCGCAACGTACCGGCGTGGTCCGCGATGCCTACGGCAGTTCCGCGTCCGAGGCCTTCATGGTGGTGGCCATTGCCACGATTCTGGTCACCAGGGCGTATTTGGAGCTCACGCACTACCCGCAGGTCGGTGGCAAGTCGCTGCACATCGCGCACGCTCTGTACGGCGGGGCGGCGATGATGCTGGCTCTGCTGATCGGGTGGATGTTCATCGGGTTCGGCGTTCGGGTCTTCACCGTGGTGCTCGGCGGAATCGGGTTCGGGTTGTTTCTCGACGAGGTCGGCAAGTTCGTCACCAAGGACAACGATTACTTCTACGGCCCGTCGTCGGAGATCATGTACGTCCTGGTGGTGCTGCTGTTGGTGTTCAGCAGGATCGTGCGGGAGTTCCGCAGGCCGTCGCGGGACGAGTCGCTGGCGAATGCGGCCGCTATCGCCGCGGATGGCGTCGCGCACGGTCTTCCCGAGCATCGGCGCGACTGGGCGCTGCGGATGGTTGCGCGAGCGGAGTCGGACGGAGCCGACCCGGACACCGTAGCCGGAATCAGATTGTTGCTCGGCACCTGCCGCCGGTCGACATCGCGTACCCACTCGATGCGCCAGTTCGTTCCACGGCTGATTCCCGCGTTCTTCACCAGTCCCCGTTGGGTTCCCGTCGTCGGCTGGGGACTGGTCCTGATCTCCGGGGCGGGAGTCGTGTTCGGGATCGTCGAGCTCGTCCTGGGTGACCTGCTCATCGATCGCCGAGACCTGACGATCGACGTCGACAGGATGGGCATCGCCAGCGGCATCCTGTTCGTCAGTGCCTGCATCACTTTCGCCACGGCGCTGCCGGCGATGCTGCGGTTGCGAACGGACGGTCCCGTGTGGCCGTTGCGCACTCTCCGCGTGTCCGCACTGGTGTTCACGTTGCTCAACGCGCTCGTGGATTTCGCCCAGGAGGGGTTCGCTGCGCTGGGAAATGTAGCGGTCGGTCTGTTCGCGCTCGCGGTCATCTCGCACCGCATCACCGTCCGAGCCGACGAAATAGCCGGTACTACGGAATCGGTTGCGCTGCAGGAGGATCGAGACTCCGATTGCTCTCGAACCGTCGAACCACGCCGCTGAGCGGATCGACGAACTCGATGGAGCGAGCCAGTAGGCGGAGCGGATCGGAGTAGTCGTCGTCGGCGACCTCGCGGAACGACGGATAGAAGCTGTCGCCCATGATCGGGATTCCCAACGAGCACAGATGAACCCGAAGTTGATGCGTCTTCCCCGTGCGCGGGTGCAGCCGATATCGACCGTACGACCCGAGAGTGTCGACCAGTTCGATGCGTGTCTCGGCATTGGGCTCGCCCGGTACCTCCCGTGCCTGAAGAACGCCGCGTTCCTTGACGATTCGACTGTGCACTGTCAGTGGGAAGTCGACATTCTGGGACAGTGGGGCAATTGCCTCGTACTGCTTGGTGACCGTGCGCTGAGCGAACATCTCCTGATACGGCCGGCGCGCCTGCCGCTGCACGGTGAACACCAGGACACCCGCGGTGAGTCGATCCAGTCGGTGAGCAGGGCTCAACTCGGGGAGATCGAATTGTCGTCGCAGCAGAACCAACGCCGAGCGTGCGATGTACGCGCCTCGCGGCGTCGTGGCGAGGAAGTGCGGCTTGTCCACCACGAGCAGGTTCTCGTCGCGGTGCAGCACATCGAGGGAGAACGGCACGGCCGATTCCACCGGTGGGTCACGGTAGAGGTAGATGTCCGCACGCGGGCCGGCGATCGTCGACGGGTCGATCGGTACGCCCGCTGCATCGACGACCTCCCCGCCGGACACCTTCTCGGTCAGCCTGGCCGCATCCTGCGGGAAGCGGGCACACAGATATTCGAGCACCGTTGCGCCGGTCGCGACGTCGGGCATCCGCACCCTGGTGGGGTCGAGGCCGTCGCGCAACGGAAGTGGGGCGGCAGGCATGCAACGACTGTAATCGGTGCACGCATGGAAACACCCCGGTCGGAATTCCCGACCGGGGTGTGGACTGCGGTGACGCGCCGTGCCGGCCCGACCTAGATGGTGACGACCATCTTGCCGGTGTTCTCGCCCTTCATCAGTCCGATGAAGGCGGCCGGGGCATTGTCGAGGCCTTCGACGATCGTTTCGTCGAATTCGATTGCGCCGCTGGCGAGCCAATCCGTCATCTTCGCGCGGAATTCCTCGGTGAGGTGCGCGTACGAGCCGACGATGAATCCCTTCAACGTCAGCTCCTTGCCGATGGCGAGGGCGAGGTTGCGCGGGGCCGGGGTCGGTTCGGTCGAGTTGTACTGAGCGATGGCTCCGCACATGGCAATTCGGCCGTGCTTGTTCATCGACCCGATAGCAGCTTCGAGATGGTCACCGCCGACGTTGTCGAAGTACACGTCGATGCCGTCGGGAGCTGCCTGTCGGAGCTGTTCGGCGACAGGGCCGTCGTGGTAGTCGAATGCCGCGTCGAACCCGAGCTCGAGCAAGCGAGCAACCTTGGCGGGGGATCCGGCGCTACCGATGACGCGAGATGCGCCGAGCGCCTTGGCGATCTGTCCGACGAGCGAGCCGACGGCCCCGGCGGCACCGGAGACGAACACGACGTCGCCCTTCTGGAAGGACGCCACGGCCGTCAGGCCCGCATACGCTGTGGTGCCGGTCATTCCGAGTGCGCTCAGGTATGCCGATGCCTTGGCTGCGCCGAGGTCGACCTTGCTGGCTCCCTGTGCCGGGACGATGGCGAGATCGCGCCATCCCTTGCCGTGCACAACAGCGTCGCCGACTGCGAAACCGTCGGCCTTGGATTCGACGACCTCGCCGACGGCACCGCCGTCGAGCGGCGCATCGAGCTGGAACGGCGGGACGTACGACTTCACGTCGTTCATCCGACCACGCATGTACGGATCGACCGACATCACGATGTTGCGAACGAGGATCTGCCCGTCCTGCAGTTCGGGGAGGTCGACGACCTCCGCGCGAAAGTTGTCTTCGGTCGGCCAGCCTTCTGGGCGGGACGCGAGGTGAATTTCGTGTGCCTTCATGGTGTTTCCTCTTACTCGTCTTCGGTGACGGTGACGGTGACGTCGATGTTGCCGCGGGTGGCGTTGGAGTACGGGCAGACCTGATGTGCCTTGTCGGCCAGGGCCTGGGCGTTCTCGCGGCTCAGGTTCGGCAGAGTCACCTCGAGGGTGACTGCGAGCTGGAAGCCGCCTTGGTCGTTCGGGCCGATGTCGACACGAGCGCCGACGGCCGAATCGGTGACGTCGGCCTTGTCCTGACGCGCCACCATCTGCAGTGCGGAGTGGAAGCACGCGGCGTAGCCGGCTGCGAACAGCTGCTCGGGATTGGTGCCGTTTCCGCTGCCGCCCATAGCCTCCGGGATGGCGAGATCGAGGTCGAGACGTCCGTCGGAGGTGCGGGCGTGGCCGTTACGTCCTTCGCCGGTGGCGAGAGCTTCAGCGGTGTAGATGGTCTTCATGATTCTCCTTCTGTCGTGCGCGAATCGGTGTGATGCAGAGCGCTCGTCAATGCGTCGAGCGATTCCTTGAGCCTGACTAGATCGTCGACTCCCATGCCGGTCTTCTCGGCCAGCTTGCGGGGGAGGTCGAGTGCCTTCGCGCGCATGGCGCTACCGGTCTCGGTGAGGTGGATCTCGACGCGGCGTTCGTCGGTGCTCAGTCGTCGACGCTCGATGAAACCGAGACCTCCGAGTCGCTTGAGCATCGGCGAGAGCGTGCCGGTGTCGAGGTCGAGTTCAGCGCAGATTTCCTTGACGCCGCGCCCGTCCTTCTCCCACAGCACCAGCAGGACCAGGTACTGCGGATACGTGACGCCGAGCTCGTCGAGCATCGGGCGGTACACCGCGGTGGTAGCCCGCGAAGCGGAGTACAGCGCGAAGCACACCTGACGATCGAGTGCGAGTTCGTTGGTCACGAGAAGAACGGTAGCGCACGGTTAAGTTGTGCGCAACCTATCCGCCCGATGTGAGTCGAACTTCGTAGCCTGCTACGAGTCGGGAGTGGAGCCTGCGGAACGACCAATCAGGCTCCGTCACTCACATAGGGGTCAGCTCTGCAGAGCGTTTTTCAGGCCGTCGAGCACGATGGTCGCCGCCGTGGGGCCGGCGTTGAGGTACCACGGGTCGTCGTCGACGCGCACGATGTGGTTCTGCGTTGCCGCGCTCATCCCGGTCCACAGTGGATTGGTGGTGTACGACGCAGCGCTCGAATCGGCTCTCGCGTCCTGGCTGGAGACGAATACCCAATCGGCGTTCGCCAACTGGATCTCTTCCTCGCTGAAGTCCTGCGAGGTCTTGTCGAATTGCTGGCTGGGCGGGCGCGCCAGACCGGCGTCCGAGGCGATGAATCCCGCGAACGACGCGACGCCGAACACGCGTGCCCGGTCTGCGGTGAAGCGGACGAACGACACCGTCGGAGCGCCCCCGGATCCGCCGCCGTTGGAGACCGAATCACCCAGTGCGCGAGCGTCGGACGCGAATGTGTCCAGGAACCCCTGCGCCTGCTCGGTGCGTCCCAGTGCATCCGCGAGAAGAAGGAAGTCCTGCTTCCAGTTCACGCCGGTGCCCTCGGTCAATACGGTCGGCGCGATGGCCGACAGCGTCGGGTGGATGTCTTCCGAGCCGGTCTTGTTGGCCAGGATGAGGTCGGGTTCGGCGGCGGCGACGGCCTCGATGTCGACGCTCTGGCGGTTGCCCAGATCTGCCATCTGCGTCAGTTGGTCCGCGTACTGGGGGAACGAGAAGCTGATGTAGTCGGGCACCAGATCGGCTCCGTCGCCGTAGGCGGCACCGGTGGGGATCACGCCCAGGGTCAATGCGGCGTCGAGCTGGCCGGTGGCGATCACCACGATCTTCTTCGGCTCGGCGGGGATTTCGGTGGACCCGCCGAAATGCCCGACGGTGCGCGGGAACTCGCCGTCGGCGGCACCCGAACCCATCCCGTCGGGAATGCCGGTGGGGCCCGGAGCGTCCGATGCCGCGTCGGTGCTGGAGGCGGGAGGGGTGGCGGTACTCGGTGTCTGCTCGCCGCTGTCGCCGCACGCGACGGTGGTCAGGGCTGCGACTGCGACGAGGGCGGTGGCGACGAGCAGACGTTTCACTTCGATCTCTTTCACCGAGCGGGCATGGATAGGTAACCCTAGCCTGGCGACCACGTGAACCCGTCTCGAAGTTCCGCTCACATGGGGTCAGCGCAGCGCTGCCGCGGCCAGCACCATGTTTCTCAACGACTGCTCGACCTCGGCCGGGCCCCGTGTCTTCAGTCCGCAGTCCGGATTGACCCAGAGCCGTTCGAGGGGAACTGCCTCGGCCGCCGCGCGGAGCGACTCGGTGATCTCGGCGACCGTCGGAACTCGCGGCGAATGGATGTCGTAGACACCGGGTCCCACGTCGAGTGCGAAGCCGACCGCAGTGAGGTCGTCGAGCACCTCCATGCGCGAGCGTGCGGCCTCGATGGACGTCACGTCGGCGTCGAGGGCAACGATGGCGTCGATGACCTCACCGAACTCGGAATAGCACAGGTGCGTGTGGATCTGTGTCGCGTCGTCGACGCCGGACGTCGCGATCCGGAACGAGCGGACGGCCCAATCCAGATACGCTGTAGTGTCTTTCGAGCGCAGCGGTAGCAGTTCGCGGAGCGCGGGCTCGTCCACCTGGACGATGCGGATCCCCGCCGACTCCAGGTCGATCGTCTCGTCTCGAATCGCCGAGGCGATCTGAGCTGCCGACTCGGCCGCCGGGATGTCGTCTCGGACGAACGACCACGCGAGAATGGTCACCGGACCGGTCAGCATTCCCTTGACCGGTTTGTCGGTCAGCGACTGCGCGTACGTCGCCCATTCCACCGTCATCGGTGCCGGGCGCGAGACGTCGCCGTACAGGATCGGTGGTCGCACGCACCGTGACCCGTACGACTGCACCCAGCCGTTGGCGGTCACGACGAATCCGTCGAGTTGCTCGGCGAAGTACTGCACCATGTCGTTTCGTTCGGCCTCGCCGTGGACGAGCACGTCCAACCCCAGACGCTCCTGCAGTGCAACGACATCGGCGATCTCCGCGCGCATCTGCCGCACGTACTCCGCCTCGTCGACGGTTCCGCTGCGCAGCGCCGCCCGCGCGCGGCGGATCGTGCTCGTCTGTGGGAAGGAGCCGATGGTCGTCGTCGGCAGAACAGGGAGCGAAAGATACTCGGCCTGCACGACGCGGCGGACGTCTCCTGGGCTGCGGTCACGGCCGGCAGCGCTGGTCACGCGCGTACGGATTGCCGGATCGTGCAGCCGTGCATCGTGTCTCCGCGAATCCAGAGCCGCGCGGGCCGACTCGAATCGGTCCGACACGAATCGCTCGGGCTCTCCGGCTGTTCCGCCCTGGAGTGCGCGCGCGAGCACCGAGACCTCGGTGATCTTCTCGTTCCCGAACGCCAGCCACGACCGCAGTGCCGGCTCGAGCTGAGGTTCGGCGTCCAACGAATAGGGAACGTGGAGCAGTGAGCACGACGACGACACCGCCACTGCGCGTGCATGTCTACCGACCTCGTGCAGTGTCTCGAGCGCGGCGTCGAGATCGGTGCGCCAGACGTTGCGTCCGTCGACGACGCCGGCCACGACGAGCATCGTCGAGGTAGCGCGAGTAGCTGCAAGTTGCTCGGCCACACCGGGAACGGTCAGATCGACTGCCAGGCCCTCGACCCCGGTGGACGCCACTGCGGGCAGCGCGTCGCCCAGGTCGCCGAAGTAGGACGCCAGCAGAATGGCCGGGCGGGTCTGCGAGGCTGCGAGTTGCTCGAAGCATCGGGTCGCCGCTGCGACGGTCTCGTCGTCGAGATCGTGCACCAGCGCCGGTTCGTCGATCTGGACCCACTCGATTCCGGCTGCGGCGAGGAGTTCGAGCAGACGGGCGTAGAGCGGTATCAGTTCGTCCACTCTTCCCAGCAGCGAATCGGAGGAGCCGACGGACTTGGACAGCAACAGGAAGGTGACCGGTCCGATGATCACCGGACGTGCCGGGATCCCCAGTGCACGAGCCTCGTTCACCTCGCCGAGCACCTTGTCCGGGTGCAGGGAGAACGTGGTCTCCGGCGAGATCTCGGGCACGAGGTAGTGGTAATTGGTGTCGAACCATTTGGTCATTTCGAGCGGGACGATGGTCTCGGTGCCGCGGGCGGCGGCGAAGTACCGATCGAGTTCGCCTTCGACTGCCTCGACTCGCGGTGGCAACGCTCCGAGGAGGGCCGCAGTGTCGAGCATCTGGTCGTAGTACGAAAACGTGTTCACCGGAACGGAATCGAGCCCGGCTGCGAGTGTGCGCCAGTCGTTCTCGCGAAGATTCTTCGCGACCGATTCGAGGGCCTCGGCATCGAGCTTTCCGGCCCAATAGGATTCGACGGCTTTCTTCAGTTCTCGGTTGGGTCCGATGCGAGCCGAACCGAGCACGGTGGCAGTGAAATCGTTGTTCACAGTTGATCTCCAGGGTGACTACACGTGGGTGGTGCACCGTCTTCACGGGCGCGCAGATCCCGGTGAGCCCTGACCACAGCCATACCAGGGTTACGCGCCCATTCCACGAGGCGGTGAACCGCTGCACACGGCGTGCACAGCACAGAGGGCAGGTATTCGGACTTGCAGGCGCGCGGACGAAGAGCCCACTCCTACTGGCCGTCGCTTCCCGAAGAGGCTTCTTCAGTGCGTGATGACGGCGGTCGTTCCTGCATACCGCTGCGGGACAGTCCCGGATTCTCACCGGGTTCCCTCTCGCGATGCGCCGTGACTGCACGCACCGCTCGACGCCGAGGTGAACTTCGGGGCTCCTCATGACCACCTGGCGAACCGACTGCAGAGACGAGCATAGGTGCATCACGGGAGAGTCTGTTACGGTGCTCTTCATGCAGCGCACGTATTTCTGGTTTAGCAGGCCGGCCCCGGGTGGGTCAGCCAGCGACGCCATGCGCTGACCCTCCACCCCACGAGCCGGATACAGACCGGCTCGAAGTGCGCGTGGAGCATGCGGAGCCGGCCTGGGAACAGGAAACCCTCTCATGACGCTCTCCCTCGACACCCCGTCACTCGACGATCAGCGCACGATCAGCATCAGTCCGCTGGTCGCGCCGTCGGTCGTACGCCGCGAGCACGCGGTGGACGACGCGATCTCGGCGAGTGTTCGTACCGGACGCTCCGGTGTCGTCGACATTCTCGACGGCCGTGACGACCGACTGATCGTCGTGGTCGGCCCGTGTTCGGTGCACGACACCGACGCTGCCCTCGACTACGCCCGACGCCTCGCCGCCACGGCAGCCGAGTTGGGCGATCGACTGCACATCGTCATGCGGGTCTACTTCGAGAAGCCGCGGACGACGCTCGGCTGGAAGGGTCTGATCAACGATCCGCACCTCGACGGCAGCTTCGACATCAACGAAGGTCTTCGAGTGGGACGCCAGCTGCTGCTGGACATCTCGGCGCTCGGCCTGCCCGTCGGCTGCGAATTCCTCGACCCGATCACCCCGCAGTACATTGCGGACCTGGTCAGCTACGGTGCCATCGGAGCACGGACCGCAGCCAGTCAGGTGCACCGGCAGCTGTGCAGCGCCTTGTCGATGCCGGTGGGCATCAAGAACTCGACCGAAGGTGACATTCAGGTCGCCGTGGACGGAACCCGCGCCGCCGCGGCGAGCCACGTCTTCCCCGGAACCGATCTCGACGGCAAGGCGGCTTTGATCAGGACCGTCGGAAACCCCGATTGCCACGTCATTCTGCGCGGCGGCGTCGACGGACCGAACTACGACGCCGCGTCCGTGGCCGATACCGTTGCCCGCCTGCGTAAATCGGGTCTGCCGGAGCGAGTCGTCATCGATGCCAGCCACGGCAACAGCCGTAAGGACCACAACAAGCAGGTGGACGTCGTCACCGACGTGGCCGGCAGAGTCGCGGCCGGCGAGCACGGAATTGTCGGACTGATGCTCGAGAGCTTCCTCGTCGCAGGGCGTCAGGACCTCGAACTCGGCCACCGCGACGAGCTCGTGTACGGCCAGTCCATCACCGATGCATGCCTCGACTGGGACACGACGGCAACGCAATTGGCCACTCTCGCGGCGGCCGTCGAGACGCGTCGGGCCGCGAACGCCGCGCGCTGACGCGTCGTACGCTAGCGAACCCCGCGCGGTCGAAATTGCACGCTGATGCGTGGGCCGACCGCGCGGGTCGATTTGGGAATTGCATGCTCCCAGGTCCGTTGACAGGACCCGCCCATCACCACCAGGTCGCCGTGACCGAGGCTGAATTTCAGAGAGGTCCCGCCGCCGCGGGGACGGAGCATGAGTTGTCTTGTCGCACCAAGGGATACGATCGCCACCATCGTGTCCTCGGTGGCGCTGCGGCCGATGTTGTCGCCGTGCCAGGCGACGCTGTCGGACCCGTCGCGGTAGTAACACAGTCCCGCGGTCGCGAACGACTCCCCGAGCTCGCTTCGGTAGTGGTCGTCCAGTGCATCGCGGGCCTCGTACAGTGCCGCATGCGGCCAGTGCTCCCGCTCGGCGTAGTACCGAACCAAGCGCGGCACATCGACCACGCGGTCGTACATCTGCCTGCGTTCGGCGCGCCAGTCGACGTCGGTGACCAGCGAATCGAAGAGGTCGCTGTCGGACAACCAGCCCGGCCGCACATCGACCCAGGCACCGAGCGTCAGCTCGCGGCGGGTGACGGACTGCAGCGACCCGACGCCACCGTCGTCGTCACCGAACAGCGAACCTTGCATCGCGAGCGACATGACTCGACTGTATCGAACAGGTGTTCCCATTGCCAGCTCCCGGCGGTATATCGTTCTCGCATGGGTTACCGATTTCAGGTCGTCGTGGACAGCGTCGACCCGCATGCGCTCGCGGCATGGTGGGCACAGACTCTCGGCTGGCAGGTCGAACCCAGCAACGAGGAGTTCATTCGCGAGATGGTTGCGGCAGGCCACGCCCGAGAGAACGACACAACCGTGTTCGACGGCGTTCTGGTGTGGCGAGCAGGCCAGGGCATCACCGATCCGGAATCTCCGGGCACCCCGCGGGTGCTGTTTCAGGCGGTACCCGAATCGAAGTCCGTGAAGAACCGACTCCATCTCGACGTTCGCGTCGGTGACGGACGCGAGGCGGTGGCGACCGCACTCGAAGGTCGAGGCGCGTCGGTACTGCATCGCGGGCAGCAGGGGCCAAGCACCTGGATCACCATGACCGATCCCGAGGGCAACGAGTTCTGCGTCAGCTGATCGCGCCGAGCTCTATCGATACGTGCCGGGAGTTTGCCCGGTCCAGCGTTTGAAGGCCCGGCGGAACGCGCTCGGTTCGGAGAAGCCCAGGCGGGCCGAGATGTCGTCCACGCTGTCGCCGCGGCTCAACCCCGAGATGGCAGCGTCGCGCAGAACCTCCTCGCGGAGCTGATTGATGGAGGTGCCTTCCTGGCGAAGGACGCGGCGCAGATGCGGCGGGCTGATGTTGAGCATGGCCGCAATCTCTTCGGTAGCCGGCGTCCCGCCTCTGAATCCGGTCTCCAGGGCCCTTCGGACCTGACTCGACGCAGTGCTGTCGTAGTCCCTCGACGAGAACAGCAGGTTGGGTGACTCCGCGAGGTACTCGGCCAGTGTGGCCTCGGTCTGCACTATCGGGGCGCGCATGAGCGCGGTGTCGAATTCCAGTGCGGCGCGCTCGGATCCGAACTGCACATGAGTTCCGAATATGGTGTCGTACATCTTCCCGGCCTCGGGTCCAGGCAGTGCATAGGGCAACTGAACCGACAGGAGTTTGACCCGGTTACCGATCAGCCACGCCGCGAACCGATGCAGCAGAATCAACAGGAAGTCGGTCAGCAATCGCTCGGCGAGCTCGTTCGCTTCGGGGCTGAGGTCGGTCGTGGCTTCGACGTGCACCGTCAGAACCGTCGACTGCTCGGTTCGATCCAGCGTCATCGGTTTCACCGGAATGAGCACGCGCATGGTCTCGGACATTCGAATCAGCGCTGCCCACAGATTCTCCGTGTGTATCAACGTCTGACACACCACCCGAAAACTGCCGCGCCGCACGGGAACTGCGGCGAGTCCGAAGAGTTCGTCGCCGGTCATCGCCCAGACGGCCTGGGTGAACGCGGTGACCTGTCGGGTGGTGAGCCGCTCCGCCGGGTCGTCGAGAATGGTGGTTCCGATCCCGGCCATCGACAACGGGTACGTCAGGTCCACTCCGCCGTTGGCCGCGAGGTCGACGGCTTGCCTGACGAAGTACGCCGGAATCGTCGGTTGCGCAGTCACAATCGCCGTAACCTCTCGGCGGCATCGGCGAGCACGTGGTCCTGCTTGCAGAAAGCGAAGCGCACCAACGACTTCCACGGCGCAGGCTCGTCGACGAAGGCAGTCACCGGTACCGCGGCGACGCCCACGAGATCGGGCAGGGTGCGACAGAACTCGTACGCATCACCGCGGCCGATCGGTGCGATATCGGCGCACACGAAATATGTTCCGGCACTGTGCTTGACGTCCGCACCCGCCTCGGACAATGCCGCGGACAGCGTGTCTCGCTTGCGCTGCAGACCGTCGCGCATGGCGGCGATCCACGCCTGCTCGTGACCGAGTGCGTACGCGACGGCGGGCTGGAACGGGGTACCGCCGACGAAGCTCATGAACTGCTTGGCGGCGCGCACCGCATCGATCAGCTCTTTCGGTCCGAGCGCCCACCCGGTTTTCCAGCCGGTGGCGTTGAACGTCTTCGCGGCACTGGACACGGTGACGGTTCGCTCGAACATGTCCGGCAGCGTCGCGATCGGGGTGTGCACACCGTCGTCGAAGATCAGGTGCTCGTACACCTCGTCGGTGAGCACGAGCAGGTCGTGGGCGATCGCGATCTCGGAGATACGGATCATCGTCTCGCGATCGAACACGGTGCCGGTGGGATTGTGCGGCGAGTTGACGATCAGCATGCGCGTTCGTGGGCTCACGGCCCGTTCGAGGGCGTCGGTGTCGACGGTCCATCCGTTGCCGTCGGTGACCAGGGGAACGGCCGTGCGAGTGGCTCCGGCCAACGCCACAGCGGCCGCATAGGAGTCGTAGAACGGCTCGATCAACAGCACGTCGTCGCCCGCCTCGATCAAGCCGAGCAGCGTCGCCGAGATGGCCTCGGTGGCACCCACGGTCACGAGAACCTGCGAATCGGGGTCGTACCGAAGTCCGAACCGGGCGTGCCGGTCTTCGGAGATGGCTGCGCGCAGGACCGGCATTCCCGGGCCGGGGGAGTACTGGTTGAGGCCGTTCGCGATGGCGTCCCGCGCGGCCTCGAGCATGGCCGACGGTCCGTCCGTGTCCGGGAATCCCTGCCCCAGATTGACGGCGTTCTTCGCCACCGCGAGTGCGGTCATCTCGGCGAAAATGGTCGATGCGAACGGGCGCAACCGGGTCACTGTGCGCGACGGCAACATCTCGGACATTCCTGCAGCGTAGTTCACACAGCCGGCGCGAGCGTCGGGCCTGCGTCTGTACTGTGCCTGTCATGCGATTCGGAATGTTCGTGCCTCAGGGTTGGCGGCTGGATCTGGTCGGGATCGATCCGGCCCAGCAGTGGAGTGTGCTGCGCGAGCATGCCGTTGCCGCCGAAGCCGGACCGTGGGAATCACTGTGGGTCTACGACCACTTCCACACCGTTCCTGTCGCGACGGACGAGGCGACGCACGAGGCCTGGTCGCTGATGTCCGCACTCGCCGCGTCCACCTCGCGTATCCGACTGGGTCAGATGTGCACGGCGATGTCCTATCGCAACCCCGCCTATCTAGCGAAAGTTGCTGCGACAGTGGACATCATCTCCGGCGGTCGGGTCGAGATGGGTATCGGCGGCGGTTGGCACGAGCACGAGTTCCGCGCCTACGGCTACGGATTTCCCTCTGCCGGTGAACGATTGGGCCGCCTCGACGAGGGCGTACAGATCTTCAAACAAGCGTGGACCACCGGCGAGGTGTATCTCGACGGCAAGCACTACGAGATCGACGGTGCCGTGGTGCGCCCACTGCCCCTGCAGGAGGGCGGCATCCCACTGTGGATCGCCGGTGGCGGCGAAAAAGTGACACTGAAGATCGCAGCGAAATACGCGAACTACACCAACTTCGATGGAACCCCTACCGGATTCGCCGCCAAATCGGCTCTGCTGCGCGATCATTGCGCAACCGTCGGCACGGACTTCGACGCCATCGTCCGCTCGGCCAACTACAACGTGGCCATCGGCTCCACGGAGGCCGAGGTGCAGGAGCGGCTACGCGCTCTCGAGGCTCGACTGACCGAACACGTCGGAGCCGAGAAGGCACACGAGGCATTGGGCGCATACCGCGGAATGCCCGCCGTCGGAACACCCGAGCAGATCGTCGAGAACCTCACCGAACTGCAGCAGCAGGGCATGACGTACGGAATCTTCTACTTCCCCGAAGCCGCCTACGACCGCTCCGGCATCGAACTCTTCGAGCGCGAGGTCATCCCGGCTCTTCGGTAGGTCGTTCCGCAGGCTCCACCCCCGGCTCTTCGGTAGGCCGCGTCAGATCCTCGGGCAGATCGGCGGGGTCCACGAGCAGCTGCTGGTTCTTGGCCTTGCGTACCTTCTCCGACAGTCCGATGTTGGCGTGCAGCAGTGCCCATTCGCCTTCGGTGATCTCGGCGGCGGCGCGCGCCAGAACGGCTGCGTCGGTGGTGCCCCAGGCGATCGGCATCGCCGACACCAGCTGCCAGGTGCGTCCACCGGTGTTACGGCCGCGATCGGCGAGCACCGACACCGCAGGCACCTCGGCACCGCGTTCGACGGCGTGGCCGGGCAGCGCACGGACGACGCGCGTGATCAGGACGTAGTGCGGCTCGTCGACTCCTGGTTTCGCGACATCGACCAGCGACAGCAATGTCGCGCCGCTCGGCATCGTCTCGGCCACCACCGCCGGAACCAGATCGCCCCGGGTGTAGAGCGATTCGATGGACCCCATCTTCTTCGGTGCCCACACCATGACCCACAGGGACGTCGCCGCCCCGATGCAGAACACGCCGCCGAGGATGTACGACCACGGCGTCGCGATCCAGAAGAACCAGATCCCCAGTGCCAGCAGGACCGCTGCCGTGAGCGCCGCGGACATCCGCAGCCGGCGAAGTTCGGTGAACGTCTCGTTGACCGACTTCGCGTGGGCTACGTCTACGGGGAACTCGAATCGGCGCACACTGCTATTCCTAGCATGCCGCCGATCCCGACACGAAGCGTCAGATTGCCGGGCCGAGCAGGTCGTCGGCGTCGGTGATGCGGTACGCGTACCCCTGTTCGGCGAGGAACCGCTGCCGGTGCGCGGCGTATTCGGCGTCGAGGGTGTCGCGCGAGACCACCGAGTAGAAGTGCGCCTGACCACCGTCGTGTTTCGGCCGAAGCAATCGGCCCAGTCGCTGGGCTTCTTCCTGCCGGGAGCCGAACGTTCCCGAAACCTGGACTGCCACCGACGCTTCGGGAAGGTCGATCGAGAAGTTCGCCACCTTGCTCACCACCAGAGTCTGGATCTCACCCTTGCGGAAGGCGTCGAACAGCACCTCTCGTTCCTTGTTCTTGGTCGAGCCCTGGATCACCGGCGCGTTCAGGGCTTCACCGAGTTCGTTCAGCTGATCGAGGTACGCGCCGATCACCAACGTCGGAGCGTCTTGGTGTTTCGCCAGAATGGACTTCACGACGGCGATCTTGGTGTGCGCCGTCGAGCAGAGCTTGTAGCGCTCCTCGGGTTCGGCGACCGCGTACGACATGCGCTCGGCGTCGGTGAGGGTGACGCGCACCTCGATGCACTCGGCCGGTGCGATCCACCCCTGCGCCTCGATGTCCTTCCAGGGCGCGTCGTAGCGCTTCGGGCCGATCAGCGAGAAGACGTCGCCCTCGCGTCCGTCCTCGCGGACGAGCGTGGCCGTCAAGCCGAGTCGACGCCGTGACTGCAGGTCGGCTGTCATGCGGAACACCGGTGCGGGGAGCAGGTGTACCTCGTCGTAGATCACCAATCCCCAGTCGCGGGAGTCGAACAGCTCCAGGTGCTTGTACTCACCCTTGGTTCGACGGGTGATGACCTGGTACGTGGCGATTGTCACAGGGCGGATCTCTTTGCGCTCGCCCGAATACTCGCCGATCTCTTCCTCGGTGAGCGACGTGCGAGCGATGAGCTCGCGCTTCCACTGCCTGCCGGCGACGGTGTTGGTGACCAGGATCAGCGTGGTGGCCTTGGCTCTGGCCATCGCCGCCGCACCGACCATGGTCTTACCCGCACCACACGGCAGCACGACGACGCCGGAGCCGCCGGCCCAGAACGAATCCGCGGCCATCTCCTGGTAGTCGCGCAGCGTCCACTTGCCACCCTCGGTATCGAGCTCGATCGGGTGCGCTTCGCCGTCGACGTAGCCGGCGAGGTCCTCGGCGGGCCAGCCGATCTTGAGCAACATCTGCTTCACGTGGCCGCGTTCGCTCGGATGCACGATGACCGTGTCCTCGTCCACCATCGCGCCGAGCATGGGCGCAATCTTCTTGTGCCGCATCACTTCGGTGAGCACCGCGCGGTCCAGGCTGATCAGCACCAGACCGTGGACCGGGCTCTTGACCAACTGCAACCGGCCGTATCGGGCCATCGTGTCGACGATGTCGACCAGCAACGGCTGCGGTACCGCATAGCGCGAGAAGTTGACCAACGCGTCGACCACCTGCTCGGCATCGTGACCGGCAGCGCGCGCGTTCCACAGCGCCAGCGGGGTGATGCGGTAGGTGTGCACGTGCTCGGGCGCACGTTCGAGCTCGGCGAACGGTGCGATCGCCGCCCGCGCTGCGCCCGCGAGTTCGTGATCGACCTCGAGCAACAGCGTTTTGTCGGACTGGACGATCAGCGGGCCGTCGGTCACGGTTCCTCCTAGAGACTTCTGCTGCGCCCGAAAGAGCGCAACTTCTCCATTGTCCACAGGTAGGGGCCCGCGTGCACGTGAGCAGTGACTCAGTCCACCAAGGCGACGGAGGTGATGCGGTGCAGAGTGAACCGCCGCACGCCCCCGGTGGCGGGGTCGAATGCGTCGAGTTGACCGCCGCCGATGCTGATCGGATCGACGATGCGGTGGGTCGCGACGCCCTGTGCGTCGACGTACCCGATGCTGACGCTGCGCTTGACCTTCGCTGCTGTCTGCAGCAGCGTCATCGTCGCGGTGCTGCTCGCGCGAGATCCGTCGGCGCGCACCACCGCACCGCCGTTGCCCGCAGCGCGGTCGGCGGCTCGCATTCCGCGTACCAACGACCCGAGCTGCTCGTCGGTGGGAACGGCCGGGGTACGGAAGGTCTGGCGCGGCCGCCGCGCCGACACCCGGGAGCCGCGGGCTCGAAGATCGACGATGGTGCCGGACGAGTCTTCACCCGCGGGCGCGAATCCGGCCCCGGCGAGTACCGACAGCACCTCGGCCAGCGGTGCCTGGGAGATCGCGACGGTCGGGGCGAGGGCGCGCAGGGCCAGCGACTCGGCGGCCGGAGAGGCCATCACCTCGGCGAGCAACGCCGGATCCTCGCACCGGACGAACGACGCGGCCACGCCGGCGCGTAGCCGGCCGTGACGCCTGGCCACGTCGTCGATCAGATACGTCAGGGCCTGCGGAACCGGAGTGCGCGAATGGGTCGCGAACAACGAATGCAACTCCGAGGCCGTCAGGCCCACGTCGAGGGCCCGGCGCAGGCTCGTGTCGCTGATGCGATACATCGTCGCGGCACCCGCCGACTCCACGTCGGCGACGAGCGCGATCCGATCCTGCAGATCCGGTTCGAGCGGTCCCGGTGCCACCAGCGTCAGGTCGGCCTGGACCAACACGTAGTCGATCGGCTCGGGGAGTGCCGCGCGCATGTCGGCCTCGGCATTACCGTCGTGCAGCAGCGAGCGTCCCGGCGTCGACATCGCGCCGCGCGCGACCACTCCCAAAGCGGTCGCCTCGGCGATCACGTGCCCGACGGGTGTCACGCCGAACCGTCCGGACCACCGGGGTCGACGCCACGTCAGTGTGCGGGTGAGGTCGGTGGGCGTCGCGGCGTGTCCACTGCCGAGCTCGGCGAGCAGCTCCAGGATCATGCGACGGTCGCGGGGCGCGGCAGGCGAGCGGACTTCGTCGGACAACGCAGCGATGGGCTTGTCGTTGGGGTCACGCATGCCGATCACCCACGGGGCTCGCGGCGTCTCGAGCCAGGCGGAGGCGAGAGTGTGCCAGCGGGCGGCCGGGGCGGCGGCGAGCCACGCGTCGACGGCGGGCGTCGGTGCCCAGTAGTCGTCGCCGGTGTCGGCGGAGGGGACAGGGTCCGGGGTTCCGCTGGAGATCAGATGGGCGGCGGCGAGCAGTTCGACGAGGATGCTCACGCGGTCGTCGTCGAGTCCGGTGGCCTTGGTGATCTTGCGCAGCTCGCGCACTCCGAGCCCGCCGGCCTTGAGGGCGGGAGCCGGTGACGCGGACAGCGCCTCGATGATGGCCACACAGTGCCGCCCGAGCTCCAGTGCCTCGCCCGCCGCGGCAGCGTCGACGTCGGCGAGCGCATGTGCAGTGGTCGTCAGCTTCGGTTCGGCAAGTGAGCGGGGATCCGTCATGGGCTCGCCGCGCAATATCTGACCGACCTGGACGGGGAGTTCGACGGTTTGCTCGTCCAACCAGATCAGCAGGCCTGCGGCGAGCAGTTTCTGCACGGGCCGATCGGGTGGGGTGCCCGGTGCGGCGTCTCGGGTACGGCCGGTGGGCGAAGACCTGGCCAGGGTGTCGAGAAGATTGCGCTCGCCGTCTTCGAGTGCGGCCAGCGCTGTGGTGATGTGGGTTTCGGTGAGGGTGTCCACCGGGTCGAGAGCGCGGCCGATGCGCCACGGCACGGCGTCCGCAGCGGTTGCGCTGATCCGGAACCCAGCGGCGTCGCCCCAGACGAGAAAGCGTTCGCGCAGTTGGGACAGCGCTTTGTCCACGGCTTTGGCCGGGGCGCGCTTGGCGATGACGGACAGCAGCGTGGCCCTGGTGACCGGACGCTCGTAGGCCTCTTCGATGGCCAGGATCTCGAGCACGGTCAGGGCCAGGGTGTCGAGGGTGTCCGCAGTGTGCAGGATCGACCGGCGTTGCTCTGCCCGGCCGGCCAGCACTGCCAGCGAGGCGGGCGGCGGCGCAGTCAGATCCGGACGCAACGACATGGCCTTGATCAGCTCCGCGTCTGTGCGAGCTGCGATCCACTGAGGCAGATCGGGAGGCATGTCGGTGTGTCGGGGCGCAGTCGTGTCGGTCATCGTCTATCAGATTAGAGACCTGGGCTGGTGCTCGCCGCAGGGCAGGTGTCAAAATGGGCCCATGGTGAACAAGTCGAAGAAGCCCTATGTCGATCCAGGCTGGCCGGAAACCGCTCGCGGTGACCACGCGGTGACCGAACTCTCGTCCGCTCGATCGGGTGGCTTGTCGCCCTTCGGTGAGGACACCGAGTTCCCGCTGCCCGTCGAAGACCTGCCCTACGCCCATCCGGTGACCGTCGTCAATCGCTGACAACGGCGCCCGAACACGAGAAAGCCCCCGACATCTTCGCGGCGGGTTCTAACGATCCCCGCAACACCCTCGATTTGAGGGAGTTGCGGGGATCGTGGCATGTGCTGGGTTGAAGGTGCGGTTTTTCGAGGCGTTGGAC
>NZ_NOYJ01000005.1:0-3504 GCF_002258365.1 Rhodococcus sp. 06-221-2
GTGTTCGGCGGTGTCCTACTCTCCCACACCCTGTCGAGTGCAGTACCATCGGCGCTGGAGGGCTTAGCTTCCGGGTTCGGAATGGGACCGGGCGTTTCCCCTCCGCTATGGCCGCCGTAACTCTGCGAAACAGTGTCACGAGCGGTCTCAGTCGGAGAACACATCCCCCACATACTGTCAGGGGTGGTGTTTCGTTCTTGGACCTGTATTCGGTTGTGTTATCGAACAACTACTCGTGTGTTGTTTCAGATATTGCACAGTGGACGCGTAGCTTCTTTGTGGTAAGTCCTCGGCCTATTAGTACCAGTCACCTGCATACATTGCTGTACTTCCAGTTCTGGCCTATCAACCCGGTGGTCTGCCGGGGGCCTTACCCCCTCGAGGGGGTGAGAAACCTCATCTTGGAACAGGCTTCCCGCTTAGATGCTTTCAGCGGTTATCCCTTCCGAACGTAGCCAACCAGCGGTGCTCCTGGTGGAACAACTGGCACACCAGAGGTTCGTCCGTCCCGGTCCTCTCGTACTAGGGACAGCCTTCCTCAAGTTTCTTACGCGCGCGGCGGATAGAGACCGAACTGTCTCACGACGTTCTAAACCCAGCTCGCGTGCCGCTTTAATGGGCGAACAGCCCAACCCTTGGGACCTACTCCAGCCCCAGGATGCGACGAGCCGACATCGAGGTGCCAAACCATCCCGTCGATATGGACTCTTGGGGAAGATCAGCCTGTTATCCCCGGGGTACCTTTTATCCGTTGAGCGACACCGCTTCCACTTGCCGGTGCCGGATCACTAGTCCCGACTTTCGTCCCTGCTCGACTTGTCAGTCTCACAGTCAAGCTCCCTTGTGCACTTGCACTCGACACCTGATTGCCAACCAGGCTGAGGGAACCTTTGGGCGCCTCCGTTACATTTTAGGAGGCAACCGCCCCAGTTAAACTACCCACCAGGCACTGTCCCTGAACCAGATCATGGTCCGAGGTTGAGGTATCCAATACGATCAGAGTGGTATTTCAACAACGACTCCACAGTAACTGGCGTCACCGCTTCACAGTCTCCCACCTATCCTACACAAACCGAACCGAACACCAATACCAAGCTGTAGTGAAGGTCCCGGGGTCTTTTCGTCCTGCCGCGCGTAACGAGCATCTTTACTCGTAATGCAATTTCGCCGAGTCTATGGTTGAGACAGCTGAGAAGTCGTTACGCCATTCGTGCAGGTCGGAACTTACCCGACAAGGAATTTCGCTACCTTAGGATGGTTATAGTTACCACCGCCGTTTACTGGGGCTTAAATTCTCAGCTTCGCCATTACTGGCTAACCGGTCCTCTTAACCTTCCAGCACCGGGCAGGCGTCAGTCCGTATACATCGTCTTACGACTTCGCACGGACCTGTGTTTTTAGTAAACAGTCGCTTCTCACTGGTCTCTGCGGCCCACACCAGCTCACACTGCAAGAGTGATCACCGGCAGGGGCCCCCCTTCTCCCGAAGTTACGGGGGCATTTTGCCGAGTTCCTTAACCATAGTTATCTCGATCGCCTTAGTATTCTCTACCTGACCACCTGTGTCGGTTTGGGGTACGGGCCGTGTAACAACTCACTAGAGGCTTTTCTCGGCAGCATAGGATCACTGAATTCGCCTCAATCGGCTACGCATCACCTCTCAGGCTTCATGAACGGCGGATTTGCCTACCGTTCGCCCTACAGGCTTACACCAGTACAACCACTGACTGGCCCAGCTACCTTCCTGCGTCACCCCATCGCTTGGCTACTACCAGATCAGGTCCCACGCATCCACCACACGCCTCACTCTCGAAAGAGATCAGTCATATGGATTCAGGGTGGTTAGTGTCACTGATTCACCATGGGCGCGGTTACACGGGTACGGGAATATCAACCCGTTGTCCATCGGCTACGCCTGTCGGCCTCGTCTTAGGTCCCGACTCACCCTGGGCGGATTAACCTGGCCCAGGAACCCTTGGTCATTCGGCGGACGAGTTTCTCACTCGTCTTTCGCTACTCATGCCTGCATTCTCACTCGCGCAGCCTCCACACCTGGATCACTCCGATGCTTCCATGGCTGCACGACGCTCCCCTACCCACCCACACACCTGGCTGAACCCTCGCAAGGGAACAGCGGGCTATTGTGTGAGTGCCGCAGCTTCGGTGGTGTACTTGAGCCCCGCTACATTGTCGGCGCAGGATCACTTGACCAGTGAGCTATTACGCACTCTTTCAAGGGTGGCTGCTTCTAAGCCAACCTCCTGGTTGTCTTCGCGACCCCACATCCTTTTCCACTTAGTACACGCTTAGGGACCTTAGCTGGCGATCTGGGCTGTTTCCCTCTCGACTACGAACCTTATCGCCCGCAGTCTCACTGCCACGCTCTCACTCACCGGCATTCGGAGTTTGGCTGATTTCGGTAAGCTTGTAGGCCCCCTAGACCATCCAGTAGCTCTACCTCCGGTGAGAAACACGTGACGCTGCACCTAAATGCATTTCGGGGAGAACCAGCTATCACGGAGTTTGATTGGCCTTTCACCCCTACCCACAACTCATCCCCTCAGTTTTCAACCTAAGTGGGTTCGGTCCTCCACGACGTCTTACCGTCGCTTCAACCTGGCCATGGGTAGATCACTCCGCTTCGGGTCTAGAACACGCCACTACACCACAAACGTGGATACGCCCTATTCGGACTCGCTTTCGCTACGGCTACCCCACACGGGTTAACCTCGCGACATGCCACTAACTCGCAGGCTCATTCTTCAAAAGGCACGCCATCACCACCAACAGTAAACTGCTCGACGGCTTTGACGGATTGTAAGCGCACGGTTTCAGGTACTATTTCACTCCCCTCCCGGGGTACTTTTCACCTTTCCCTCACGGTACTAGTCCGCTATCGGTCACCAGGGAGTATTCAGGCTTATCGGGTGGTCCCGACAGATTCACAGCAGATTTCACGGGCCCGCTGCTACTTGGGTATCCACAACGACAGTTGCAATGTTTTCGTCTACGGGACTCTCACCCTCTACGACAGGCCGTTCCAGACCACTTCGACTAACACCACAATTTCTCACTGTCGGCCGATCCGGCAGAATCGACAATGCAAACCCCACAACCCTCCATACGCAACCCCTGCCGGGTATCACACGCACAAAGTTTGGCCTCATCCGCTTTCGCTCGCCACTACTCACGGAATCACTATTGTTTTCTCTTCCTGTGGGTACTGAGATGTTTCACTTCCCCACGTTCCCTCCACACACCCTATATATTCAGATGCGGGTAACACGACATCACTCGTGCTGGGTTTCCCCATTCGGACACCCTCGGATCACAGCTCGGTTGACAGCTCCCCGAGGCTTATCGCAGCCTCCTACGTCCTTCATCGGCTCCTGGTGCCAAGGCATCCACCGTACGCTCTTCATTACTTACAACAAAGATGCTCGCGTCCACTGTGCAATTCTCAAACAACACACACAACCCAGACTCACAGCAGCACCAGCCACC